>NZ_JAHXBG010000012.1 GCF_020103725.1 Hyalangium gracile | reverse complement strand
CAGATGATGCAGCGCCTGGAGCGCCAGCTCATCGAGAGCACCTTGCGCCGCTGCCACTTCCACAAGGACCGCGCCGCGAAGGAGCTGGGGCTGGCCCGCTCCTCCCTCTTCAAGCGGCTCAAGCAGTGGGGTCTCACCCCAGAGGAGGACTGAGCCGCCTGAAGCAACGACTTCAACCCCGGCGGCTTCATGAGGACCCCAGACCGCTTGGATTCTCGGGATGGAGGCGGCGGGAATCGAAGCCGTGTAGGGGGTAAAGCGGCCTGCTCTGAAAAACAGCGCCCCCTCGGTTTCCCTCTAAAAATCGGCCCCTCGAAGCGTCCACACGCGTCCGCACGCATCCGGCCAATTTGGTCCTTTTTTGGTCCTCAGATTACCTCAGGACCTGGCGGGAGAATCAGCACGCAGCTCGTGGTGGGCGCTGCGGCCTCGTGATGCATCCAGGGCGGACGTGGGGCTCATCGGACGTGCGCCTTGTGGTGCGCGCTGGAGGCGTGTGGGCGCCCAGACAAGCCGGACACGGGCCACGTCGACGCGCGACTCGTGGTATGCGATGGGGCCAAAGCCCCAGCATTCTTACGCGACATCTGCACGCATTCTCAAGGCCTAGGCGGTATGCTGCGGCACACAGATGACTCTCATCCAGCGCAGAATCGACCAGCGTAACCTTGTCCGCGAACTCGCGAACAACAAGGTGGACGCACTTGAACTCATTCGCGAGGCCTTGGCGAATGCCCGCGACCACGGCGCATCCTCCGTCTGGATTCGGACGGCCCGAGGTGCGCCCCCCGCGCTCCCCATCGACGTCTTGATCATCAACGACGGCGAAGGAATGACCGAGGCTCAACTTGAGGCCTTCTGGGGCATCTCTGCCTCCGTGAAACCTCCTGGAGGAGGTTCGATCGGTTACAAAGGGCACGGCACCAAACTCTACTTTGCCGCTCGGCGCCTCAGCGTAGCCTCCAGGGCCGAGGGAGCAGCCGAGTGGACCCTAACCACGCTCGACAACCCCCTGGAATCGGATTCGAGGGTTGTGGATCAGGTGCCTCTGCCTGCAGAGCATGTGCTCGGCAAGGAACTTGAGCACCTAGGTCTCCTCTCTCGCAAGGGTGTTGCTATTCTCGTGGAGGGCTGCCACTTCCGAGATGCGGCCGAGCGCTTCATGTCGCGCCGTGCGATCGAGACCTACTGCGATTGGTTCACGGTGATTGGAGATATCCGCTCGGGCGTGTTCGACTCCAGGAGCGAGTTCCACGATACTGTTCATCACAAGAAGGATCTTGCTCGTCTTCGCATCCATGAGTCGCCCCTTGTTCCCATGACGATTCACCTACGGGTGAACGGTGAAGATGCCTACCGACCGCTGGGGTTTGGGCCCACCAAGCCTGCAGCCGACTTCCTCCTGGCTTGGAAGGAAGACAAGGACCGGTGGGCCAAGGATCATCCCGGCATGGCAGCCTTCGGCCACCGCTTCGCGGATCACCATGAGGCAGAGCGAGGCGCGGTTCGTGTCCGGGACGACCTGACGGCCTTGTGTCTTACCCCCGTCGACGGCTTCATGGACGCATCTCCGTACGCGCTGGTGATGCGTGTCGAAGGCCAGCGGCGGCAACTCAACTCCTACTTGGAGGGCTCACGCCAGCCTGTGGGCGGCGAGTACGACTTTGATGAGCGCTTCGGGCTCTGGTTGTGCAAGGATTTTGTGCCCGTCGTTCAGCGCAACGATCTACTCCAAGCCGCGCTAACTCGTGCAACCGAGAAGGTTAAGAAGCGACTGCGATTCGACCTGAGCCGTACGCGCTTCTGGCAGGTGTTCGTGAACCATCAGGCTCTGGTGCTCACGGCGAACCGCAACGGCATGGCGAACGTCCGCGAGCACGAGGAGAAAATCGTGTCGCTGGTCTCCGACAGAATTGCGGAAGCGCTTAAAGAAGACGCGTTCCGTGAGTGGATTGTGAATCTTCAGTCCGCTGTCGTTCATGGGCGTCGCTCGAAGGAAATCGAAGCTATGAATACGCGGGCGGAGGCCGTCACCCAGTGGTTCCAGAAGAACGGTGGCGATGTTCAGCCGACCGAAGTCAAAGTGTTGGAATTGCTTGATGACGAGGCCTCACTGCGCCTCCCGAAGCCTACGAACGAGCAGGAGGTTTTCCTCCTCTACATGGTGTTGTCAGGGCGCTACCGTGTCCCGTTGCGTGTCATTGAGTATGACACCCGGCTGGGTGTCGACGCGATTGCCCAAGTAGTGGAGCATAAGTTGTTTGAACCACAGAAAGCTTGTGCGCGCGTGGAGTTCAAGTTCACGCTCCAGGGCAATCGGGCCGTGAATCACTTCTTTGACGCGATTGATGCCTTCATCTGCTGGAGTGTGTTAAGCACTGGGGAACTTCCAGAGGCCGGAGACGCGCCGCGCTCGGGCACCCTGCGCAAGCGAACCAAGCCCCTGCTGGCCTCTGGGCTTGACGCGTACGAACTGGAATATATCGATCCTAAGGGGGCATCACGCACCTTGCCCGTGATTGTTCTCGACCGGCTCTTTGCTAAACCGAAGAAAGCCCCGAAAAAAGAAAAGTAATCCACGAGGCCCACGTCGACACCACCCATCGGCCCAGACGCTCACGCCATAACCCCGCCTGTCTTGCCGTCCTGAAGCAGGCGCACTGGAACGTGCGAGGCAGGCAGTTCATCAGCCGGCACGAACTGTTCGACGACGTAGCCCACCACGTGCGCAAGCACGTCGACGAGTTCGCCGAGCGGGCCGGTGCTCTGGGAGGCTATGCCGAGGAAACCATCCGCCAAGCCGTCCGGAACAGCGCGCTGGACGAGTATGCCTACACGGCCATCAGCGGAGAGGAGCACGCCCGGGCGCTGGTAGACCGCATCTCCACGTATGAGGCCTCCATCCGGCAGGGCATCCACCGCAGCGAGAAGCTGGACGACCCGGCCACCGTGGACCTGTTCACCCGGCTCCTGGGAGAGCTCGAACAGGACCTGTGGTTCCTCGAGAGCCACCTGTACGGCTCGCCCCAGGCGTCTCGCACGGCGAGCACGTCCTTCGAGATTCCAGAAGGACTCTCCCCGTGTGAGTCATCCCTGGCCAAGGCGTGTTTCCGCTCCCCACTAGTGGGGAGCAACGCTCGGGCCTGAGCACGGAAGGAAGCCTTGGAGCGCCTAAGCCCTCCTCCTTCGTAACGAAGCTCTTGCTCCGGACGCGCGTCGTAACGTTCGCGGCTCCTGCGGATCTGGCCCAGCATGGGCGGCACGAGTCACCCAGTTCCGCGATCCCAGCGAGAGCAATCCGACGATCTGAGTGTTCCGCTGGGGCAAGTCGCTGACGCTCAACGACGCGGCGGTCCACCTACCGGGTCTGTGCAGAGGGCTCTACTTCAGAGCGTGCGGGGCTCCGACTCCGCTCCGGGCATTGCCCACCCATCAGCCGAAAAGTAAGGTACGCCAAGGAGGGAAAAGAATGGCTTTCAAGCCTGTGGAGTACAAAGAAGTGCAGAACTTCATCAATCGGGCCTACAACGAATGCCAAGCATTCCAATGGGCACGCGAGACGCTGAAGAACTCACTTGAGGCTGGAGCCAAGAAGGTACTCTTTGGCGTCGAATACCAAGCCGTCGAGAATCAAGGAGTCTACCGGCGGCTGATCGCCGACAACGGCAAGGGAATGACGGACAAGCAACTCTACGAATATTTCTCATACGCAGGCAGCGGCGAGAAACGTATCGGCGGAGAGCACGACAACTTCGGTATTGGCGCCAAGATTTCGCTGATGCCCTGGAATACGTATGGCATCGTCATCCTGTCTTGGGTTGATAACCGGGCCTCCATGATCTGGATTCAAAAGAATCCAAGAAGCGGAGAGTATGGCCTTCGCAGTTTCGAAGACTACGATGACGAGAACGTCGTCGAACCCTTCAATGATGTCGAGCACGGCTGCGACTGGCGCAAGATCAAACCCGAGATCATCACGGATCATGGAACTGTCATCGTCTTGCTCGGCAATTCGGCCAAGCAAGACACCATCTTGGGGGACCCCGAACGCCCCACGGAGAACAATGCCTCGAAGGGGCTCATCCACTACCTGAATCAAAGGTTCTGGACGCTCCCAGAAGGGACTGAAATCACAGTCAATCGGTTCCTGAACGACAACGACAAGGACAGTTGGCCCAAGAACGCGCGAGAAGGGCGCCTCGTGCTCGATGATGGCTCTCGGAAAGGCTCGTTCATCAATCTGTACGGAAGCCAGGCTCATATCACTCAGGAGCGCAAACAAAAGAAACCGGAGGTTGTTTCCGGCGAGGTGTCGCTGTCCGACGGCACGCGAGCGCACTGGTTCCTGCTCAAAAAGGGAGAGATGCCAGACGCAGCTCAAGGGCCGAGCACGAGCTTCATCGGCGTACTCTACAAGGATGAGTTGTATCAGGTCACGACTCATCACTCGGCCTACCGGACGATGGGGGTGACGCCCAAGACAGTCCGAACCAGGCTTTGGGTCATCCTCGAGCCCCCGGTGAATGACCCTCCGAAGACTCTCGGCGTGTATCCGGAAAGCGTTCGAAGCACGCTCAAGTACTCGAAAACGCCTGACCGCTCATTGCCACTGAATGACTGGTTGATTGAATTCGCCAAGCACATGCCGAATGAGGTTCAGCAAGCCCTGACAGAGGCGTTCGGAGATACCCACGACAATCCTCAGCTTACATCGAGATTGATGGAGCGTCTGTCTCAGTACATGAATCTCTGGGGCAAGAAGTTCAAGCAAAAGAAGCTGCTGGTCGTGGAGGGATTGAAGGAAGAATCTGTGGATATCACCACACCCGAGCCCAATGGACCGGGTGTAGTTGGTAACATCCAGGACGACAAAGCACAGTTTGAGTTCGACACCGGGCGACTGCGTCACACCCATGAGGCACGAACCCCCACTGAACTGCGCGCTGAGGGAACTGACCAGAAAAACGCTCGGAGCGTCACGCACCCTCGAGAGCCACCTCGAGTCATCTGGCGCGACAAGACGGACTTCGATGACCCAGAGAATCACCTCGCGCAATGGGTTGAGGTCTCAAACACCATTCAACTCAATGAGAACCATCGCGTCATCGTCGAGCAGACCGAGCGTTGGCAGTCACGCTATCCGGACCACATTGCGGAGGAGGTCGCTCGCAAGGTACGAGAGGTCTACCAAGCAGCAGTGCTCAGCGTCTTTCTCGCCACAGAGGCGCTGAGTCTGGGCAAGTATGATCGTGACAATCGCTTCCGCTCAGCTGATGCGCTGACCATCGCCTTGCTGGGCTACTTTCGTGAAGACGAAATACTCCGTCAGCAGTTAGCATATCTGGGTAAGGTGAAGACTGTGGGCTCCGAGACCTGATGATGGCAAACCTACGTGCATGGGCTCTAAAATCTACAGTTGTACTTTGAGACGCGAGTTCCTGCGTCGGTGCAGAGCTTGGCGATGGCACGATGGCGGCGTCGCCAGCGACTCCAGTGCAGGACAGAGTCGAGAGTTGGCCTCACCGACCAGACGAGGCTGAGCAGCAATCTCCTCCCCTGGAGCCTCGCCGCGCAGTTTGGCCGTCTCGATGAACTCTGCTTGCAGGCGGCGGGAGTCGAACCGCCGCTCTGAGTTTCTGGCAAGAGCGATCCAAATCGGTCGAGCGCGTTTCCGTATTCCCGCTTTGGCGAAGATCTTTCGGAACCTCCGTATCCACGAGCCCCGGCGAGATAGACTTGTCGTCCAACCCGGCCTCCTCTGCCCTTTCGCGGCCCCCTCCACCTGGAGTAGCGGTGAGCACCATGCCCTCCTCAGCCTGCGCCCTCCGCCAGGCCGTTGCCATTGCCGTCGCCGTTGCCGTTGCTGGGTGCGCCACCTCTCGAGAAGCGCCTGAGACGTACGCCTGGGCGCCTGTGCGCCCACCCGCTGTGCCCGGCACGGGCCTCCCCACCCGCGGGCAGCCAGGGCAGGTTCGCCCCCAGCCCCTGCCGAGGAGCCCGCACACGCGCGAGTTGCCGCCCACCTGGGAACCGGGCCTTTGGGCCGGAGACGCTCCTCGGGCCTCGCAGGAGCCGGAGGCGAGCCCCACACCGGAGAGCGCCAGAGCGAACAGGAGGGACCCGCCTGCCCCGGTGACGGCGGAGCGCCGCCGCCCAGAGTGCAATCCCATCCCGGTGCCACATGCGGGCGAAGATCCCCAGCATAACGAGTGCGCCGATAGGTTCCCGCCGAACCGCTACCCCGGCAATGACGTACTCGTTGACGGCAAGCGCTTTGATGCGCTGCAAGTCGGCATGAGTGTGCTGTGGGAGATCAAGACCCATCAATTTGACACGTACAGCGCCTTCATCCGGCGGCAGACGATCCTGGAGCAAGTGCCGTTGTTGCAGGAAGAGCGAGACAAGGCGGAGGCATGTGGCTATGGCTTCGTCATTGGGGTGAGCACCGAAGAGCACAAAGCCGCGCTAGAGGCGGAGGATCGCCTCCTCAATATCGTCGTCACGGGATGCAAACGATGACCACTCAAAATTCCCTCATCCTCATCGTCCATGCGCCAGCGTTCGCGGGTGACGACAGCCGCCCGCTCGCTGTCGTCCACGGAATCGAACGGGCGCTCCCCAGTGTGCGCTTGGAGTGGGAGCTCTCACAGGCAGGGCAGCCCATCGCGTTGCCGCAACGCGATAGGTGGCTCGCAGAGGCGAGCGCGCGCGGGAAGTTCCCGCTGCTGTGCAACGGCGACGAGAGTCATCCCGTGACGGTTACGGGGTGGGGAAGTCCTGCGCGCCAGAACGCAGGCGGCCAGCCCCAATTTGAAGTCCACGCAGAGCTGCCGCTGGATGCGGCCAGCATCGCGGCGGCGGCGGATGTGCTGGAAGGCGTGGCGGAGGGCGCACGCGCCTTCTGGGGGCATGCGACGCCGCGCGGCGCGGCCGTGGAGATTGCGAGGCAGACGAGAGATCCGGTGCGCAAGCCGGGGGTTCCGCCACGGGGGCTACCAGCGCTCAAGTTCCCAGATAAGTTCCGCTCGCCTGCGATTCCGCATTGCCTGGGGTGGCTGAACTACTGGTCGGCCGCCGCCGCACAAGGCATCGGGTTCCCAGACCCTGCCCGAGATGCAGACGTGCTCTCTCAGGCGCGGCGCACCAAGACGGGTGGCTGGGTCGTTCGGCTCACAGAGACGCCGCTCGATCTCGACATCCCCGAACACCTGGAGGCGCTCGTGCGCGCGTACGAACGTTTCCCGGAGATTGGCGGGCGCGTGACTCCTGCCTGAGGGATTCGAGCAGGAGTTCCACCACGCCGCCGAGGACACGGGCCCCCCGCCGCTCGAGCTACTGGAGGGCGTGACACTGGAGCAGATGATGCAGCGCCTGGAGCGCCAGCTCATCGAGAGCACCTTGCAGCGCTGCCACTTCCACAAGGACCGCGCCGCCAAGAAACTGGGGCTGGCCCGCTCCTCCCTCTTCAAGCGGCTCGAGCAGTGGGGCCTCACCCCAGAGGAGGACTGAGCCGCCTGAAGCAACGACTTCAACCCCGGCGGCTTCATGGGGAACCCAGACCCCTTGGCTTCTCGGGATTCAGGGGGATGTGCCGGACGGGTGGCGAATCCTTCGAGACTTCCCGTAACGCGCTGGCGTCGTCCCGACGAGCCGCCTGAAATGGTGCGTCAGCTGCGCTTGATCGTAGAAGCCCACTTGGGGCGCCACGTCGGACGCTCGCACGCCGCGATGGAGCAACTGCTTCGCGCGCGCGACGCGCAGGTGCGTCAGATAGGTATGCGGCGGCATTCCAATCTGCGCACGGAAGGCGCGGCACAGGTGGAACTTGTCGAGGCCTGCGAAGTCCGCGAGCTCATCAAGCGTGATCGAGTCGACGAGTCGCTCGCGGATGTAGTCCATCGCGCGCCGGACGGGGCGCGAATGGCCAGGATGCGCGTTGCTGATGACCGCAAGCGCACCCACCGCTTCCGCGACCGCGACTTCGAGCGAGAGGCGATCAACCCCTGCGCACGCGGCATTGAGGAGGCGGTGAAACGGCGCGGCGCGTGGGTCGTTCGCTTCGAGCTGAGCGATCGCCACCACCCTGCCTTCGCCCTGAACCTGAGCGACTTCGTGCGTGGGCAGCGTGACGGCCGTGAACATCGTCGGTCCGTGGTGGGCGAGATGGCGAACCACGTCGCCGGGCTGCTTGACCAGGATGCAGCCGGGCATGGAGCGCCAGACCCGGCCGCTGCCCCACCACTCGGTCTCGCCGTGCTCGATGCGCCCAACGCCGTAATATTCCTTCACCCCTGTATGCAGCGACGTGGTCGTCCCACGCACCACGTGCAGACCCGGCAGTGAGACGGGAAGCTCGGTGAAGCGATCCATCCCCTCAGGATAGTGCCTCGTGCGCGTTGGCGCTTGTCGATCCTTGGCGGAAGGATTGCGCCAAGGATCGACAAGTGCATGCGGTCGCCCATCCATAGAACAGGTCCATGCACGATCAACGAACCGACTCCCACTCGACGTCAGCAACCGCAGCGAGGACCGCTCCCAGGAGAATCGCACTCGGCTGCATGGGGCTGTCCGGCGCCTACGGCAAGACGGACGACGCGCAGAGCACCGCCGTCATTCACGCCGCGATCGAACGCGGCGTGAGTTTTCTCGATACCGCCGACTTCTACGGCTCGGGCCATAACGAGCTCCTCATCGGCAAGGCCATCGCCGGCCGCCGAGACCAGGTCCAGCTCTCGGTCAAGTTCGGCATGCTCCGCGGCGCCGACAAAAGCCTGGGAGGCATCGACGCGCGACCCGCGGCGGTGAAGGCCTTCCTCTCGTACTCGCTGGTTCGGCTCGGCACGGAATACGTTGACGTGTATCGCCCGGCGCGCTTGGACCCGGCGGTGCCCATCGAAGACACGATCGGCGCGATTGCCGACCTGGTGAAGTCCGGCTACGTGCGATCGATCGGGCTGTCCGAGGTCGGCCCCGAGACGATCCGTCGCGCGGCGAAGGTCCATCCAATCGCCGATCTCCAGATCGAGTACTCGATCGCAAGTCGTGATCCGGAGGACGCGATCTTTCCCGTGCTCGCGGAGCTCGGCATCGGCGCGACTCTGTACGGCGTGTTGTCGCGCGGACTGCTCTCGGCCAGCTCGATTGGCGCCGACGACTCGCGCGCCCACATGCCGCGGTTCGCTGGGGCGAATCGCGAAGCGAACGCCCAGATCGTCGCCGGTCTCCAGGGCCTCGCGAAGCGTTGGGGCATCACAGCGAGTCAGCTCGCGATCGGGTGGGTGCTCGGCAAGCAGCCGCGGTTCGTGCCGACGCTCGGAATGCGTACGATCCAGCAGCTGGACGAAGCGCTCGCTGCGAAGCCGTTGACCGCGGAGCAACTCGCCGAGGTCGAGGCGATCGCGCCGCGCGGTGCGATCGCAGGCACCCGCTACCCAGCCGCGCACATGACCACGCTCGATAGCGAGAAGCGCTGACTCATGCGTCTCCCACGGTCGAGCGTGGCGGGAGGGCCCTCACCGAACGTGCGCCCCGGGCTTGTTCCACTGACCGAGGCGGACCGGCTCAGTTGCAGCAGACCGTGACGTTGGCCCAGCAGCCGGTGCCCAACCGGTTACAGCTCCCACTGCAGGAGCCCGACGAGTAGATGTTGTAACGGCCCGAGGCGTTGCACTGGGGGGCGGGTGACGGACTTCGGGCTGGCGCGCAGCCGGGAGGCGGCCGAGCCACCGACGCCGCGAGCCGCTCCGGAAGAGCCGGTGCCCGCCCCCTCGCTGACGCGCATGGGGGCCCTCATCGGAACACCGGCCTACAAGGCCCCCGAGCAGCTCGAGGGCCGAACGGCGAGCACCCTCAGCGATCAGTTCAGCTTCAGCGTGGCGCTCTACGAGGCGCTGTACGGCAGGCGCCCTTTCGCGGGAGCCTCACGGCGGACACCGCGCGAGCCACCCTCGGGCGCTGGGGCGCCCGCGTGGCCGCACCGGGTGGTGCTACGCGGCCTGTCGGTGGAGCCCGAGGGCTGGTACGTGGAGACCGAGGAGGGCACGCAAGACTTCTACGTGGATGACGCGCGCTTCCTCCCCCTCACGGGGGCGAACACGAGCCGTCAATAGCCCACTGCTGGAGAGAGTGGAATGCCGAACCGATCCGCGAAGAAGGCGAGCACGTGGGCGTGCTCGAACACCACCTCCTGTGGGCGTTCCGTGAGGTGAGCGTGCTCGGGCACGATCATCAGTGAGACATCCTGCTGGCGGGCTTCGAGCGCACGCACAAAGGCGTCCGCGTCCGACAACGAGACCTTGGGATCGCGTCCTCCCAACATGAGGGCGACCGGGCTGCGCACCCGGTCCACATACGTCATGGGTGAGTTGGCCCGCAGCAGCTCGGGCTGGGTGACGGGATCTCCATACTCGGCCGTGCGACGGCGGCGCAGCTCGGCCGGTGCCTGGGAGAAGAAGGACAGCAGATCCGGCTTCGCCGCCAGGGCGAAACCCGCATCGTAGCTGCCCGCGAAGCGCGTCATCGCCAGCAGGGTCTGGTTGCCACCATAGCTCCAGCCGAGCGCCCCCAGCTTCGGCGCGTCGCCGTGGCGCGAGAGCCGAGCTCGCAGACATCGGCTGGCCGCTTCGAGGTCCGTCGCGGCTTCGAACCGCCTCGGACCGTCGTCAGCCATGGCCCAGTCCGCGCCGCAGGAGGCGCCACGCACGGCCGGCTCCGCGAAGACGAAGCCGGCGCGCAGGAAGAACTCCGCACGCCAGTGATATCCCGGCTGCGGGCAGCCTCCCGAGAAGTAGACGACCGCGGGGCAAGAGCGGTCCTCGCACTGGGGAGGGGTACGGACCTGGATGAGGAACCGCACCGTGCCGTTCTCGCACTCGAGCTGCTCCGGCGTGCGGGAACTCCAGTGGAGCCTCTTCCCTCCGTCCGCGAGCACGTCCGCCAGCGTGGCGACGAGCCGTGCGTCCGGCTCTCGACGGGGATAGCGCTGAGAGAGTGCCTCCCGCGAGGCTGGCCCACTGACGAGTGCCTCACCCACCACGCGTGGGGCATCCGCGTCGGCATGAGCAAAGGGCACTCGGGGCGGGACAGCGAGAGCCCTCGCGGGCCGCGCGCAGGCCATGACGAGCAGGAGGGACGCGGCGCAGGCAGCAAAAAGGAAGCGCATCGCCCCCATTCTAGACATCCGCCGAGGCCGGAGAAGTGTTCCGAGGTGATGACGCCGGGCTGCGCGGTGCTGGACCTATGGATACCCGGGCTGAACCGGCCGCTGTGTAAGCACAAGGTCCAATATCCATTGCCTGACGCGCCGTGTAGAGGGGGTGCCTACCAATACAGCCAACACAATGCAACACAGGGAGTCAGTGTGAGTGATTTGGGAAAGCCGTTTTCACAAGCAGTGGTCGGATTGCTTGCGACAGTGCCCAGTTTCCCGGGGAGTACACCTCTCGAGCATCGGACCAATCCATGGAAACCCCAGATCCTGCTCCGCGTGGGAGCCCACCTCATGCTCCTGCTTGTGGCAAGCGCGTGTGGCTCCTCATCCCCAGGCTGCGAAGCCGCTCCCTTCAAGGGAGCGGACCTGCGGCGCTGCGCCAGCCCTCGCTGGGAGCCTGTTCCGCAGCACGGAGAACTCCCTCCCGCCCTCTGGGAGGCGAGCGCCTCGTTCGCCCGGACAGAGGGTGACCGCCAGGTCGTCTATCGCTTCGGCGGCCAGCGTGAGAACTTCCCCAACGACTTCACCGTCAACGACTTCCATGCCTTGGACGTCTCCACGGCCACGTGGACGAAGCTGACCACGCCGGAAACGCCCGCCGCGCGTGCCGAGTCCCTGCTGATGCCCGGCCCGTGCGGTGAATGCGTGAGCATCGTGGGCGGGCGGGGCCGGTTCCGGACGGGCTCGGACCTGATGTTCCCCGAGATGTGGACCTACGACACCCTGGGACAGCGCTGGCACAGCGTGCCAGCGGAAGCGCTGGGAGACACGTTCGCCGTCCGGCGCTCCTCCGCCCTGGTGGTGGAAGTGCCGGAGGCGGGCTCTTCCAAGAGGACGTCCATCTACGCGGTGGGGGGGGTGGGCAACACGCTCCCACGCTTCGCCACGACGTCCACCGGCCTTCGCAATGATGTCGCCGTCTATGACCAGGACACGGGCTGGAGGCTCGTCCCCACTTCCGGCGAAAAGCCAGCCCCTCGGGCCTGGGTCGCCGGTGGATACGATCCCGACAGCCACGCGTTGCTGGTGTTCGGCGGCTACCGGCTCGGGGCGGATCAGGGGCCCTCGACACCGGCCGGGGAGCTGTTCGGTCCGACGAATTATGAGAACGACCTGTGGTCCTTGAGCCTGGAGACGCTCACGTGGACCCAGCTCCACCCCCGAGAAGACCATCAAGGTGCATCGCGCCCGTGTCATCCAGAAGCTGGGCGTGGACTCGGTGGCGGAGCTGGTGCGGTTCGTGGACCGGCTGGGCCAGGCCTGAGAGACCGCGCGGGGTCAGCGCCCGGTCCCCCTGTTGCCTGGCCGGGCAATCGTCGTCGCGGGCATGAGCGTGAACAGCACGCTCATGACAATCCGAGTGCCCACCAGGATGACGATCGCGAAGGTGAGGAGCGAGGCATAACCGCTGGTGTCCATCCGCAAGCCGCGCTGCATCTGGTTCGCCGCCCAGGTGGTGCCGACGAACAGCACGTACACCATCAGGATCGCGGGCCGGACCACCGGAATGCGGCCGAAGAACCGCCCGAGCCACTGACTCGAGAACACGTACCACACGGCCAGCGACGGCGGGATGAGCAGCGCGAGCTCGATGACGTTGGGGACGGGCTGATGCGTCCTGATCATCGAGACCAGATCCCTCAGCCGCAGGAAGATGGCCACCGCCATGTAGGGGAGTGACCAGGCCAGGAACACGAAGAAGCAGACGATGCCGAGGACCGTCAGGAATTGATTGATGTATCGGAAGGCCTTGTTCATCGCGGTGTCCTAGGCGTCGAAGTCGCTCGCGACCAGCGTGGAGAGCTGTTCCAGCGTGGGGCTGGCCAGCGCGGCGAGCCTCAGCGCCTGCTGGCGCTCCGCCTTCTCCAGCACGTTGCGCACGAAGCGCCCGTTGCCGGCATCGCGGCTTCCGGCCACCGCCGAGCAGAGCGACAGCAGCCGTGCCTCGGCGTCCGGGGTCAGCCTCATCCCGCGCTGCGCCAGGTTCCGGTGGGCGATGCGCACCAGCTCGTCCGGGGTGTAGTCGCGGAAGCTCAGCACGTTGGGGAAGCGCGACTTGAGCCCCGGATTGCTGGCCAGCAGCCGCTGGGTCTCACCGGTGTAGCCCGCGAGGATGACGAGCAGGTCATCCCGGTGGTCCTCCATCGCCTTGACCAGCGTGTCGAGCGCCTCGCGCCCGAAGCTGTCCTGCGCGTCGGCGACGAGCGCGTAGGCCTCGTCCACGAAGAGGACTCCGCCCAGGGCGGCTTCGATGCGCTCCCTCGTCTTGAGCGCCGTCTGCCCCACGTAGCCGGCGACGAGCCCGCTGCGATCCACCTCCACGAGCTGTCCGGTGGGCAGCACCCCGAGCTCCCGGAAGAGCTGCGCCAGGATGCGCGCCACCGTCGTCTTGCCGGTGCCAGGATTGCCGAGGAACACCATGTGCAGGGTCCGGGCTCCAGCGCTCGGCAGACCGGCCTTGCGGCGCTGGGCATCCACCAGGAGCTGGGCGCGCAGGCCGCGCACGAAGTCCTTCACCTCGTCCAGCCCGATGATCTCCTCCAGCCGCTGCATGGCGGGCGCGGACGCGGGGCTCCTGGCGTCCATCCCGAAGTCCTCTCGCGTGAGGGTGATCAGCTCGTCGGGGCTCGGGTTGGGCAGGTCCGCGACCCGCGCCGACTGCCGCCGCACCGCCTCCTCGATGAGGTTGCGGGCGAAGCGGCCGTTGCCCTGGTTCGGGTCCCTGCGGACCGTGCTCTGGCTGATCAGCTCGCTCAGCTCGGGCTCCATCCCCTCCACGAGCCGGAAGCCCCGGCCGTTCACCTCCTTGACGGCGATGGCCGCGAGCTCGGCCGGCGAGTAGTCCGGGAAGTGGATGGAGAGGGGGAAGCGCGAGCGCAGGCCGGAGTTGGACTTCAGGAACTCCCGCATCTCGTTCGGATAGCCGGCGAGGATGACCACGAGGTTCTCCCGGTGGTCCTCCATGGCCTTCACCAAGGTGTCGATGGCCTCCCTGCCGAGGGGATCCTCCCCGCGGGAGAGCGCATAGGCCTCGTCGATGAAGAGGATGCCTCCGAGCGCGCGGTCGATGAGCTTGCGCGTCTGCTGCGGCGTCTGCCCGGCGTAGGCGGAGACCAGCCCGCTCCGGTCGGTCTCGACGAGCTGCCCCGACTTGAGGACGCCCACCTCCTTGAGCATCCGTCCCACCAGGCGCGCCACGGTGGTCTTCCCCGTGCCTGGGTTGCCGAGGAAGAGCATGTTGAGGCTCTGCCGGCTCGAAGCGGACATGCCCGCGTCACGGCGTCGCTTGTCGGCGATCACCTGCTTGTACAGCGTGCGGAGCATCTGCTTGACCTGCTCCAGGCCGACGACCCTGGCCAGCTCCGCCTCGAGCTCGAACACCGCCGCCCGGGTCGGCTTGAAGTCCTCGGGCCGGAGCAGGTTCACCTCCTCCGGCGGAGGGCTCGCGTCCTTCTCCGAGGCCAGACGCTCCGCCTGGTGACGGATGGCCTCCTCCAGCAGGTTGCGCGCGAGCCGGCCGTTGCCGCCGTCCTTGCGCCCGGGAATCTGCCGCCGTGTCAGCTCCTCCTCGATGACGCGGGAGGTGCCCTCGGCGAGGCCGTAGCCCTGCGAGGCCGCGAGCCGCTGAAGGATCTGCCGCATCTCCTCGGGCGTGTAGTCCGGGAACTCGACCACGTGCGGGAAGCGGGACTTGAGGCCCGGGTTGGCGTCGAGGAACTGCTGCATCTCCTCGGTGTAGCCGGCCACCACGACGAGCAGGTTGTCGCGGTGGTCCTCCATGGCCTTCACCAGGGCGTCGATGGCCTCGCGGCCGAACGGATCGGACGCGTTGCGGGAGAGCGTGTAGGCCTCGTCGATGAAGAGGACTCCGCCGAGCGCGCGCTCTACCTGCGCCTTCACCTGGGGCGCGGTCTGCCCCACATAGCCAGCCACGAGGTCCTGCCGGGTGACTTCGACGAGGTGCCCGCTGGCGAGCACGCCCGCCTCGCGCAGGGCGCGCGCCACCAGCCGGGCCACCGTCGTCTTGCCCGTGCCGGGGTTGCCGGTGAAGACCATGTGCAGGGACTGGGCCTGCGTCCGGCTCCCCTGCGCGCTCCGCTCGCGCTGGAGCCGCGCCGTGCGCTGCACGGTGCGCACGAAGGACTTGACGTTCGCGAGCCCCACCACCTTGTCCAGCTCGGCGAGCGCGCCAGACTCCTCGGCCGGACGGCGGCTCCCGGTGTCCACCTTGTGGTGCTGGGCCCCCTGGACCAGGACGAAGCCCCCCTCCCCGTGCTCCACGGTGGCGGGGGCCTTGCCGAGCTCGGCGCGGGCGGCAAGGGCCGCCACCGGCGCGCGGATGTCCTCCAGCGTCGCGACCACGCCATGTCCGTAGTCGCCGCGCAGCATGGCCTCGGAGGCGATGGCGGAGAGCGCCGCGTCCGAGAAGGAGAGCCCGATGCGGGTGCGCGCCTGGAACTGCTGGGTGAACTCCGTGGCCTTGGCCCGGGCAATGTGCCGCAGGCGCTCCGGAGTCGGCGCGGAGAGGAGGATCGTATCGGTGACCGTCTCCCAGAAGCGGGAGCCGATGCGGTCCTTGAGCGCGGAGGGGATGACGCCCGGCTCGGGCGTGGGCGAGCACCCCGCGGAGGTCATGAACAAGATGAAGCAGTTGTCGAGGCTGAGGCGGTTGCCTCCGAGCCAGGCCTCTCCCGAGGTGACCAGCGGCTGCAGGAAGGCGAGCACCGAGGCGGAGACGGTCTCGACGCGGTTGAAGACGTAGACGCGCCGGTTGCCCTGGACGACCAGGGGCAGCAGCCGCTCCTCGAAGAGCCGCGTGTGTCCGTCCGCGGAGGCGTAGTCGGAGAGCTCGATCTCCTCGTACTCAGGGGACGCCGCGAGTCCAGCCTCCGCGAGCGCCTGCACGAAGGCGGTGGCGGCGTGGCTCTTGCCACACCCGGCGACGCCCCCCAGGAGCAGGATGCCCGCGGGCTTGTCGGGCGCGATGCCTCCCATGAGCCACCGGCCGATGGCGGCCAGCATCGACTCCACCGTCTCCGGCTGGTGCTCGAGCCGCCGTGCCAGCGCGTCGCGCACCGCGGCCAGCTTCTTGTCGAGCTTTCCCCCTTCCAGCGCGGGGGGAGGCGGGGCCTCGAGCTTCTGGGGGGTGGGCGCGATGGAGGAGCGCGCCGGAGCGGCCGCCATCAGCTGGCCGTTCGGGGTCGCTCCCGCCTGGAGCGAGGCCGCCTGGCGCTGGGGCAGCTCCTGCGGGACGGGAGTCTTCCCGGTCAGGATGTCGAGGAGCTGCAGCTCGGGGAAAAGGCGGCGTGACCAGGGGAGGGAGCTCATGGCCGTGCCCCGGTCTGCCCCGGAGCCTCGAAGTGGTACTGGTTCAAGGACTCAGGCCGGGTGCTGTTGGTGATGCTGGTGCTGATGGCCGGGAAGTTGATGGCGTAGGTGATGCCACCGCCGCCGTCGCGCAGGCCGAGCACCTCCAGCTTTCCGACGGGGACCTTCACCGAGATGGGCGCGTGCATGAGCGAGAGGGGCTGGCTGGCGATCTGCCCGTTCACCCGGAGCTGGATGACATCTCCGTCCTCGGCGGCGTAGTCCCAGACCTTGATCTCGAGCTCGGAAGTCCCGGTCGGGGCCTGGAGCGTGTAGTCCCTGCCTTCGGCGATGGCATCGAACGAGGCGATGATGGTGCCCGCCGTCATGGCCTTCACCCCCGAGGTGAGACCGGTGGCCTGGGTTCCGGCGGAGCCAGTGCCCGCCGAGGCGCTGCCCTTCGGCTGGGAGAAGGAGGAGGCGCTCTGCTTGTTGGCGATCTCCTCGTGCTTCTTGTCGACCCGGACGAGCAGACCCAGGGCGACCAGCGCGACGAGCACGGGGACCGCCTTGCTCAGCAGGAGCATGAAGGGGTTGGGCTCCTGCCAGCCCTGCGCGGGCTGCTCCACCTGTCGCGGGGGCTCGACGGACGGGTGTTGCGCGGCGCTGCGGGTGCTCGGCTGGTCCGGGGCACTGCGCTGCGGGTGCTCCTGTGCGTCGGAAGCATTGTTGGTCATGCGTCTCTAAGCGCCCAGTAGGAATGTGGTGACGGGACGATACCACCATCCCTCGGGAGCATCGGAAGCATCGGAAGGGGACCGCCGCTCCAGGAGCCCGTGGTCGCCACCGCATCGCTGTAGCCGAGGGCATGTAACCCAATTGCGGGCATGCGCGTAATGACCTCCGCCCCCTCCCCCTCACCGGAGACCCCACATGGCACCCGCGCCGATCTCGAAGAGGCTACCTCCCCCGCCGCCTCCTCCCCCGCCGCTGCGGCCCCCTCCTCCGCCACAGCCAGTGGTCACCGCGGCCGTCTCCCGGGCCAAGGTGGCGAGCGGGCTGAAGCTCTCCTCCGCGAAGGTGCGAACACCCGCCCCGTCCCGCGCCCCGCTCAGGAACGCCGTTGATTCCTTCGCCGCCGCCCCCGCGCCGCTGCGTCGTCCCCCGCCAGGGCGAGTGGCCACCGCGAAAGCGCCAGAATACACCCCGACCCTCTACCCGCTCAGCAGGGGCATCGGGGATGCCTTCACGGCGAGCACGAAGTCCTGGGGCACCCTGACGGGCAAGGCGGGACTTACGCCCAATCTCCGCAAGCTCCCTCAGCACGTCGTGTCCACGAATCTGGAGGTTGCCCGCGGTCCTCTGAAGGCTCAGTTCGATGCCTGGCGGGCAGATCTCGAGAAGAAGGTCGGGAAGACCTTCTCTGATCTCGACGTGAATCCCAGGAACTACACCGTGAAAGGAAACCTGGCCCGTTACCAGAACAGGACCGTTCACCTCTTCGTTCCGAAGGAGGGAGTGCGCCTGAATGGACCCGACGGCTCACGCACCGGTACCGGTAAGGAGGTAGACAGCGGCAGGAACACCATTCCCAGCGGCCCGGGCGTCGAGACCGTCGACGGCGAGCGGAAGTTCAGGGCCCTGACGGGCTCGGGTCCCAACATGCCGACGCCTCCCGACAGGCTCAGAGAGGGGGTAGAGCGTGGGGGGGCGGCGTTGAACGGCGCGGGGTTCCTCTTCTCGGCGGCCAACGCGCTCACGAATGCGCCTCGCCAGGCGGGCGACACCGTGGACAGTCTGAAGCGGGGTGACATCGCTGGCGCGGTGAACAGCGGCAGCCAGGTCGCGAAGCACGCGGCGACCCTCGTGGCAACGGGAGGTCAGCTCATCGAGGACGCCGGCAAGTACCTGCCCAAGGTGGTGCCCCCCAGCGTCGCCAAGGCAGCGGGACGCTTCGTGCCGGGAGCGAACGTGGCCATTGCCGCGCTCGATACCGCGCAGGCCGTCAAGAGCTGGTCCAATCCCAATGCCAGCACCGGGAAGAAGGTGGGCGACACCATCACCGCCGCGGGGTCCATCATCGCGGCGCTTCCCCTCCCCGGGGCCAACTTCGTGGGCGGCGCGGTCGCCACGGCCTCCAGCCTCCTGACCGGCTGGCTCTTCCCCACTTAGGGCCACTACGGGGTGGTGGCGCTCAGGGGCTCGGGGCCTTTTCGGGCGGAAGCTCCATCGTGCAGCGGACGCCCTCGTCGCTGATGTCGAGCTGCGTCCGGGCATCCAGGCTGGATCTCGGCGACAAGCACCCTGCGCACCCGGTCCACCTGGGCGAGCGCCTCGGCACGCTCGCGCTGCTCCGAGGTGCCGTGCTTCTTCAATCCCTTCATGCCCGTCCATGACTACGACTCCTTCATGGCCCAGGTCGGGTTCCAGCACGTGATTGCCTACGAGCTCCTCTTCGGCAGCTTGCCCTCGGCGCCAGGCGAGGGTGGTAAAGGGGCTTGCGCGTGAGCCCTCCTCCCGCCAGGGTTATCGGCGGAGCCGCATGCACCCGAGCATCCCATGAACGCGTCCCCTGGCCTGAATCCCACCAAGAGCATGCGAGTCCTCATTGCGACCCTCTGCACGCTCTTGGGGGTCGTGGTCGGCTTGATTGGAGACCTCGTCGGGGGACTCGAGAGCCCTGGGAGCAAGATACTTGGGGCTCTCATGCTGTCTCCGCTTCTGGTCACAGTCGGAGGCTTCAGTGTCACGGTGCCCGGGCTCAGGTGGGCATTCTTCATCGGGGGCCTGGTGTTCTGGCCGGTCTATTTCTTTTCCGTCTGGCGGTGGTTTCGAAGGCCCACCTGGAGGGGGGCGCTCTTCTTGACGGTGTGGACAGCGCAGGGCTACTTCCAGCTCCTCCACCGCATGGCCGTCGTGATGTCGGCATGACCCCAGTGCCGCCTTCCAACCTATGCTGTGCCTCGACGACGTAGGAGTGCGAAGGCGTCCCGCGCACGCTCCGGAAACAGGGCGAGAGCCTGGATATAAAGGCAGGCGACCAGGACGTGGGTGCGGACATCCGGAAGCCCGAGCCGCTTCATACGCCTCAGGTGCGGGCCGGGGGCAGGTAAGGGTTCGGCCGCTGGACGGGAGGTGTGGCGCCGCAGCGCTCATACTCGCCTGGGTGCTTCTTGAGACAGCATGAGATGGTGCTGTTCGAGCGGAGCCGGGCTGCCTGGTCAGTCACCCGGAGTGTCCGACGCGCGTTGCCAGGGTGAGCCGCACCGCAGCCTTGGCGCGCGCTCTGCTGGAAGCGGCGGCAATCGAGCCCGCCGCGGAGGGGGCCTGACGAAACCATGACGGAATCATGGACGCGCGACGGCCATCGCTCCTCCGGGAGTCTCTAGCTTGAGTGCGTGAGGAAGAGCAGTCCGTCGAGGCTCTCCTCCCGAACCCGGAGCCCCCATGTCCCCTTCCCTGCCACTCCGCCTCTCTCTCTGTGCCCGCACCGTCCTGACCCTGGGCATCGCCGCTGGATGCACGAGCCGGACTCCTCCGCCAGAGCCCGAGATTGTGCTGAAGGTCCCCGCCGCGCCGCCCGCCGTGGTGAGCCCGCCCCCCGAGGCGTTCCAGTTTGCAGAGGTAGCCGAGGACCTGCCCGCCGCGGAGGAGCCCGGGGAAGTCGAGGGTGGAGTCGAGGGTGGAGTCGTTGGCGGGGTCGTCGGCGGAGTGCTCGGCGGAGTGCTCGGCGGTGCGGTAGGCGGAAGCAGCGAAGAGGAGACGCTGGCCTTTCGCGCCGCGCCCCCCTCCCGGCCTGAGCACGAGCCCCAAGCCACCTCGGGCAACACCTTCGAGGCCCATACCCCCAACGCCTTCACCGACACCCGGGCCGATCCCCTGTCCACCTTCGCCGTGGATGTGGACACCGCCTCCTACTCGCTGGCGCGGCGCTACCTGCAGCAGGGCCGCCTGCCCCCGCCCGAGTCCGTGCGCGTCGAGGAGTTCGTCAACTACTTCAAGTACCGCTACTCCGCGCCCCAGAAGGAATCCTTCAGCGTGAACCTCGAGGGTGCGCCGTCTCCCTTCGGCAAGGGCCGCCACTTCCTGCGCGTGGGCATCCAGGGCAAGCAGGTCTCCCGCTCGCAGCGCAAGCGCGCCCACCTGGTCTTCCTGGTGGACACCAGTGGCTCCATGCAGTCCGCGGACAAGCTGCCGCTGGCCAAGGAGGCCATGAAGCTTGCCGTGAAGAACCTCAACGAGAACGACACGGTGGCCATCGTCACCTACGCGGGCTCCACGCAGGACGTGCTGCCGCCCACCCCAGCCACCGAGCAGGAGCGCATCTACGCGGCCATCGACTCGCTGAGCTCCGGAGGTGGCACGGCCATGGGCTCGGGCATGCAGCTGGCCTACCGTCACGCGTTGAAGAAGGCCTCCGGCAACGTCGTCTCCCGCGTCATCGTCCTCACGGATGGGGATACCAACATCGGGCCCCACCTCTCGCCCGAGTCCATGCTGGAGAGCGTGCGCGGCTCCGTGTCCGAGGGCGTCACCCTGACGACGGTGGGCTTCGGCATGGGCAACTACCGTGACGACCTGATGGAGAAGCTGGCGGACAAGGGCAACGGCAACTGCTTCTACGTGGGCAGCTACCAGGAGGCACGCAAGGTCTTCGAGACGCAGCTCACCGGGACGCTCGAGGTGATCGCCAAGGACGTGAAGCTCCAGGTGGAGTTCGACCCGGCGGCCGTGCGGCGCTACCGGCTGGTGGGCTACGAGAACCGGGACGTGGCCGACCGGGACTTCCGCGACGACAAGGTGGACGCCGGGGAGATTGGCGCGGGCCACAATGTCACCGCCCTCTATGAGGTGGAGCTGACGGGCGAGCAGCAGACCCTGGCCACGGTGCGCATCCGCGCCAAGGCCCCCAACGGGGCCGAGGCCGCCGAGCAGTCCTTCCCCTTCGAGCGCTCGCGGGTGCAAGCTTCCCTGGAGAGCGCCTCGCCGGACTTCCGCTTCGCGCTGGCGGTGGCCGCCACCGCGGACATCCTGCGCCACGGCCCCTCTGCCCAGGACTGGAGCCTGGCCACCGCGCTCAAGCTGGCCGAGCGCACCACCGAGGGCCAGGCCGAGCGCGCCGAGTTCGTGAGGCTCGTGACGCAGGCCCAGACTCTCATGAGCGCCACGGCCTCACACAAGCGGAGGTAGAGCCAGGGCTCCAGTGCTGAACGAGCGCACCGCGCCCTACTTCAGCTCGACCCCGACGATGCCCGTGTAGCTCTGGGTCATCTTCGCTTCCTCGGACTCGACCGTGTAGTTGAGCTCCTTCCACTCCTGTCCATCCGGCGAGGTCCAGTACGTATTGGACCCCTGCCCCACCATCCACCACTGGCCACCAATCCAGGCAATGTCCTGCGGGGTGGCGCGGGTGTACTTCGGCAGCGGGGTCCACTTCTCCCCGTCCGGGGAGGAGAGGAAGTTGCCGTAGGTCGACGCGGTCATGAAGCCCTGCGGCCCCACGCCCAGCGCCCACTTGTCGCCGGCCGCCTTGAGCGTGCGCAGCTCCTTCCAGGTCTCCCCGCCATCCTTCGACAGGAAGCCCCGGTTCCCCGTGATGACGATGGCGTCACCGTGCTGCCGGATGCGCTTGGCGGACTTGGTGCAGTCCTCCGGGTCGAGATCCTCGACCTTGCCGAACGTGGCACCCTGCTCGGTCGGGATGATCTCCAGGACGCGGTGGCAGTACCCCACGGCCAGGAACTTCCCGCCCACGAAGGCCACCTCGGTGTAGTTCATGCGCCCGGGGGCGGGCCCCTTGGAGTGCTCCGCGAACCACTTGCTCATCTCGTCCATCTTGGCGATGTCGGGCTCGCCCTTGTCATTGGCCCAGGAGGCGATCCAGGTTTGCGCGTCCTTGGAGACGATGATGTCGGTCTTGTCGCCCACGGCGACGTACCAGCCGTTGCCGTACGCGACGGAGTGGAGCTCATGGAGCCGGGCGGCCTTGGGGAGCTCCACCTGCTTCCAGTTCTCGCCGTCCGGCGACGTGAGGATGCCAGCCCGGCCGACGCCCACGAACAGCTTCGTCTCGGGCACGTAGATGACGTTCTCGACGCTGGCGCCTTCCTTGTCCTTGTACCAGACCTCCTTGAACGTCTTGCCGCCGTCTCGCGAGAGGCCGATGGCGCCTCTCAGGTTGGTGATCCCGGGATAGCCGACGCCCACGATGATCAGCTTGGGCTCGGCAGCCGCCTTCGCCTTGGCGGGTGCCTTCGCCTTGGCGGGCTCCTTCGCCTGGCTCGTCGCAGCCAGTGAAATCAAGACAGTGAGCAGCAGTCGTTTCATCATGGGTCCCCAGGCGATATGGCGCTGTATCAATGCACGGACTTTCCGTGAACACGCGTCATACCCACGGAGCTTCTGTGGACGCAAGGTCCCCAGCCCACGCGAATGGTGGAGGTGCCCGCGGAGACATGGCCGATGACGACGGCGATCGCCGCGCTGGCGATGCCCGTCATGTTGGACAGACGCCTGCTAGCAGAGCCCGGCCCAGCGAACGTAGCCGTAGTTGTTGCAGTAGTAGGGAGCCTCGCAATACTGGTAGCCACGAACCCAGTACTCACCATTCGACCAGAACACCGAGCTGTCCGTGTTGAAGCGGTGGCCGTAGGACATGGACAGCCCCTGGGTGGAGGACGTGGACGGCGCGCTGTAGACGCCGAGCGTGCCCCAGCAGACCGTGTAGATGGCCTGCTGATGAACTCCGCCCTCGGGCGCGGCCGTGGGCTCCTGCAGCGGCTCCGCGGAGGTCTCCTCGGGAGCGCCTCCGCACCCCGTCCCAAACAGCATGGCACCGCCAACAAGGCACGCGAACAGGCGCAGGCTCTTCTTCATCTGATGCTCTCTCCGTGAGCGGAATGATGGCGCCGCGCACCGTTCCATCGCTGGCGGCGCCGGGGCGGAGAGTAGCACCGCGGCGCCTGCCCGTGACAGTGCGTGTGGTCGTACTGGATGCTCTGGCGGCGGTACGCAAGCGCCCCGGCATGTATCTCGGCGACACGGGGGCACGCGGGCGCTCCCGTCTCGCCGACTTCCTGTTGCATGCCGCCATTGCGGAGGAGCGCGATGGCTCTCTCCAGCAGCTGCACCTCTCCCTGGGCCAGGATGGCAGCCTGCAGCTTCTCGCGGATGGACAGCCTCTTCCCCCCGAGTCTCTCTCGGACATCCTGACGGTGCTGCCGGGCGGCAAGCTCGACACGGCCGTGCAGCCCTACGGCTCCATGAGGTTCGAGGCCTTCTGTGCCTTTGCCCTCTCCGAGCAGTACGAGCTGGAGGCCTGGGAGGAGGCCCGGCGATGGCATCTCAGCGGCCAGGCGGGCGTCATCCATGAGCACCCCACGCCTGAGCCACTCCAGGGAGCTCGACTTTCTGGGCCACGAGGCACCCGATCAAGCTCACCCCTGACCGCACCCTCTTCGATGGAGACTCCGCTCGTGGTTGAAGCGCGGTGGGAGGGTGTTCGCGTGCGCTGCGCCTTGCGGTGGACCGAGGAGCCGGACTGTCAGGTGTGGTCCTTCGTGAATACCGTGCGTGCGCGCAAGGGAGGGTGGCATGTGCAAGGTGTGCTGAATGCCCTGGGTGCGGCGGTGGCCCAGGTGAAGCGCCACAAGAAGCCCTGGCCTGGAGAGCGGCTGCTACCCGGCCTCACCCTGGTTGTGGCCATGGACGCGCCGGCTGGCCGCTTCGGCAAGTGGTACCCTCAGCAGGTGCTCTTCGAGACAGCAGAGCTGCGCAGTGGGTTGGCTTCCGTCCTCACACCCGTGTTGGTGCAGGCGCTACGGGACACGGATGGCCTGCCCTGGGCGCGGCGATAGTCCACCAGCCTACAGGAGGCATACGCGAGTTGCACGAGGGCCGACCGGCGGGCGCAATGGCCGAAATGGTCCACTTGTCATACCAGTTGGCCTGGACCGACCGGCGGCCCGGGGTGGGCTGGGGACCATAGGTCTGGCCGCAAGCCGCAAGAGCACAGGGCTCTCGTTCTTGGCGAACAGGAAGGATCAGTCGACGATGAAGAGCTTCGCGCCGATAGCCCCGGTGCGCGAGCGATGCGGCTCGGCATTGTCGGCCACCTGGTAGGAGTGGCCAGCTTTCAGCGTGAAGACGCGGCCGTCTTGCAGCTCGGTGACCAGCTCGCCCTCCAGCACGAACAGGATGTGCCCCTTCACGCACCAGTGATCGGCCAGGTAATGCGGCGAGTAATCAACGCGGCGCACGCGGATGCTTCCGAAATGGCGCGTGCGCCAGGTGGCGCTGCCGGTCTCCCCCGGGTGCTGGGTGGGCTCGACCGACGACCAGTCGATGGTGCCGAAGGGAATGTCTGACATCTGCATGGGCGAACTCCACGCGAGGGGTTGCCTCAGTACTACGCGCCCCGTGTACCCACGGCCAGCCCAGGGAGCGATGGGATGGGCAAAGCTGCCGGCCTCTGGAGCCTTGCCTGGGTGCCCTACCGAAGGGTCAGAGTCATGCTCTGCCCGATGGCGTGGCATTCGTCACCGTCCACCTGGAGGCGCTGCTCGGCGGTGCGGGAGCCATCGGAGCTGGTGGCACGCACGAGGTAGTCACCAGGCTGATCCGGGGTGCTCCACTGCGCGCAGCCACCACCCATCTCGGAGTTGATGCAGCTGGCGTCCTTCATGGCGGCCCCATCGAGAGAGTAGGTGACGCGGGCGTCCTTCAGGACGTTCCCCTGGGCATCCTTCACGGTCACGGAGACAGCGGGGATGAAGATTTCGGTGCAGGCCAGCGGCTCACTGCAGCCCGTGAAGAGCGAGGCGGCACAGAGGAGAACGGCGGAGAGGATGAAGCGCATGGGAATGTCCTTTCTCGAGACCCACCACTCCTCTTTGCAGAGCCCATGCCGGGAGATAATCGCCTGATTCCAGGCGCTTCTGACGCCTGAGCGCGGACAGCCCCGCCCTTCGGCTTCAGTTTTCCGTCACGCCTCGCATGTCACGATGACTGATCGCGCCAGGCCAGAGCCCGGGCGACGAGCATGTCGTGGTCGAAGGCCAGTGGAGGCCGCCGCTCGACAGAGACGAAGAGCGCGGCCGCCGCGTCCGAGCCCCCGAGCACGAGACTTCCGGTGGTGTCGTCCGGTGCCACCCCAGCGATGCGGGTGGCGAAGACATGGCTGCGCACCCAGCGCTCCTCGGTGTCGCGAGGGTCTCGTCCCCCACCCTCCACGATGCAGACAGGCACGAGCGCGGAGGCAGGCACCCTCAGGCCCGTCTCTTCGAGCAGCTCTCTGACGGCGGCGTCCTTCGGTGCCTCACCGGGGCGGACGAAGCCCCCAGGCAGGGACATGCGCCCCGCTGCGGCCCCACTGTCGTCGTGACGCCGGATGAGCAGCAATTCGTCATCGCCCTGAGCGCCGCGCCGGAACACGATGATGTCGGCGGCGTCGTTGGGCCCTGGGTGGCGCAGCTGGCCCCAGGGACGCCTGTCATCGAGCGCCGCCAGCACCTCGGCTGCGTCATCGACGAAGCGGACGTGCTTGCTGGCACGCGCGGCGTCCACGGCGGCGCCTCGCAGCCCGGACAGGTACACGTGCCGGGCGCGGATGTTGTAGGCGGCCTGCTGCTCGTCCGCGACAATAAGGCCGCCTCCCAGGAAGAGCCCCAGCCCCTGGGCGTCGCGCACCAGGCGCACCACGGGCGCGGCCTTCTCGTACAAGGATCGCGCGCAGCGCCAGAACCTGCGGACGCGCCAGTCGAGGTCCTCCGCGAGCGTCTCTTCCACGATGGCGCCGAGCACCTCGACTCCCTCCTGCGCGGCGAGACCGTGGCTCAAGCCCTCCATGCCGTGGCACGTTCCCCCGGTCAGCAGCACGCCTCCACGCTTCTCGAGGCCTCGGAGGACCTCGGTGAGGACGGCGCTGGCGCGACCCATCTCTTCGACGGTCCACGAGGAGAACGCGTGGCGCCAGGCCCCCGCGAGCCACAGCAACGGACGGCCCGCCAGGTCCGGCGCCGCATCCGTCACGGTGGCCCCCAGCTCCCGCAGACGCTGGTCCTGGGCTGCGCGCACCGCGCCGCGCCGTGCCGCGATCTCCGCTGCTCGGACAGGCGTGAAGTGCCGCCTCGGTTCAGGCGGTGGGGGGCTCCAGTCTCGCAGCGGAGGCAGGGCGCGCTCGCGCTCCTGCTTCGCCGCCAGCAACGCTTCTTCCGCTCCTCGGAGCCGCGCGAGCCGCTCCTCGTCGAGCCCGCAGGCGATCGCGGCGCGCACCTCGTCTGGAGCGCAGGTGCCATAGAGCCCCGCCCCATCACTGCCGAGGACGACCGCCACACCCGCATCCACGTAGCGGCGCAGGGGGACCTGGAGCGTGGTCTGGATGTTGTTCAACGCGAGGTTGGAGGTGAGGTTGAACTCCACCACCAACCGGTCCGCGTTGCGGGCCATGGTCTTCAGCGTGTCGTCATCGACGCCATAGAGGCCGTGGCCAATGCGGATCTCGACACCTGGGAACGGCAACAGGGCGCGCACGGTCTCGCGGACGTTCTCGGGGAACGCAGGGTTCTCGCCCGCATGCACGCGGACGACGAAGCCGGGCCGCGCCCCGCCGAGCGCCGCGGCCCGCTCCAGCACGGGGAGGAAGGCCCGTGTGGAGCAGGTCTCGTGGCCCATGATGTCCACACCCGCGATGGCACGGCTCGGCAGGCACTGCTCCACGCGATCGAGCACATCGAGATCCCACTCGAGATCGTCATGCCGCGACAGGGCTACGAGGAAGCGGAGGCGGACCCCACTGGACGCCTCCAGCGCATCGAGCGAGGCGTGTAGCGCGGAGAGCACCTCGGGCTCCACCGCCGAGGAGAGCGAGAGTTCGGCATAGACCACGCCCGCGGCGGCAAGCTCCCGGCAGATGGCGCGCAGCTGTGGCAAAAAGAGCCGAGGATGCTTGGCCAGCGGGCTTCGGCGCGCGTAGAGGCGCTCCATGTCCCGGAACGTGATCTGCCGATCGAGCTGAACATCGAGGCTGCGAGCAAGCCGCACGCGCGCGGGTTCATCGAGCAAAGCCGCGGGGACATCCTCGCGGGCGTCGATACCGGCCTCCACCAGCAAGCTCCGCGGCACGGTGACGCCCTCCTCCGCGGCCGCCAGCTCCACCAGGATCCGCCCTGGAAGGGCCCCAGCGAAGTGCGTGTGGAGATCCGTACGGGGAGAGAACGGAGGCGCCCCGGTAGGGAGCGTCATCGGCACATTGTTGTCGGCCAGAAAGCGCGCCTCGAATGCGGTGAGCGCCTCCACTTCCGAGGGAGCGCTGAAGCGGGCGCGAACCTGGCCACCGAAGACGAGCGTGTCTCCGCCCTCCCCCATCACGAGGTGGCGCTCCAGCGCGGCGCGGAGACGGCTGCGATCGTCATCGGCCTCGACGCGAAGACGGCCCTCCTCCCACCGCACCCGGTGGCCAGGAACCAGCGTCACGCCCGGGTTCTTCGCCATGCCCCGAAGACTACCTCCGCTCCGAGGTGGCGGGTTCGATTGCCGCCGCCTCCACTTTTTTAGTACGTCTTTACGGATGGTTAGCGGCTTCCTCCATCCGTGTTGCACGTATGTCGCATGCGGGCGCAAGCGGCAGGGGCCGGTCAAGAACACCGACCGCCTCTCGCCGCGTGTCGGGGCTGAGGTGGGCGTAGCGCTCGGTCATCTCGATCGTGACGTGTCCCATCAACTCCTGGATCACCTTGAGCGGAACGCCCCGCATGGCGAGGTGGCTCGCGTAGGTGTGGCGGAGGTCGTGCCAGCCGATCCGCCCCTCCTCACGGCTGATGCCCGCACGGTTGAGCACGCGGCGAAGCGGTTGCTTCATCTTGCCCTCAGTAAGCGGCTGGCCGTCCTCCTGGCAGAACACGTAACGGCCCCGCAGGTGACGGTGCGCCTTGAGCGCATCCACCGCCGACGCAGGAAGGTCCACCGTCCGCTCGCGTCCACCCTTGGGCAAGTCCGTCACGCCGCGCCAGATGGTGCGCCGCACGTTGAGCCGTCCTTGTGCCAAGTCCAGATCGCTCCACTGGAGCCCGATCAGTTCTCCCTGGCGAAGCCCCGTCTTCAGCGCCACCAGCAGCAGCGCCCGCCATTCCGGCTCGGCAGCGTCGATCAGCCGCTCGGCCTCCTCGAAGCTGAGGAAATCGAAGGTGGGCTTTGGGAGTTTGCCGAAGAGCTTCACGCGCGGAGCCTGCTTGATGACCTCCTGTTCCTCCGCGAGGTTCAGCAGTTTGCTGAGCGCTGACAGGACGTTGTTGATCGTCTTCAGGCTCAGGGGCTTGGGCGCCACGTCCTTACGCTTGAGGATGGCGGCTTGAGTGGGGGCCTCCTTCCGGGCGCGCGCCGCCGAGGTCTTGTTACGCATGGCGGCCTTGAAGTCTTCGATCTCCGCTGGACCGATGGCATCAAGGGCGGTTTGTACTCCCCCGCCACGAGGCCTCAACGCTTACCGCGAGGCCTACGTCCGATTCGTCCGCCGTGTCGGCCTGGACGCTCACCGCGAGCCCCAGCGTTCTTCGCGAGGTCAATTTCGGGAACTACACCGTCTCCACTGTCGCGATGGATGCTGCGGGTAATTTTAGCGCTCCAGCCCAACGCCGGTTCTCTATCCAGAGGAGCCGCCATTACGGCTGGGGTTGCACCACTGTCCCCGCTGGCTGGACCTTGTTGCTCCTGGTCTTGTGTCTCTGCAGACCTTGCACGCCGCGGAACCTGTAGCGCGATGCGCTTCGCTACACGGGTGCAGGCGTACTTTCAGGTGCTCGACCGTGGTGTTGAGCCCCCCCCCTCTCCTTCGGGCCGGAACTGCCGAAGCGTGACGGGAGGTACCGTAGCTGTCGCTCAGAGCCGACAGGGCGCTCTCCTCGGGCCGGTCCGGCCACTGCTTGACGGTAGACCGCTTGACGGTAGACCGCCGTGGTGCACACTGAGTTGCCCCGGCTCATGTTCGGCCCCGCCATGTTGCACGAATGTCGCAGGAGCCTGCGGAACCGGATGGAACAGGACGGGACGACACGGGATGCGGTGGGATAACAACTCCGACTCATTTCGGGCAGTTACGAGGTAAGGGCGCGATTCTGCTAGAGGTTTCGCACCACCCGGCGCTGGTTTGATCGCTGCCGCCTCCATCCCGAGAAGCCCTGAGAAGCCCAGCAATCAGGTGAAGCGCGAACTGGCCTCCCGCTTTCCGGACCGGGCCGAGTCGCTGGCGGTCCTGTGCACCGCGAGTGATTGACGGAAGCTCTACCCCGGAAGTGGTATAGCCTTCTGCCTCGCGCTCCCGCACCCTGCGGCTCCGTGTGGAGTTACGTCCAAGACTGAGCGTCAACGGATCGCTCAAGCCTCAAGAGTGCAGGTAAGCCATGCCTCCTGCTGCGCGCATCACCGACATGCACGTCTGCCCGAAGGTGGAGCCGGGACCCGTTCCTCACGTGGGCGGGCCGACAACCTCAGGCGAAGCCACGGTCATCATCGGCTACCAGAAAGCGGCTAGGGTGGGAGATTCCTTGCTGTGCGTGGGCCCTGGTGTCTCGGACTCCATCTCTCAAGGCGAGCCCACTGTGATCATCGGCGGAAAACCCGCAGCGCGGCTGGGAGATCCCACCTCCCACGGCGGCGTGCTCGTGGCGGGCTGTCCCACCGTGATCATCGGCTCTACCACCCAGGCGTTCACCATCCAGCTCGCCGCCCATAACGGCACTCCATTCTGCGAGGAGTGCGAGAAGAAGAAACAGGCCGCTGAGGCCGCCGCCTCGGCGGCCCCGGCGCCTGCGTCAGCCGCAGCTCCGGCACCGAGCTCTCCAGCGCCCACTCCATCAACCCCATCCAGTAGGGCCTCTCCGGCCCCGAGCATAGGGGAGAAGACAGGGCTGGGCGACGAAGTGGATCAGCTGGCGGCCCAATCTCCCACGCTGCAGGCGAACCTGAAGGAGATGAAGAACCAAGGGTGGACTGTCGAGTATGGTGAGGCCGGTAAGGGCAGCTATGCGAATCGGGATCAGAAGAAGATCGTCATCGACAGCAATGAGAAGGAGAACCCCCAGGTGGTAGTCCAGACCCTGGCCCACGAGTCAGGCCATGCGCTGTACACGCCAGAGCCCTACGTATCCCACGAGGGACTGTCGCGTGAGGACTATGTCAACCGGAACGTTCAGAGTGCACTCAAGGATGAAGGAGAGGCGACGCTCATCAACGTGCAGGTGCGACAGGAAATCCTGAAGAACGGCGGACCGGATATTGGCATTGCCGGGAGCCAGTCGGCGAAATACGAGGAGGTCGCGGCGAAGTACCCAGCCGCTGCGGATCGGGACAAAGCGAGAGCAGAGATCGGACAGCTGTTCGCCAAGGGAGAGTCTCCCTCCACAGACCCCACCAGCACCTATTATGACTACTACGCCAAGCCCTACCAGGAGCACTACGACAAGCATGCGGTCAAGAAAGGCCCCTGATTCCATGGACGGCAGTGGTACACTGGAGACCTTGTCCTAGTCATGATGACCTCATCGAAGATCCTAGCGCTGATCTCCACTCTGGCTGCAAGCCGCCCCTTCAAGCCCGAAGAGGTGAACCGGCTCATGGAGACCTCTCTCAAGCCCGAGGTCTCTGTCTCCAATGAATACTTCACGGTCTACCGCGCGAGGGACACGGCGAAAGCTCCCCTCCAGAACGTCGAGTTGCGCGTGCCGACCCCCCAGTCCAGCCGCAAGGATGGCTTGCTTCTGTTCGAAATTGACCCATCCACGTGCGTGACCCAAGAGGAGGCACAGCACCACTTTGGGTCTTCCCCTGCGCTCTCCGTTCCCACGCCTCGCCAGCCCCCGGACTCTCCGATCTATCTGAACTACTCCCAGCCCTGGGGCAGCCTCCGCCTGGGCTTCGCGCGCAACGACAAGGCCTGCCTCGTCTCGGTGGTCCTCGACGCTGACAAGTAGGGAATCCGTCAGCGTAGACCGTGCCCCGTAGGAAACGTCGGTGCCCACCTCGAAACGCACTCGCACCGCACCTTGCGTGAGCACCTCCACGCTTGCCACCTGGGGCTCTCGTGGCGTCGCCACCTCTACAGGCAGCAGGCGCACGGACGGTGCAGGCTGCGCAGCACCCTGGCGCCAGCGGCGGTAGATCCACGACTGCAAGGTGCTCAGCCGCAGTTCATGCTGCTGGGCGAATGCTCCCTGCGTCAGCCCGCTCTGCTCGAATTGCTCGGCGATGAGGACCCACTGCGGCTTGTCGGCTAGCTTAGACATGGGCTCAGGGGTGTCCCATCTCGCTCCTCTCCACAAGGTCCTGCTGCACATCGCTGAGCGGACGGATACGGCTTCCTCTACGGCCCGAAGCGAAGGGGGCAAGGGCTTCGCCATGTTGCACGTATGTCGCAGAAGCCTGCGGAACCGGATGGAACAGGACGGGACGAAACGGGACGCGGCGGGATATCGACTCCGAAGCATTCCGGGCGGTTACGAGGTAAGGGCGCGATTCTGCTAGGGGTTTCGCACCGCCCGGCGCGGGTTCGATTCCCGCCGCCTCCATCCCGAGAAGCCCAGCAATCTCAATGAGTTGCTGGGTTTTTCTTATCGGCTCTCCAAGGCGGTCTGTCGTCGTGGCGGTCAGCTGATCCGGCTTGCAGGCGTCGCACCGAGCAGCGCGACGAAGAAGCTTCGGATCATCCGCTTGACTGCGTCGGGCGGTTGGGCGAACTCGGCCCCGCCGAACCGGTAGACCTCGTAGCCCGCGAGTTTCAACCGGCGGTCTTCCGCAACCATCTCCGCGTACCGCGCAGGGCTGGCTCGCTCGCCTTCGGCGTAGTGCTGGACGCCGTCGATCTCGAGGACCACGCGGCGGAGATTGCGCATCAGGAGCAGGAAATCCATCCGCTGCCTCGGAAGCCGCTTGTTCCCGCCGAGTTCGCGCAACGTGTACGGGTCGTAGTGGAGGTAGACCTGAGGTATTAGCGCGGGAAGTTCGTCACCCAGCTCCTTGAACTCCAGATAGTAGGTCGAGAATACCATTCGCTCGGGCCCGGCGGGTACAGAGTCGCGGAGGCGCTCGTACAGGGCGCGCGGCGTCGACCCCTCGTCGGAGCACCCGGTGCGTTCGGCCCACCACGCCACGAGGTCCTCCCAGTAGAGCCCTGTGGGGGATATCGGACGGTCGTACACGAGGCAGAACTCCTCGTTCTTGACGATGCGAATGTCGTTGCTCACCGCATCGTCGAGGACAATCTCCGGCTTCGGCCCGTTTGCAGCAAAGATAATGTTCTCTACTGGTTTCTCGACGCCTCCACGCAGCCTGGACGCGCGAAACTCAGGGTACCCCGAAACGTGCTTGGCGATGGTGAGACGGTACCCATCCGCCGCGAGGTGCCGGTTGATGACGTCGACGTAGCGCCCCTGGGCGTCACCCTTACGCACGATGGGATGCACGACTTGTTCCAGGAAGTGGAGAAACTCGCCGTCCGGCGAGCCCATCACGCCGAGGTAATCACGGTAAAGGTACGACCATTCCCAGTCATCGTTGTTGACCATGTGCTGCCAGATGTCGCCCGATGCGTTGCCGAACCGCCCATCAAGAACAATTCGTCCAGCAAAGCGTCTCGCGTGAGCGCTGTGATCGAATGCTGGGCGTCGGAGGTAAGGAGGTCGAGCGTCTTCTTCAGCGTCAGGGTGGGACGCTCCACCATCACACGAGCTCCGAAGGCTACCACGTCAGCATCCGGGAGCCCCTCGAGCCGGGTGCGCACATACGTCCGCTTGCTCGACATCGCCTCGTCGACCGTGCCCTCGCGCAGCCCCAGGCGGGTACAAACTGCAGGAAGCTGGTTGGCGCTCACCGGATGGAGAGCTTCCGCGATCGCTTCGACCAGTTCGCGGCGGTTCGGCATCGTTCGATTCCCCTTCGGAAAAGACGTCGCGCCCACCTCGCCGCCTTCGTCGTCGGTGTGGAGGTCGTGCTCGTTTCCCCTGTTCCACGCTGCTGCAGAGCGTACTGCACACCAGGAGTCGGCGAAACGCGAGGATCCGTCCGCTCGCTCCTGCCCAAGCCCTCTTCTGAGGGGCGAGGCAAGAGGCCTCGGCCTGAGAGCAGCAGCCCGGCCCAATCCAATTGCGGCGGTCGCTTCCTCTTCGGCTCCAGCTGGTCGCTACCCCAGGCGGCAGGCTCGCTTCCTCCAGCTTCGGTTCTGGCCCCGTTTGAGGAAGCTCGGTCTCCGTCGCACCAAGTACCGGGCCTCAGCCCTCTCTGGCAGTATGGAGGCGCTCGAGGAGCTCTTATGCATCGGTTTCCCATGTGCGCAGCATTCAGGTGCTCCGCAGCCGCGCTGCTTCTCATGCTCGTGGCATGCCAAAACGCCCAGCCCACGTTGCGCGGCGGCTCTGAGGCGGTACGGCTTGAGGGGCGAGGGGTGCCGCCGCATGAATCGAGGCAGGACCCTCGCGAGTCGCGTGCCTTCGAACTCGTGTTCACGGGCACTGGCTCGCGCGACTGTGCGGCAGAGCAGATCGCTTGCTTCAGACGGTGCTGGAACTCAAAGCCTCCCTGGCCACGCAAGCGTGGTGGCGCGCAACACCACAACTACTGCACGGAGAAGTGCCGGGAAGAGTACATGCAATGTGTGAAGGAGATGGAGGCGCAGCCCCTGATGTTCCCGGATATGAAGACCGCCCAAGACTGGCTCAAGCGGAACAAGACGGAGGTGTTGGTGGGTAGCATCGTCCTGGTGGCTGGGGCCGCCTTTGTCATTGGCACGGCAGGGGCGGGCGTGCTGGTGCTGGTTCCTCTCGCGGCTCTCTGAGGTGCGGTCTCTTGACGACACGACCCGAAGACTTCGAATTTGAAGCCCTGTGCCAGGCTCTTGAGAGCGCGGTGGAGCATGTCCCGGAAGCTGCGCGCGATGCGATCAGTGCCGCAGCGAACGCACTCCACTATCTTTATGTGACCGACCAGTTCACGGCGTTCCGTGAGTACCTCCACGACACTGACAGGGTCGCCCCCTCCTCAGTCGATCCTGCACATGTCTTCCCAGACATGGCGCGTGCTGAGGAGTGGCTGCGGAAGCAACCGCTGTCTTCCTGGGGAACTCTCGTAAAAGTGGCTGGGAAGACGTTCGCTGTCGGGAAGCGGGTGGAGATGAAGCTGAAACTCGTGCCCTCCTTCACGCCGCAGGAAGTAGATTCGCCTGACCCCGAGTAGCGCCGAGAGCAGTTGAGTGGAGTTGAGTGGAGGCTCGCGTGGATCGGAGGAGGCATGGGTTGAGGGCTCGTCATCACCACCTGTCACAAGCGTGCTGGACCGAGTTGGGCCGCATGTGCCCCCAGTGTGACCCTCCAGCGGGGAATTGAACGGGACGAGGCGGGACGAGACGGGACGGAGAGGGGGAGCGACCCGAAGTGAGATCAAGGCGTTAGCCGGTAACAGCGCGACCTGCTTGGGGTTTCGCTCTCGCCTCGCCGTGGGTTCGATTCCCGCCGCTCCCAAGCCGAGCCACCCGCCGCTCTCAAGGCGCCGCCCTCTGGCCGAGGGCGATCTGCCGCGCGGAACTGGCGCGTGAGGAGCCTGACTCCACCGGACTGTTGGGTCCGTGCACGAGGCACGACGGGTCGTTTAGGATGGACCCAATGTCTCTGGAACCTGGAGAGCAGTTCGGCCGGTATGAGTTGGTGTCCTGGCTGGGGCGTGGTGGCATGGCAGAGACCTATCGCGCCCGGCTGTTGGGCGAGGCGGGCGTCACCAAGCCGGTGCTCATCAAGAAAGTGCTCGCCGAGCACGCCAACGATGAGGCGTTCATCGCCATGTTCATCAGCGAGGCGCGCATCTCGGCCACGCTCTCTCATGGCAACATCGCTCAGGTCTACGACTTTGGCCGGGTCGGCGGGGACTACTTCCTGGCCATGGAGTACGTGGACGGGCAGCCGCTCCACCGCCTCCTCAAGCGCGCGCAGAAGGCGGGGATGCCCACCATTCCATCCCCCGTCGCGGCTTTCATCGCCTTGGAGATATGCCGCGGACTGCACTACGCGCACACGCGCACGGATGACAAGGGCCAGCCGCTGGGCATCGTCCATCGCGACATCTCTCCGGAGAACGTGCTCGTCAGCTACGGAGGCCAGGTCAAGATCGTCGACTTCGGGATCGCCAAGGCGCGAGAGCTGCGCGGGTTCAGCACCGAGCCGGGCATCGTCAAGGGCAAGTACCTCTTCTTCTCGCCGGAGCAGGCGGCGGGCGAGGAGGTGGATGCGCGCACCGACGTGTGGGCCACGGGCATCGTCCTCTACGAGCTGTTGTGCGGGAAGCTCCCCGTCGAGGACGTACCGGAAGTGGCGATGCCTCGGCTCATGGAGGGGAAGTTTCCGCGGCCTCGGGAGCTCAACCCGAGCATCCCCGAGCAGCTGGACGCCATCGTGATGGAGGCGCTCGCGGTGGAGCGAGAGGACCGCTACGCGTCCTGTCACGCCTTCGGGGACGCGCTGGCGGAGTTCCTGGCGGCCACCGCGCCTCGCTTCTCGGCGATGTCGCTCTCGCACTTCGTCGAGGAGCTGTTCCGTGAGGAGATCGCCAGCACGGGGCGGCAGGTGCAGGTGCCGGGCGCCTTCCAGGAACAACTCGCCCAGTGGCGTGGCCAGACCCCCACGGTGATGATGGCCCCAAGGCGCGACAAGGCACAGGCCTCTCCCGAGCCCGAGCCCGCGATGCCTCCTGCCGGAGCGACCCAGGTGCGGCCTGGCGCGCCTCGTCGCAAGGGTGGCGGGGCTGGCGTGGCGCTTGTGCTTGGAGGCGTGCTCCTCGTGGGCGCGTTGGCAGGGGGCTTCTTCTGGATGAATCGCGCGAAGCCCAGGGCGGTGTCGGATCCTTCCAATCCCCAGCCACTCCGCCTCACAGAGGCGCCCATCGCACCACCGCCCGAGCCGACTCCTCGCTCCTCCGCTCCGGACACGGTGGAGCCCTCCCCTTCCGAGGCGCAACCCGAGAGCGAAGCCGCGGCGAAGGAACAGGAGCCGGAAGCGGGCGGGGAGGCTCCATCGAGCACCGGAGACACGGCTTCCGCGCCTTCCGAGGAGGCACTGGCCGCGGGCTGCTATGTCTTCGTGGTGGAGTTTGAATCCAGCCGGGATCCAGATGGCAGGTTCCGGCCCTGGGAGCTCGTGCGGATCGGATCGCGCAACCCCGTGAAGTGTTCGACTGTCCCCCCCCAGAGGAACATCCAGGCGTCACAAGGGCTGTTCAGCCAGTGGTCCGAAGCGTCCGCGGGCGAACCGCTTCACTACAACCCCTTGCGCTTCGAGCCCAACAAGAAGGAGGAGCCGAAAACCCGAGGCATGACGGTGAAGGTCTACACGCGGGTGCCGGCGGGGGGCCCGTAGCGAGAGCGCTACCGGTCCGCGGGAACAGGAGCCGGCAAGGCCGACGCCTGGATCTTCCGGCCAAAGCGCCGCGCCAGCTGCTCCTCGATGCCGTCCAGGTCGATGGCAATCGACATGCGCTCATGAGCGTTCACCGAGCGCTCGAGAAGCTGAAGCGCTTGGCCGAGCTGCTCGAGCGGGCCCTGGCGCTCTCTCGGGTCCCGCACGTTCGCGAGCAGCCACTCCTTCATGTCGAGCACCCGCTTCTCGATCACCTCGCGGGAGATGGGACGCAACGAGCGCGTGTCCTCCAGAGTGCTCGTGGGCTCTTCTGGCATGGAGGGAGCAGCCGGCGGCAACCGGAACGTTGACCTCTTGAGCCCAGGCCTCGCCCCAGCTTAGCCCGAGCATCAGCGCCACCAGGAGCGCCAGCCTGGAATGGCTTCGATACATCGGACCGCCCTGCGCTATCGCTTCAGCTTCACGTCGAACTTGCACAGCCGCTCCTCTGCCTTGGCCTCGCATTCCGTGAAGTAGATCTTGCCCGTGGGGGTGTGCTGGAGCTTGAGGAGGTGCCACCCCTCATAGACGTCCACCTCCCCGCTCCCCTCGAGCGGTTGCCCATCCAGCAGCAGGACCTTCATGTCATTGGGTTTGCCTCGAACCAGGACCTTCGCACGCTGGATGGGGAAGAAGATCGTGGGATACCTACCAGCCACGAGGCGTACGCTCTTCACCTGATTGAACTGCTTCCCCTCTTCCTCTCCATCAATCTCAATCCTGTGGAACCCCGGCTTCAGGCTCCCTTCCCAGGGCGTAGGGCCCTTCCGGGTACCGTCGATCCAGACCTGAGCGGGAAGACTGGCATCCACTCTCAGCAGAACCAGCTTCGCAGTCCCGGAGGTGGACACATCGGCCGGGGGCGCCGGCTGTGTCACCGGCGTCTCCGAGCGTCCTTCGGCGCCATCAGAAGGCTCGGCTGGCGGCGCCACAGGAAGGGCTCGAGGCTCAGGCAGCGAGGGCTCAACAGCCGGGGCGACCGGTGGCTCTGGAAGAGGCTCCCGCGCCGCCACGGAAGCGGAGTCCTCGCTGGAGCGCTCCGGCGTCGAGAAAGAAGCGAACGACACACCTGCCAGGATCACGAGCAGGCCCACGGCCAGCGCCACGGGCCAATGCCAGCGCGACCGGGAGACGAGCCGCAGCACCTCCTCGACCTCCGCGTCCTCGCGAGACGCGGGGGTGATGCGAGAGCGCTCCAGCGGCTCCGTCGGGCCTTCCGTCTCCGGAGCGGGAAGCGCCTCCGGCTCGGCCCTTAAAGGAAGCAGCGCCGCGATGGGAGGACCAGCCCTCTGAGGCCGGGTGAGCCCATGGGAGACCGGCCGTCCCGTGCTCAACGCCACCCCGGAGATATCCTTCGACGGACGGCGCTTGGGTGAGGCCTCCACCGCGAACAGGGCCTTGACCAGCTCGGCAATCTGGAGCGCTCCGACGGGCTCGCTGCACTGAAAGAGGAAGCGCTCGAGATCCACCTGCATCTGGCGGCAGCTGCTGTAGCGCGCCTCTCGATCCTTGTGGAGCGCCCGTCCCAGGACATGCACCAGGGGCGCAGGCACGCCCGAGCGCAACGTCCGGATGTCCGGCGGAGGCTCCTGGACGATGAGCTGCGCGAGCACGGCCTCTGACTCGGCCACGAAGGGCTTGCGGCCCGCGATCAGCTCATAGAGCACCACCCCGAGGGCATAGATGTCCGCCCGCAGGTCGATCGGCGTCCCCAGCAGATACTCCGGAGGCATGTACGCCAGCTTCCCCTTGAGCACGCCGGTGCGGGTCTGCTGCCCCACGTTGGCCGCCTTGGCGATGCCAAAGTCGACCACCTTCACGCCCCCCGTCTTCGACACGAGGATGTTGTCGGTGCTGATGTCGCGGTGGATGAAGCCGATGGACTGTCCGCTCTGGGGCTCCACCAATTCGTGGGCGTAGGCCAGCCCCTCGCAGGCCAGGGAGACGATGCGGGTGATGAGCGGATAGGAGATGGGAGTGCCGCGCTGGAGCGCCCTCTTCGAGAGCGTCCTCAGGTCGAGCCCTTCCACGTACTCCATGGCGATGAAGTACGAGTCCTCCTGCTCTCCGAAGTCGAAGATCTGGACGACGTTGCCGTGGTTGAGGCGCGCCGCCAGCTTGGCCTCGGACAGGAACATCTCCACGAACTGAGGGTCCTCGGCCAGGTGGGGCAGGATGCGCTTGACCACCAGCTCCTTCTCGAAGCCCATGGGTCCAGCGGCCTTGGCCAGGAACACCTCGGCCATCCCACCGGTCGCCAGCCTGCGCACGAGCTGGTACTTGCCCATCTGCTCCAAACGGCCTCCCTCCGCGGAGAACTCAGCTCCGCGGGCGGGATCACTCCACGATCAATGCGCCCTGGGGTCACTGCTCCTGGAGGCGTATGGCGCGCGCGCCGAGCGCCACTACCAGCTCACCGAGTCCACGTAGAGCGGCCCCGTCCACGCGGCATCGGTGAAGATCTCCAGGCCCAGCTCGTGGAACGGAGACACCGCGCCCGCCGGAATGGGCAGGGTGACGGTGTTCCAGGTGCCGGCCTTCAAGGACGTGGTCGCGATCCACGACCCACTCCACTTCCACCCACCAGCGGCTCCCTGCAACACGTAGGGTTGGAGCGCGCTGATGCGGCTGCCGCTGGGGAACCAGACGCGGAAGGACACCGTCCGTCCCGCAGGCACCGAGGCTCCCGACACGTAGACCTTGGACATCCCCTTCGGCGCGCCGGCCACCTTCACCTCCAGGGAGCGGCTCCCCTGGAAGGCTCGGGTAGTGGAGCTGGCGACGCCTTGGATGAGAGGCCCCCAGCGCGTCCATCCCTGGTTGCCTCTCTCGAACTGGTACGCGGCCACGCCAGGAGACGGGGTGGGAGCAGGAGCAGGCACCGGCGTAGGAGCAGGCGCTGGCGCGGAGGGAGGCGGCGGCGAAGGAGCAGGTCCCGTCCCGCCTGTCGCACCAGAACCCGATGCGGGGATGGACAGTCCACCCGCCTTCAGGAAGGCGCCCGCGCGGCTCTTCATGAAGAGCTGCCCGTCCTTGTACACGTCATTCGTGTACGAGCTCTGCCGCCCCTCGCCCTTGCCGAAGAGCAGGGCGATGACTCCGCTGTTGGCGAACTTCTGCCGGTGCGCGGCGCCGTTGGGGCCGAAGAAGTACTCGGTCCGGTTGTCGCGATAGCCCTCGCGCGGAGCGTTGCGCTTGTTGTCCACGTCCAGGTGGTTCGAGTTCCCCAGCGGGATCTGCCACAGCACCCAGCGCTTGCCCGACGTCACGTTCCACAGGCGCAGCCACTCCGCGTACCGGTTGAAGCTCTTGGACGCAACCGGAGCCGAGTCGCTCGCGTCCCACCAGCGGTCCTGGTTGGCGGTGCGCTTGTAGAACTCCGCGTCACGGTCCAGCGGATCTCCCACCAGCACGTCCCACGTGGCGCCCGTGACGTTGGGCGCCAGCCCGAGCGGCTTGAGGAAGGTGTGGACCTTCGTCACCTCGGGCTGCAGTGGCTGGGTGACGGAGAAGTGCGCCAGATCCCCCTCTCCTGCCCAGGCGGAGACGTGGATGCCCAGGATGACGTTGCTGGCCCCCACCGCCTTGCGCAGCTGGAGGAACGCGAGCCCCCAGCCCGCCACGGTGTTCGGCAGCTTGCTCAGCTCCGGCAGTCCGGTGCTGGCCACCGCTGCGGCCGCGGCCGGGTTGCCCTGCGTCTGCTTCTGGAGCAGCCCGAAGCCATCCGCCTCCACGAGCACCAGCACCGGCTTCCCGAACTCGCGGGCCCGCTGCATGAGCGCCTTGAAGTCGGAGAAGTAGCTCCGCATGGTGGAGACGTTTCGGACCTTGGCGAGGAACTGGTCCTCGCCGCCGCCGGGCTCTCCGTTGATCTGGTAGTACTGGATGGCGGGCAGGAAACCCTGGGACTGGCACTCCTGGAGGAACTGCAGCCCCCACTGGCCGTTGCCGGGGCCATAGCCCCAGTTGTCGATCCAGCCCTTGACGAAGTAGCGGTAGCGCACGTCCCACGGCACCCCGCTGCTCTTCATCCACGTCTGCCCGGTGTCCTCGAAGAGCCCCACCAGCAGGCGCGCGGGCAGGCCCGCGGGGATGGAGCCCGAGACCGGGGCCACCTGGGCCGCCTTGCCGGTCTTGTGGAGCTCCGCCGCGGGAGTCTCACCGATCAGGCCGGGCCCGTATGCCACGAGCGCCGTGAGTGCAATCGAAGCAAGAATGCGCGGATGCTAACCCGAACGGACTCATAGATCGAAGGGCTTGCGAAGAACCGCCTCGATTGCCCGCTTCGCCTCTCGCACGCGCGCCTCGAGCGGCCCTCTCAGGCGGACCGTCTCCACCCCCGTCTTCGCCAGCTCCTCCACGAAGCGCCCGTGCATCCAGTCCCGGATGCGCTCCCCGTCGCGCCAGCCATCCTGCACGAAGGGAAAGTCCGGCTCGCACAGCAGGTACAGCGCGACCGAGTCCGCGCGGCCGATGGCGTCCACGCGCTCGTCTCGATGTCCCAGGTACCGCTCGTGCCACAGGCCCGTCGCGAACGCGTTGGTGTCGCAGATGAGCACCTTGTTCGCGCTCCGCGCCGCGAGCTCCTCCCGCTGCTGCTGCCGCGAGGCGATCGTCACGAACTCCTCGCTGCTCCATCCCGGCAGCGGGCCGTCCATCGAGAGCCCCGCCACCTTCGCCTCCCAGTACTCGCGGCCGTACTCCGGCACCCAGGCGGTCTCGAACTCCCGCGCGAGCAACGCCGCGAGCGTCGTCTTGCCGGTCGACTCGGCCCCGCTCAGCACCACCCGCCGCACGAACCAGGCCCTCACGCACGGCTCGAGGAAGTCCAGGTGGCTCAGCGGCTCCCGCCGGACCAGGGTGCCCGACACGGGAACCGTCTGCCGGAGGCGATCCACCATCACGTGCCGGCACCCCAGGTGCTCGGCGAACCCGGGGCCGTAGTCCTCGCTGGTGAACACCACGTCCGGGGACCGCCCGAGGTACTCGCGCGTGAACTTCGCCCACTGCTCGGAGTCGTTCTCCAGCTCATCCGGCACGAGGTGGATCTCGCAGTCCGGGTGGATCTCCTCGAGCCATCGCTTGCGCACCTCGCCCGGGATCTTCTGCGTCACATGGTGCGGCAGCAGCACGACCAGCCGATCCACCTGCCTCCGAGCGGTGTCGATGAGGTGCTTGTGCCCTCGGTGCGGCGGATAGAACTTGCCGACGACGAAGCCCAGGGTCATGCCCGTGCTCCTGGCAGAGGCGGCGCCTGCACCGCTCCCACAGGCCCCATCGCGAACCGCGCCCGCCACTCCAGCCAGCCCATCGTCGCCATCCCGAGGAACACGACGTAGAGGATCGCCGTGAGGTACAGCTCCTTGTACGCGTACAGCGGGATGTAGAGCACGTCGACGACGATCCAGCACCACCAGGTCTCCAGGCGCTTGCGGTTGAGCAGCCACTGCGCCGCCAGGGAGAGGGCCGTCGTCCCGGCGTCAGCGAGCGGCACCGTGCCCGGGATGCGCCGCAGGTACAGCGTCATGCCGACCGTGAACAGCAGGCCCAGGCTCGCCACGAGCAGCGCTTCGGGAGCTCGGACGCGAGAGATCCGCAGCTCCGTTCGGTTCGCTCCGCCGAAGAGCCACATCCACCAGCCGATCGCGCTCAGGACGAAGTACACCACCTGCAGCCCCGCGTCCGCGTAGAGCCGGGCGTTGATGAAGACGAACAGGAACACCGCCACGTTGATCATGCTGATGGGGAAGCTCCAGACGCTCTCCTTGACCGTCAGCCAGACGCACAGCGCTCCGGTGATGAAGGCGCCAACCTCGAGCCACGACGCCTTGCCCCGCGACTGCATGAAGAGCGCCAGTGCGGTGGCGGCTACCGTCAACCCCAGGAGAATCCATGAGTCCCTGCGCAGCCCCATGGGGCGAGAGGTTACGACAGCGCCTCCTGGCCAACGTGGACATCCAGATGATGGGCGGGGCCCTACCATTGTCACTCCTGGTGAAAGCCTCTAGGTTTGCTTTTCATGGAAAAGCGGCGTGTCCCACGTCGAGCCTGGGGGCTCGTGGCCTGTGCGGTGCTCTCGGGCGGCGCGCTCTGGGCGTACCGCGCGCGCTCTCCTGCCGTGGAAGCTGCATCCGTGGCTGCCTCGGCCCGCGTGACCGAGGGTGAACCCACGGCGCGGACGCTCCAGCCGGTGACGGAGGCCGCGCCCTCGAGCCCCCGCCCCGCCACCGCCGCGGCGCTGCCGGAGGCGAGAGAGATCCAGGCGCGGCTCCTGGCGGCACGGGTCCGAAACTCCCTGGAGCGGTCCTGGCGCCGCGTCTCGGCCCAGGGGGACTTCTCCCTGGCTCCAGGCCGCATCCTCCAGAGCCTGCTCGACCGGCGCTGCGGACTCGTGGAGCGGCACGCCGAGGAGCTACGCGCCTGGAGCCAGCAGCTCGGGCTCGAGGGCACTCGTGGAGCCGAGCTGTGCCGCGGCCTGCTGTTTGCCTCGCTTCGAGAGCGCCTTGCCCTGCCGGACGACGTCACTCCCGAGTTCCTCTGGAGCCGGCTGGAGCAGGTGGATGCGGCGTACGAGCGGCTCGTCGTGCAGGAGGCCTCCTCATCGAGCGAGCGAGGCTACTTCGCCGCCCTCGAGCGCTTCCGCGAGGAGCGTCGGCGCCTCCTGGGCCCGGAGCTGGACGCGCGCCTCTTCGGGCTCTCGGATGACGTGCTCCTGCTGCCCTCGAGGGTGGACACGCTCCTGGGCAGCCCGGGAGCCTCCGTCGAACAGAACGTGGCCACCTGGCAGGCCGAGCTGCGGCGCATCGAGCGCGAGCATGGCGTGCGGCTCTCGGAGGTGATGGAGCCGGTGGAGCTGGCCCGGCAGGAGCTGCGGCTGCGCGAGTCCTCCGGCCCGCTGGATGAGGCGGCACGTCGCGCCGTGCTGGAGCGTCAGGCTGGAGCGGAAGCGGCCTCGAGGGAGCTCGCGTTCCGCCACGAGCAACGGGAGCGCGCCGAGCGCCTGAGCGCCTTCAACGCGGAGCGGGAGCAGCTCCTGGCGAAGCTGCGCGGCGAGGGGCTCACCCCGGAGCAGCTCCTCGAGCGCATGCCCGAGATCGATCGAAGTCTCTTCGAGAAGTACCACCTGCAGTAATCACAGGAGGCCGCGATGAAGCTCCGCCGGCTCGTACCGCGCTGTTCCCCTCTTCCAACCGTGCTGGTGCTGGCCCTGGCCAGTGCCGCCCGGGCGGACTCGCCCCCCGCGTTCGATGCCAACTACGCGAGCCACCCCAAGGCCTGGTACGACGCCGTGAGCGAGTCGGACTACTTCAACCCGTCGCTCACGCGCTCCTGGCAGGTCAACGAGACGTGCGACGACACGGGCGCGTTCTCGGTGGCCACCTACAACATCTTCCACAACGTCCCCTTCGTGGTCGACTTCGGGGACGAGATGGAGCAGAGCCTCGGCAAGGTGAGCAAGTGCGCCGACGTGCTGATGTTCCAGGAGGCCTGGGACTATGACGATCTCATCCAGGACGGGCCCAAGGCGGACCTGGCGGCGCGCGGCTACAGCATGCTCACGCCGAGCGGCTACTACTGCGACGACTCGCTGGAGGGCGCCATCGAGAACGACTGCAGCGGGCTGGTGCTCTTCCACAAGAGCGGGACGACGCTGGTGAGGGAGCTGCCCTTCCAGGCCTTCACGGACGTGAACGGCGTGGACGTGCACAAGGAGAAGGGCGTCTGGGGCGCCATCTTCGCCAAGGCAGGGCGCTACTACTACGTGTTCACCACGCACTTCACCTACGGCAGCAACAGCCACATGGATGGGGACTCGGCGTCGGACACCTCGCGCATCTCCAACATGAAGCAGTCGCTGGCCTACATCCGCGCGCAGGTGAGCGCGAACCGGGCCAGCTACCCGCCCGCCTCGGTGCTCTTCGGCGGAGACTTCAACGCGGACTTCACCAGCGCCCTGGCGAGCACCAAGGGCCACCAGCTCCTGGTGCAGGCGGTGGCGGACGGCTCCTTCTCGGAGCCCCATGCCTACCGGCAGGCGGGGGCCGTGATGGGCACCTATGAGACGGCGACCTTCCAGTCCAACTGGGTGGGCGCCTCGGTGGACAGCGGCCCCAATGGCATGGCCACGGGCCTGAAGGCGGACTTCGACACGGTGCTGCTGGGCAAGCCCGCCGCGTTCGGCACCTGCCAGGCGACGGTGCTCGGGTACAGCGGGTGGGCGCCCGCGTGGAAGACGCTGGATGGCGCCCAGCGGCTCTGGCCCTACTACACGCACTCGGACCACTACGGCCGCTGGATCAAGGTGAAGCCCGGTTGCTGACCGCGCTGAGCGCTCGCTGGAGCTCACTGCCCGAGCCGTGGAAGCCGTACGTGCTCGCTGGCGTGGGAGGCCTGCTGGTGGGGGCCTCCGCGCACCTGCTGTGGGTGTTCCCCGCCAACGTGCTCGGGCTCGTCGCCGGCTTCGCGTGCTACTTCCGCGCGCTGGCGAGGTGCCCCGCGCCGCGCGTGGGCCTTCGAGCAGGCGCGGTGTTCGGCGTGACGCTGGCGGCGAGCACCCTGTACTGGATCACCGACGTCCTCTATGTGCTGACTCCCACCGAGCGCATCGTCGGCGGCGGCGTGGTGGGCGGCTTCCTGCTGCTGATCGCGCTGCCGTACGGGCTGTGGGGGTGGGCCTCGAGCAGGCTGTCCCGAAGTGCCCTGGCACCCTGGCTGCCCGTGCTCCACGCGCCAGGGCTGGTGCTCACCCAGGCGCTCATCCACGACGCGTGGCTCGGCTTCCCCTGGCTGCACTACGGCTACTGGATGGCGCTCGGGCCGCTCGGACACTGGCTGGCGGTCCTCGGCGCCCAGGGGGCGGGGCTGCTCCCGCTGTGGGTGGCGGCGGGCCTCGGGCTCTGGAGCCAGACACCGAGGGCGGTCCCCATCGCCGGGATGGCGGCGGCACTGCTCGGCCTCGGCCTCTTGCTGCCCACGCGATGGACGACTCCCGCCGACGTCCACGCCGTCACGATCGCCACCGTCACCCTTCCCTCCGCTGGGCCAGGAGACAGCGTGCGGGATGATCTCTCGCTGCTCTCCCAGTACGTGGCGGCCACTCGCGAGGCTCGAGCGGACTGGGTCGTCTGGCCTGAGTCCGTCATCCGCGACGGTGGGGCGAACCTCCAGCCTCTCGCCGAGGTGCTCGGGCCCCAGGGCGGCCCTGTCTTCGCGGGAGCGTTGCTGCCGGCGCCAGCGGCGGGTCGCTACAACGCCCTCGTCGAGCTGCGCGGCGGCCAGCCCGTCTACTACAAGCAGAAGCTCGTCCCGTTCTCCGAGTACGTTCCCAGCTCGCTGCTGCGCTCCCTGTTCGCCGCGCTCGAGCTCAACACGCTGAAGACGAACGTGAGCGCGTGGCGGCCCCCCCAGCGCGCCTTCGAGGCGAGCGGCGCCTCCGTACGCCCGCTGCTCTGCTACGAGGTCGCCTTCACCGAGCTGGTAACCCCGGACGAGCGCCCTCAGGTGCTGCTCAACGCCGGCAACGAGCACTGGTTCCGCCGGGCGCTCCTCCACCGGATGACGCTGGCCATGGGGGTGGCGCGATCGCGGGAGTATGGCCTGCCGCTGGTGCGTGCGGTGACGGAGGGCCACAGCGGCACGTTCGATCCGGACACGGCCGCCTGGAGCGAGACGACGACGGCGGCGGGCCCGGCCATGCTGCACCGCGCCCGGATGACGCCTCGGCCCGCAACCACGCCGTACAGCCGCTGGCGCCGCCTGTGGTCCCCACCTCCCTGAGCCGGCACCGCCATGAACGACGACGGGCCAGCGAGAGGCCGGGGCTCCTGCCCGGTTCTCACTGGCCCGCCTGGGTTGGTCGACCGCCGTCCGGGAAGCCCGCCGTGGCCTCCCGGACGCGCAAGGTGTTCGTCAGCGCGCCTCGGGGCGCATGGTTTGCGCGAAGCCCTGAGGGGAGAGGGGCTCCACGGCCTGCTGATTCGCCCGGTAGGTGCTGTAGACGATGACCGGGATGCCGGCCGTCCCCAGGTGGGTGTGGATGAGGGGGAGGACGTCCTTCCAGTCCAGGCCGCCGACGCCGGTGGCCAGGCGCGGCAAGGCGATGCTGGTGAGCTTCTCCTCCTGGGCGATGCGCCGCAGCTCGCGCAGGGCGTGGTTGACGGACTCCAGGCGCGCCCGGCCCGGCCGGCCCTTCTCTCCCGGCGCCGCGTCCTGCGTCATGAGGTTGATGATGCGCTGGCCCGTGCTGGCCCCCCACACCCAGGCCTGCCCGGGCTGGGGATGGTGCGAGTGCGAGTAGTGCCGGAAGTCCTTCAGCATGGCCGGCCAGCGATCCCTCAGCGCCAGCGCCAGCCCCTGGTCGAAGGGGTCTCCCGGCGCGATGCCGTGTGCGATGGCCTGAGCCTTGGACAGCAGGATGTCGCCCGTAACCTCGTGAATCACATGTGCCTCCGTCGTGAGATGACGAGGCTTGGGATTGCAGACCCCGTGCCAGCCCATCGCCCGGGTAACTGTCCCGGCACGAACCTCCCCCCCAGTCCTCCCCTGCCCCCTGAAGCACAAGGAGCCTCAGCAGGGCCCTCCCCCCAGAAGGGCCCTGCCGCGCGCAGCCGGGCCTACTGCTCCTGGACGCTGCTCGAGAGCGGCTGCTCGTCCTCGGCGGAGAGCACGGTGCTGATGAACGCGGCGGCGGCGGAGTACTTCGTCTTCGCGCTGCTGTAGAGCGCGCAGTTGTTGCCGCTGGGAGCCTCCGCGGCCGTGAAGTCACTGGTCACCGTCCCGCGAATGTCGCGGACGTGGATGGGATAGTTGTTGCTGGTCAGATCATCCTTCTTGTAGGTGAGGCTCAGGGAGCCATCGTTGTTGATGATCATGGGCGCGGTCCCCTGTCCACTGTTCGGATAGAAGAAGCCGCCGAGCAGCTCGACCCAGCCTCCGTTGTTCACCAGCAGGGAGCCATGCTCGCCCTCCGTCTTGTAGCCGAGGATCCATAGCTGGCCCTTGTTGTTGGTGATGTGGTTGGTCGTCTCATCCCCGTGGAACTCGATGTTCAGCTGGCGGGCCCAGACCCTCTGGGGCGTCGTGATGTTGAGCGGCGAGGGGCCGATGACGTCCTCGAGATAGAGATTGCCCGTTCCCTTGGAGGTGTTGGTGTAGGTCCCCTCGATGTCGCTGTTGGCGATGACGAGCGTCTTGATGCTGTTGTGCTGCACATCCCCGTTCACCCGCAGGTTCTGGAGGACCGTGAAGTCCGGCCCTCCGCCGTCGAAGCGGAACAGGGGCGCACCGTCAGGGAAGTCGCTCGTCTTGCCGATGTAGGCGCCCAGGCCGATGAGCTTCCGGATCGACCCTCGCAGCACGATGGTGTTGGACACGTAGTAGCTGCCCTGTGGCAGGTAGACGATGGGCAGGTTCTCGTCGATGGCCCTCTGGATGGCGCCCAGAGCGTCCTCCTCCGTGGAGCCCTTGCTCTTCACGTTGATCCACTGGGTGAGGTCCGTGGTGTTGAACTCCGGCGTGTCCCTCACCTGCAGGTGGATGGCGCCCGGGATGGAGTCCGCGAACTCCTTGTGCTCACCGAACGACTTGTACTCGGCCACCGTCACCGTCGCGCTACCACCGGCGACATCCCGGTTGTTGGCGCCGTTGTCCTGGATGACCATGCCGTAGCCGGTGCTCTTCACGTTGCGGGCGTAGAGCTTGCCCGAGCTGGTGATCGCGCTGACGCTCGAGGCCCCGCCCGTGAAGACGCCGTCGAGCAGCACCGCGTGCGCCCGGCTGGAGTTCAGGTGCAGCACGGGCACGGAGTTGGTGCTCGTCAGCCCCCGGATGACCGCCGTGTTGGTGCCCACGTAGAGCCCGTAGCCGCGCTGGTTCTGGAGCGTGATCTTCTCGAACGTCATGCCGAACTGGGCGTGGTTGTCCATGGAGATGCCCCGCTCGAAGCCCACCACGGTCACGTTCTTGATGAGGCCAGGGCCGGGCCACTGGCGATCCATCTTGATGCCCGTATGCCCGACTCGGTTGGCGTCCAGCGACTTCACGGTGACGTTGAAGATGCCGCCCCGGTTGTTCACCAGGAAGTCGATCCCCACGGCACCCGGGTTGTCGGCGCCCACCTCGACGGTGAGGTTGCGGATGTAGTGGCGGAAGGCCTCGTTGCCTTCGCCCGCGGGGAAGTCGGCGGGGAAGCCCCCGTGCTCCGAGCCCGTCAGGAGCACCGCCTTCGGAGTCGCGGCGGTCGTGTAGCCCGGCGTCGCGCTGGGAAGGCGCAGGATGGTCCCCGCCTGGCTCTCGCCCTGCAGGAAGAGCCCCGAGCGGAAGCCGTGCCACGTCGTCGTGTTGGTGACGGCGCTCTTGAGGGTATCGGTGATCTTATAGATGCCGTTGGGCACGTAGATGATGTTCTGGGCACCGTACCGGCCGCTGGCGCTCAGGGCGGCGTTGATCGCGTTCTTGAAGGCCTGGGTGTCATCCGTCACGCCATCGCCCTTGGCGCCGTAGCGCTGCACGTTGAACACGGGCGCGTCGTCCGGGAACTTCACTTCCGTGACGGCGGCCGCGGGCGCGGGCGCCGCGAACGCCCCCAGGAAACTCAGCGAGAGCATCGAGCCGAGGGTCACCTGGCGGAAGAACCGTGAAGCTTGGCGGAAGGGAGGCGGGAGAGGGCGAGAGTTCACGAGAGGGGGTCCTTGCATTCCCGGCAGGCCATTCCTGCGCGGAGGACTGCCTCGTAGCAGGGGAGCATGACTGGGGAATGACTGTGAAGGCAGGTCTCGCCGCAATACATGCTAATTCAGGACTCCCCGGCACCGGGCGAGCCTGGATGCCAGCAGCTCACGGATCGCCGAGGGAAGCTCGGCCAGGACGCTCTCGCCCACGAGATCGTGGCTGAACCAGCCCCCTCGCACGAGCGCGGCCTCTTCCAGCTCCTGCCAGACGGCCATCAGCCGCTCCGGCGGCGTCTCCATCGCCGCGGCGGCCTGCTCCACACTGACGTCGGCCTGGGCGACGGCGAGCACCTGCGCCAGCCGGAGCGCCTCGGGAGACAGCCGCGCCAGGCGCTTCTGGATGAGGGCCTTGACCCTTCCCGGGGCCGAGAGCACCGCGGGCACGCCTCCGTCGAGGCCTCCGGACTCGATGAGGTGCTTGGCCGTCTCCACGATGAACAGCGGGTTGCCGCCGGTGTAGCGGGTGATGTCTTCGGAGATGTCCTCCAGCGCGGGGACGTTCATGCCGCGCAGCAGCCGCTGCACCGCCTCGGGACCGAGCGGATCGAGCTGGATCCACTCCGCCTGCCCGGCATCGGCGACCTGCCGCATGCGCTCGCCCTTCCAGAGGGTCTCGTCGATGCGCTCGCTGCCGACGAACAGGGGGAAGCGCCGGGCGACGACCTCCTCCCGGAGCTCCGCCATGATGTAGAAGCTGAGCTCGCTGCTCCCCGGGTCGCTGTACTGGGCGTCGTCATAGGCGATGACGTCCATGTCGCTCACCGTCTGGCGCAGCAGGTGGATGACGGCCGCGAAGAAGCGCGTCTTCTCTTCCGGAGGGGGCGGCAGGGGCAGCGGCTCCTCTCCCAGCTCCGGCAGCAGCCGCGACAGCTCGCGCCGCACCCAGCCCTCCAGCACCAGCCCCGGCTTCTGCCGCAGCAGCGTGCGCGCGCTCCGGGCGTGGGTGGCGTAGGGAACGTCGAAGTCTCCCGGACGGGCCGTCAGCAGCAACCAGCGGCCTCGGGAGCGGGCGAACTCCGCCATCAGCCGGGACTTGCCCACGCCCGGCGGTCCCATCACGAACATGGGCTGGCGCACCTCCCAGGCCCGCTCCATCCGCGCCCACTCCCGCTCGCGGCCCGCCAGGATGGGGGGGTGCACCACCGAGAGTGGCAGGGCCCGTCGTGACGGGGGATGGCTGAGCGGCGGGGGGAGCGCCTTCTCGAGTTCCCGGGCGAGCTGGCGCGTCTCCTCCGAGGGGCTGAGCCCCAGCTCGCGCCGCAGCACCTCCTCGCACTGCCGCCAGACCTGCAGCGCGGTGCTCCGGTCTCCCAGCCGGTGGTGCAGGCGCATGAGGTGCCGGAACGCCTCCTCGGAGGTGGGCTCCAGCTGGAGCAGCTGCTGGGCCAGCTCCAGCGCCGTGGACAGCTGGCCTTCGCGCTCCTCCCTCAGCACCCGCGCTCCCAGCGCGCGCTGCTGCAGGACCAGCACGCGCGAGCGAGCCGTGGCCAGCCAGTCCTCCAGCGCCTCGCAGCCGTCGTAGCTCAGCCCCGCGAGCAGCGGGCCGACCTTGCTCTTCATCCACGCCGGCTCTCCGCGCAGGAGCGAGCGCAGGTCCACGAGCAGGGTGTCGGACAGCCGCAAGGTGTCGCGGCCCTCGATGCCCGCCTCTCCCGTCAGCTCGCGCAGACGCCGCACCACCTGGGACAGGTTGTTGCGCGCGGTCATCTCTCGAGAGTCAGGCCAGAACAGGCCGGCGAGGATGGGGCGCGACGTCTCACCTTCGAGCGCCAGATAGGCCAGCAGGGCCGCCGTCTTCTTCTCCAGCGACCGCGTCTCACCTTGCTCCGCGCGGATGCGCGCTCCACCCAGGAGTTCGATGCGTATTGCGCCCAAGCGCTCCAAGTCTATGCCCGACTCGAGGCTGACGGAGTCACTCCTTCTGGATGCAACCTGATTTCATCTCGGGCTTGAATTTTCCCGAGCCGCCACCCTGGCCGGTGGCTCTCGGCCTGTCCGCGGACATCTGCTGAAATACGCGAGACATTCCCACGTCGCCTCGTGGCTGCACCCTGTGCAGGCCCCTTGGGATTCGCGACTCCGCGACTCCTGGCATCTCCGAACCGGGGCCCTCTCACGGGAGAAGACACATGAGCCGATCGCAACCGAGAACCATTGGAGGAGCACGTCCCTGCTTGCCAGGTACGCCTGCACCGTGGCACCTGGCAGCCCTCCTGACCCTGCTGGCCCTTCCGGCCACGGCGGGCGAGCCCCCTCCGTTGGAGCCCATCGAAGTCGAGCAGGAGATCCCGGTGCCACCGGAGGTCTCCGCGTCCGACTACGCCGCGCGGCTGCTGCCGGATGCGCGGCATGTCCTCCTGACGTTCCGGCAGGCGGATGGCCTGTCCCAGCTGGCCACCCTGAGGCGGGATGGCGGCGGGTTTCAATGCCTGACGTGTGGCCTGGAGCTCTCCTCGAGAGGGGCCCTCGGGGATGTCGCCCCCTTCCAGGACATGCGGAGGCTGATGATCAGCACCCAGGAAGCGCCGGCCGGTGTCGAGGCCTTGCGCCCTCTCTTCGGCAAGGGTGACATCCAGGCGTACATCCTGGAGTGTGCCCCCAGCCTCCTCGACTGCCAGCAGCGCGCGATGCTGCCAGTCCGCCACCCCGCCGACGGCTTTCTCCAGGGCGTCCAGAACCGGGAGCACCGCCTCTTCCCAGATGACAGGCACGTGCTGTGGACGGAAGTGGGAGTGCTCGATGGGCCCCGGATGATCCTGGGCCAGCTGGTCCGCCACGCGAGCGAGTACGTCGTCATCGAGCCGCGTGTCTTCAATCCTCCGTATCAGCTCGGCGAGGGCCCCGAGGGCTGGACGCTCGGCGGGCGCCACTTCGAGGCCAACGAGATCGGCCTCGGGGGCCGCACGGTGATGTATCAGTCCCAAGGCTCGGCGCTGAACGGAGACGTCTTCGAGTTCGACCTGGCCACCGGCCTCCACCGGCGTGTCACCCATCACCTGGACTACAGCGAGCTGAGCTTCCCCTCTCCCGATGGGACACGCCTGGCCTACACCTCCGCCAGGGGACTGGAGCGCACGAACGTCTTCACGCAGGTGGTCCGGCCCTCTCTCATCGACATGGTGGCCTGGTCCCAGCTCGGCCGGCTGGCGCTCTGGAACAACCGCCAGTGCCTCAACGAGATGTGGCTGATGGATCGCCAGGGCGAGCGCGGCACCTACGGCGGACAGCCGCTCCTGCTGGAGGAGGGCTGGACGCTGGCGCGCAAGTTCGATTGGTTCCCGGATGGGACCCGGGCGCTCATCAAGGAGGAGCGCGTGGGAGGCAAGGGGAAACCGGGAACCTGGCAGCGGCTGCGCATCCTCCGGTTCCCCGCTCGGGCCCCCACCCCACCCGTTCCCATCGTGGACATCTCCACGCTCGAGCTGGAACGCACGACGGTGCCCTACGACGCGTATACCGGCCTGGCCGCGCGTCAGGTGCCAGGTCGAACCATCCACGGCCAGCACTCTGGAACGGCCACCCTCACCTTCCTGGGGAGCTTCTCGGGCGGGAGCTGGCGGGTGCGCTACAGCGACTATTCGGATGATGGGGAGAGCTTCCTGAGCGGGACGGAGTCGCTGACCACGCCCTCCCCCATCCTGCTGGGCCGCTGGGAGGCCGACCTGACGGTGCGAGGCAGGAACACCGGCTTCCTGCGCGGCACCCTCACCCTCCTGGGAGCGCTGGCGGAGCACGAGCGCATCCCGTTCCAGGGCCAGGTGGTGAGTGAGGTGAACGGACACCGGCTGGAGGGTGTGCCGACCCAGGACTCCTGCCCGCTCACACCCCAGCCGCCGCTCGAGCTGCTGGAGGCCCGCGCCACCGGCTCCACCGCCGGGTGGGCCGAGGTGACGGTGCGAGTGGCGGCGCGAGTGGCGGATGACCCGACGGCAAGGCCGGTGCTCGGCGCCACCGTCTCCATCGCAGGCAGGGAGGTGGAGACGAACGCGGAGGGCGTGGCGCTTCTGGCCCTCCCCGCCACGCCCGGAGAGGTGCTGCACCTCAGCGCGCGCGCGGGCAGCTTCAAGCCAACCGCGGCGGCTGTCACCGTCGACTCGCCCTGACCTCCGCCGCGGGGCCGGTCCCCTCGAGGCGGGGGGGGCCGGCCGCCTCCCGCGTCACGGCGCCATCCACGGGCAGGCGCAGCCTCGCGAGCAGTCCTGTCTCGGAGCGACGCTCCAACACGAGGCTGCCTCCATGGGCCTCGGCGACGCGACGCGCGAGCGTGAGCCCCAGGCCCACTCCGCCGGTATCGCGCGCCCGGCTGCGGTCACTTCGAAAGAAGGGAGTGAAGAGATGCGGCACATCCTGCTCTCCGACGCCAATCCCCTCGTCCATGACCACCACCTCCAGGCACCCCGCGCGCACCTGGGCCCGCAGGGCAACCTCCGTCCCCGGCTCGGAGTACTTGCCCGCGTTGTCGAGCAGGTTGTCGAGCACACGACGCAAGAGCACCGGATCCGCCCGCAGGACGGGCAACGGCCCTTCCTCGCTCACCGACAGCCGGTGGTTCGGGCGCGCGGAGCGGAAGCGTTCCGCGGCCCTGTCCAGCAGCTCCCGGGCCTCCACCGGCTCCCGGCGCAGGGGCGGCGTGGCCCCGGTGGCGGCGCCATGGGAGAGCTCGAGCCGCGCCATGGTCAGCACGTCTCCCACCAGGCGCTCCAGCTCGACGAGGTCCCCCGCGATGTCCGCGAGCGCCTCCCGGGCCTCGGCCGCGTCGCCCTCGGCGGCCAGATCCAGGGCCACGCGGATGCGAGACAGCGGGGTGCGCAGCTCATGCGACACATTGGCGATCAGCTCCTTCTGGGAGCGCAGCAGCCGAGTGATGCGCTCGGCCATCTCGTCGAAGGCCTCGGCCACCAGGCCCAGCTCGTCACGCCGATGCAGCCCCGTGCGCGACTCCAGGGCCCCCGCTCCGAAGCGCCGGGCCGTCGTCACCAGCCGCTCCAAGGGCGCAACCAGCGTGCGAGCCATGAGCAGCGACATCAACGCCGTGCAGACGAGCACGATGAAGCCCAGGAGCACCAGCCGCTCCGGAGTCGCCGCCCGTCGGGGCAGGGTGACCAGGGCGTAGGCGCTCAGGGCCCCCTGCTCTGGAATCGCCACCCCGACCGTGGCTGTCGCATCGACCGTGAGCACCCGCTCCCGCTCGAGCCTCGCCACGGCGGCCGCGTGCAGCGGGGCGTGGGGTACGTCGACGTTGCTTGCCAGCAGCGCTCCCCGGGCGTCACGCAGGGTGATGCGTGCGCCCAGCCGCTGGCGGGCCCGTGCGGCCCCCTCCTCGAATCCCGGAGAGGCATGGAGCAGCGGAGCCAGCTCCAGGGCCAGATGAGAGGCCTGCCGCTGCACCTCCCGCTGATCGGGCGGCGGCAGCAGGAGGTTCCTCGCCAGGGTGAGCGCGCCCATGATGAGCGAGAAGTGCAGCACGCCGATGAGATAGATGCGCGGCAACAGCCGGTGGTACCAGGCCGCGGGACGCTCGCTCATGGCTCCTCCCCCGCCACCAGCACGTAGCCCGCGCCGCGCACCGTCTTGAGGAGCCGGGGCTGGCGCGGGTTCTCCTCGAGCTTCTGGCGGATGCGGAAGATGTGCACGTCGACCGAGCGATCGAACACCTCCTCCGCGCTGCCCCTGGCGAGCTCCAGGAGCTTCTCGCGCGTGAGCACCTGCCCGGCCCGCTCGGCCAGCACGCGCAGCAGGGAGAACTCGTGGGAGGTGATGCTCAGGGGCCTTCCGTCCAGGTTGGCCTGGAAGCCGCGCGTGTCGAGCGTCAGCCGGCCCACGCGCAGCGTGCCCTGCTCCGGCCCCGCCTTGCCCCGAGCCCGGCGGACCTGAGCGTGGATCCGCGCCAGCAGCTCTCTCGAGGAGAAGGGCTTGGACAGGTAGTCGTCCGCGCCGAGCTCCAGGCCGAGGACGCGGTCGGCCTCTTCATCCCGGGCCGTCACCATGATGATCGGCACGTGCGAGCGCTGCCTCAGCTCCCGACACACCTCCAGCCCATCACGGCCCGGGAGCATGATGTCCAGCAGGACGACGTCGAAAGGACGGCGCGCCGTCTCGACCAGGGCCTCCGGTCCCGAGCGGACCACGATGGTGGTGACGCCTCGTTGTTCCAGGTAGCGGGCCGTCAGTCGAGCCAGCTTCTCATCATCCTCGACCAGGAGCGCCTGGAGTGGCTCCTCGCGAGTGGCGGACGCGGTCATGCTTCATCTCGTTGTCAGGAGGGAACGCTGCCGGGGACGGCAGGAGCCCGCGGCCTAACACGCGCGCATGTCAGGCCTGCCTCCGCGAGATGACGAAATATTTCCGGCCTGGCGCGGGCCACCCTTCCTCCCAGGCTCGGCCTTTCGTAACGGAGTTGTAAATTTCATCTCCAGGGAAACACCTCGATTCCAGCGACACGCTCGATGGCACGGTGACGCTGTAGCAAGCGATTAGCCGTGGCGAGGTCGCCGGAGACCTCGTTAACAATGGCGCCACCATGACCATCCCCCTCACGACGCCGAGTTTCTCCATCGGCCGCGCGCTTCTGTTCGCGGCATTGATCTTCACCGTCGTTCCCGCCTGCGGAGAGAGCGAGACCACCGATCCCGCGCTCACCGCCGAAGAGAAGCAGCGCCTCGAGCAGCACGTCTCGGAGCTGGAAGGCCGCGTGCGCGAGCTGGAGGCCCAGGTCGCGCGGCAGCAGCAGGACGCCAACGCCTCGCAGGAGGAGAAGGCGGAGATGACCGCGCAGATGGACTCGCTGCGCACGCAGCTGGCCGAGGCGAAGGCCCTGCTGGCGAGCCAGGACTGGCAGGGCGTGCTCGTGCAGCTCGACAAGGCGAAGGCGGAGATCTCCGCCCTCGAGACGCGCATCGCGGGCCTGGACGGCAGCCTGGAGCTCTCCGCGGCGCTGAGCTTCGGCGGCGCGCCGTTCGCGCTGGATCAGCAGTACACCACCGCGGCCGGAGAGAAGGTCACCTTCACCGAGCTGCGCTACTGGCTGTCCAACATCAAGCTCATCAAGCAGGACGGCACCGCGGTGCCGCTGCCCGACAGCTACTACCTGATGGAGGTCATCAAGGAGCAGGCCATCGAGGGCGGCTCCGAGTCCGGCCCGTCTCGGCCGAAGCTCCCCGCCAACCGTCGCGAGCAGCTGAGCGTGTCCTCGGTGCCCGCCGGCGTCTACACCGCCATCGAGTTCAGCGTGGGCGTGGATCCCACCCACAACGACGACCTGAGCCTGCAGGCGGGAGAGCTGCACATGCTCCGGAACATGACCACGCTGACCTGGATGTGGTTCACCAGCTACATCTTCACCAAGACCAAGGGTGAGTTCATCGCCACGGACGGCAGCACCGGCACCTTCGCGTGGGAGACGGGCACCAACGCCGACTACCGCACCACGCGGCAGACCTTCACCACGCCGGTCACCGTGAGCGCGAAGAAGCGCCTGAGCGTGAACCTGCGCGCGGACGTGTCCCGCCTCTTCGGTGAGCTCAGCCCCGCCACCACCCCCACCATCAACGCCGGGCAGGCCGCCGCTCGCGCGACGCTGTCCAACGGCTTCAAGGACATGTTCTCGGTGGTGTCGGTGGAGAATCCGAATCGGTGGTGAGCCCTCGCGCGCTCCGGCGAGCGGTCGCCGGGCTCCTGCTGCCCGTCCTGCTGGGCGCGTGCGGCGAGGAGCCCGGAGGACCGCCGCTTCACCCTGGGGAGGATGAGCCCGGCCCGCGGCACCTGCCGGCGGGCTTCTCCTCCCTTCCAACGCCTCAGGGAAATCCCCTCACGCCCGAGGGGGTCGCCTTGGGGCGGTGGTTGTTTCATTCCCCCTCGCTCTCGAGCACCGGGCAGGTCTCCTGCGCCAGCTGTCACGACCAGGCGCGTGCCTTCTCGGATGACGCGGCCCTGTCGCGGCGCGGGGTGACGGGCCAGCCGCTCGCGCGGCACACCCCGCCGCTCGTCAACCTCGCCTGGGTGGGAGAGCTCTTCTGGGACGGGGGCATGAAGAACCTCGAGTCCCTCTCGCTCGCGCCCCTCACCCACCCCGACGAGCTGGGCCAGGCCGACCTCCCCGCGCTGATGGAGCGGCTGGCGGCGCAGCCCGAGGCGGTGAGGCGCTTCGAGGCGGCCTTCGGGCCTGGCGGGCTGTCGCTGAGCAACCTCCTGCGGGCGCTCGCCCAGTTCCAGCGGACGCTGGTGTCCGCGGACTCGCGCTACGATCGCTGGCGGCGCGGTGAGCCGGGCGAGGCGCTGAGCGCCCAGGAAGAGGCCGGGCTCGCGCTCGTGCAGCGGCACTGCGCGCCGTGCCACGGCACGGAGCTCTTCACGGACAACGCCTTCCACAACAACGGCCTGGACTCCCGGTTCGGCTCGGACACGGAGGTGACGCGGGGACGAGGCCGCATCACCCTGAGCACCGAGGATGACGGGCGCTACAAGACTCCCACGCTGCGGAACGTGACTCGCTCGGCGCCCTACATGCACGACGGGCGCCTGGCCACGCTCGACGCGGTGCTGGAGCACTACCGCCACGGCATGGTGCCGTCGGCCACGCTGGATCCGCTCTTCCAGCGCGGCGACGGCGCTCCAGGCCTGAGCCTGGAGGACGGTGAGAAGGCCGCCATCCTCGCCTTTCTCGAGGCGCTGACGGACGAGTCCTTCCTCACCGACTCCAGGCTGGGGCCACCCGAGCCCGAGTAGGGCTCAGGGCTTCGCGAAGGGATCCGAGAAGCGAGGATCGCTCAGGAACTCCGTGTCGGTGAGGGCCTCCAGGAAGGCGAGGAGGTCCGCCCGCTCCTCCTGCGTCAGCGTGAAGCCTCGCACGAAGCCGCTCTGCAGCGGGCTCAGCTGGCCTCCCTGGATCATGCGCGCCCGGCCTCCGGCGGCGTAGTGGTCGATCACCTCGGAGAGCGTCGCGATGCTGCCGTCATGCATGTAGGGGGCCGTGACGGCGACATTGCGCAGCGAGGAGGCGCGGAAGCGCCCCATGTCCGAGTCCTTCCCCGTCAGCTCGATGACCCCCGGATCCACGGTGGGGTAGGCCCCCTCCCCGTCCTCGTTGTAGAGGCCGGTGTTGTGGAAGGCCTGGACGGGCGTGTCGGTGAGCACGGAGGCCGACGCATCCATGAAGTTGAAGCCGGAGTGGCAGTGGTTGCACTCCAGGCGCTCGGACATGAAGAGCTCCATGCCACGCTTCGCCGACTCCGAGAGGGCGTTCGACTCCCCCCGGTAGACGTAGCGGTCGTACGGGGAGTTGCCGGAGAGCAGCGCGCGCTGGAAGGAGGCCAGGGCGTGCGTGATGGAGGACAGGACCACGGGCTCGGCCTTCTGGGGGAAGGCCTCCGCGAAGCGGCCGACGAGCTCCGCGTCTCCGCGCAGGCGCTCGAGCAGCTCCTCCTCCCGATCCGCGAACCCCAGCTCCACCGGCTCGGTGCCAAACAGCGGCGTCAGGGCCTGGAGCTCCAGCGTGGTCAGGGAGGGGTTCGCCCAGGTGAGGCTCGTGGCATAGGCGACGTTGGCCAACCCCTGGGCATTGCGACGGTGGATCTGCCCGGTGCTGCCCTCGGCATTCTTCAGGCCATCCGTGAAGGCCAGGGACTGCAGGTGGCACGAGCCGCAGGACTGGGTGCCGTTGAGCGACAGGCGATTGTCATAGAAGAGGCGCCGGCCGAGCTCCACCTTCGCCTCCGTCATCGGGTTGTCCGCCGGAACCCGGGGCTTGGGGAAGCCCACGGGAAGCCGCCACTCGTAGGTGTCCGGCACCGGCTCATGCTCATGCTCCGAGTCTCCGCAGCCCGAGCCCAGCCAGGCCATCGCCACCAGCACTCCCGTCCACCGATGCGTGTGTGAAGTCATGGCGCTCACCTATTCCGCCCGGATGAAGGACTGAGGGGCCGGCGCGGGCGCCGCGCTGTTCAGGGAGAGTCCCAGCCGGTGGAAGATGGGAGTGCAGTCCGGATCCTGCTTCTGCGACATGCACCCGATCGAGGTGTTGCTCACCTCCGAGTTGGCATCCAGGTTGGTGTCGGCGAAGAGCGAGGCCACGTCCAGGACGACCTTGCCCGTGTCGGGCTCGAACGCATCCAGGGCAATCTCGGGACGGTTGGGGAAGGCGCACCCGGCGGAGCCCGTGGTCTGTCCAGGAGGCGGGCCCTCGCAGTCGATGCTGCCCAGGTGCATGAAGTGGCCGGCCTTCAGGCCGGTGGTGCGACCATCCACGCGAAGGAAGACATAGCCGGTGCGCCAGCCCCAGAAGAGCGTGGGATCATTGAAGGGCGCCGGCGCGGTGGAGACATCCTGGTGGTTGAGCGAGGCAGGCAGCCCCAGCCGGAAGCGCAGCCCCCGGTAGTTCCCCGCGGGCACGGTGCCAACGACGCGCGTGCGAGTCTTCGCCGTGCCATTGGTGCACGAACCGGTCTTGTTCTCGAAGTCGAGGAGGGCGGCGCCCTCGGCCTGCCACTCGCCGTCATTCGTCAGGGTGACGGGCACCTCCTCTCCACCGTCCGAGACGAGCCGGACGTCGTGGAGGTACATGCGGAAATCGAGAGGCTCGTATGTCGTCCCCGTCGTGCCCAGCCCCGTGTAGCGCTGTCCGCAAGCGAACGGTTGGCCGCCGACGCGCACCTCGAAGGGGATGCTGACCTCGCGAGGAGGCGTCTCGGGGGGCGGACTCTCCTCGTCGCCGCAGCCGGTGGCACCGAGGAAGAAGAAGGACAGGAGGAGAGTTGATCGAGCAAGAGACAACGCCATGTCAGGCTCCTGGGGGATGAGGAGCCGTGGACATAATGACGCACGCGCGCCATTGCACCCGCATGGATGTCATTCCAATGGCACTACTCGAATGCCAGGAAGACATAAAAACGTCATGTCTTGCCTCGTGACACGCGCGTGACGCTCGAGTGCCCTGAGCCGAGAGCGCACGCTTCAGGCATCGAGGCGCGGACACGACAACGCCCCCGGTCGACGACCCCGGGGGCGCAGGTGCTCCGCAACGAGGCGGAAACTACATGGTCGGCATGAAGATCTTCAGGCCGCTGCGGCCGCTGGCTCCGAGCGTGTTGCGCTCGATGAAGTCACTCACGGACGACTTGCCGTCACCGGTGGTGATGGCGGTGTGGCCATAGATGCTGCCCAGGCGCGACGGGGTCTTCTCCCAGGTGAGGACGAGGCCGGGGATCTTCAGCGCCTCCGCGAGCGACATGTTCACCTGCTTGAACTTGTCGCGCGGCAGGTTGTTGTCGATCTGGTTGCCGTTGCCCCAGACCTTGAAGCCGAAGGCGTTCTGGATGGCCCGGCTCACGCCGGTGGCGCACAGGCCCTGGCTGTTGTAGCCGCCCATGCCCAGCGCGGCCTTGCGGCCCGCCTCCGCCAGCTTGCGCATCGCGGGCGTCGCATTGCCCGGGGCCGCGGCGCCGCCGGTGCCCTTCGTGCCGCCTGTGCCCTTCGAGCCGCCGGTGCCCTTCGAACCGCCAGTGCCCTTCGAACCGCCAGTGCCCTTGGGGCCCTCGAAGCTGTCACCGCCGGCGCCCGGAACGCGCAGGGTCTTGCCAGCGATGATGAGGTTGGGGTTGGCGATCTTGTTGGCGCGAGCGAGCGCCGAGACGGTGGTCTTGAAGCGGGTGGCCAGGGCAGAGAGGGTGTCGCCCCGACGGATGCGGTAGTTGGCCATGTGTATCTCCTGGCCTGATTATCGAATCAGCCCCTGAGGAGTTGCGCCGGAATTTCTCAGGCTCTTGGAATCGCATGGAATCCCTGTTCCAGACCGGGGTATCCTGAGTAAAATCGGGCATATAGGAACACCGGGCCTTTGAGTTCCAAGGACTTCCCCAGGAGAAACCATGACATCGAAGGTCCTGCGCGGCGCTCTCGCCAGCCTGCTGCTGCTCCTCTGCGCCTGCTCCAACTTCGATCAGGAGGTGGACGCGTTCTGCCGACGCAACCCGGATCGCTGTGGCGAGGCGCCGGATGCCGGGCCCTCTCCTGACGCGGGAGTCGAGGACGCGGGAGTGCCGGACTCAGGGCTGCCGGACTCGGGGGTGCCGGACGCGGGAGACCCCGACGCGGGAGTTCCGGACGGGGGGACTCCCGACGGGGGTCCCCTCAACACGTGCGTGCCTGGCAACACCCCTCCCTCCCTCACCGGAAGCACCCACCTCCACATCCTCTTCGATACGTCGGGCTCCATGCGGGAGCTGCCGCAGATCAGCAACAGCGAGCACAGCTCCTTCTTCAACATCACCGCCGACGGCTGCGTCAACCCACGCCTCGACGCGTTCTCGACCAGCCGAGGCTGGGATCCGAGCTTTCGCTATCCCCTCCCGGATCCAGGCACCGGACTCGGCTCGGACAACGGCTTCCCCAACCTGTTCCAGGACGACAAGTTCTACGCGTACATGTACTGGAACGACAGCAGCGAGCCGGCCTTCCAGTGGACCACGAAAGAGCAGGCCTGCCAGTCGCAGGTACCCAGCTGGGACACCACCAACGCCCCGACCTACAACCAGTGCCTCCAGTGCCTGGGCACCAAGGGTTACTGGAAGCTGCCAGGCGCCACTGGGCGCGACACCCCGCCCCTGAGCAACCTGGACTTCATCTTCTGGGGTCGCTTCCTCAACTTCAACCCGCCCAAGTACGTCACCGCGAAGGCCGTGCTCAAGTCCATCATCAAGGATCTGAGCAAGGTGCGCGTGGGCATCACCCACTTCTCGAACAGCAGCCCCTACAGCACGGTGCTCCAGCGCCAGAACCCCTCGTGCCAGCAGCACGCCGCGGACGCCAGCGCCTTCGACGCCTACCGCGCCAGCTACATCAACTCCATCAACGGCCTGCAGTTCACCACGGGCACGCCGCTGGGCCGGTCGCTGCTCAACATCGGCTACTACTTCACCTCGGACGACAGCATCTACCAGACGCGGTTCAACTTCGGCTCGAGCTACACCTACCCGCCCGAGTTCAAGAACAGCCCGCTCGACACGCAGGGCCGCAGCATCTGCTGGAGCTGCCAGGCCCCCACGGTCATCATCATCACCGACGGTGAGCCCAGCAGCGACAGCTTCACCTCCGCGCAGGCGGCCCAGCTGCGCACGGTGAATGGTGGCCCCGTGTACTGTCCGGACTCCGCGCCGTGCACCTCGGGTACCAGCGCCTCCAGCCGAGACAAGGGCACCAGCGAAACCAGCTTCACCGACGACAACCCCAACTACTACCTGGATGACGTGGCCAAGATGCTCTACGAGCAGGACCTGCAGGAGAGCGCACCTCCCCAGGTCGGTGACTTCGACACCACCGGCAAGCAGAACGTCATCACCTATACGGTGGGCTTCGGCATCAACAGCAACCTGCTGAAGCACACCGCCCAGGTAGGCGGCGGCATGTATTACACAGCCGACGACTCCAACAGCCTGAGACAGGCCCTGCTGGACATCATCCAGAGCTCGCGGTCTCGCTCCGTCTTCTCTTCGAGTCCCCAGACCAGTCCCCGGTAGTGGCCTGCCGCCACCGCTGAGGTGATGGCCATTTCCCGGCCATCGCATGCGCCGATCATGGTCATTTTTTCGCTCGAGGCGTGCGTGCTACCCAGGAATGACTCACGAAGGAGCCATTCCCATGCCCACGATCGAAGAGTGCAAGAAGGATCCTTCCATCCTCGACCAGAACAGCGGCTGCTGTGGCTTCGCGGCGACGCTGATGCACCTCTTCGTCACGAAGAGCACGGCACTCAAGGACTTCCTCAACTGTCTCCTCTCCTGCAAGGCATATCCCGGCGTCCCCAAGTCCACGCGCATCACCCTGCGCCTGCTCAAGCGCCAGGATGCGGGCATCCTCGACATCGACGCGCGAGAGGACTGGATGCTCTGCCACGGGCTGATGATGCTCTTCAAGGAGAGCTCGAAGGAGAAGAGCGATGGCGACTGGGCGAAGTGCGAGACCTACTCGCAGCTCTGGAGCTGGGCCCACAGCAATCTCACCACGGACACGGCGCTCTCCCAGCCAGCCACGAAGGTGAAGGAGCTCCTCGCGGCCAATGCCAAGGTGAACGCATCGTTCGCGCAAGGGCTCTCCTACAAGCGCGGCGATCTGGCCTTGCCGTCGGATGTCCTGCCGAACCTGCTCCAGCTCGTCGGCGTGACGGTGGCTGGACAGACCGTCATTCCGACGACCGAGTTCATCCAGGCGCAGAAGCAGACCTCCCTGGCGCAGAAGCAGCGCAACCAGGCGGCACTCACGCGAGAGATCCAGCAGGTACAAAGCGGCGGCTCCACGTCCTCGCGCACCTGGAGCGGGATCATCCTCGGGGTGGGCGACAAGCCCAACGACACGAAGTTCCAGGCCTACAACAACGTGACCCACTGGGTGTACGTGCCAGTCAAGCCCAACAAGCCCCCCGCCTCGGGAGAGTTCAAGGTCTGGTCGTGGGGAAAGGAGTTCGACTTCTGGGACTACTTCGTTGGCCAGGAGGACTACTACCCCGCGGTCGTCGTCAAGCTCGCGATATAGCGGACGCGCAGGTTCGTCCGGCTCTTCTCCATCCTCGTGTGACGCTGGCTGCCCTGTACCAGCCACGGTAGCGTCGGCGCCTCACCACGCCTCAATCCCCGGTTCCCGCCCGCTCGAGGAGGGCCCGCAGACTGCCGGACAGGTCGCGCAGGCGGCGCAGCGCGCGCTCGTGCTCGCCGTCACCGATGGCCTTCCAGATCTCGTCCTGCGCCTGCACCAGGCCCACGATCGTGATCGGGTAGGTCGCGGCCTCGGGGACGGCTCCCTTCTCGTTGATCAGGTAACGGCCATTCAGGGCGAACAGCACCTGGGCCAGGCAGCACAGCGCCCGGTAGGCGCATCCCGCGATGTGGGTGCGCTCGCCACGCCGGGCCGCAAGCTCGGCATTGTCGATGGCGAAGTCCACCTCCCAGCCAAAGCGGGCGACCAGCGCGTCCTTCAAAGCCTTCGGATACGGCCACGTCTCGCCCTTCAGCGCGGCAATGAGGCCAGCCGGATCGAACAGCGGCCGGCACGTGGCGACCTCCCCCATCCAGATGGCCGAGCAGAAGCCGTGAGGGTGCCCCACCTGGTAGTTCATCGTGAAGCGGCCCTGCCGCGCCTCGGCGATGACGGCACGCACACGGCCGAGGTCGCGGTAGAGAAGGTCGACCTTGGCGCCGTCGATGCGGAGCCAGCCGCCACCGTTGATCCACGGACCCCACTCGCCGATCCGGGTCACCGTCGCGGAGGGATCGTCGACCAGCGGGACGATGGCCGAGCGCAGCGCCTCGACGTCGATGGGGGCCTCCGGCTCATAGTAGAGGCCGATGTCGTAGTCGGACGCGGGGCCCGCCGTTCCCCGTCCACGAGAGCCCCCGAGGACGATGGCCGACAGGCCGCTCACGGGCCGGAGCGCATCGACCACACGGACAAGGACTGAATCCTCCATCCGATCATCATGGCACCCGGCGGCACCGGCCGGAACGTCTGCTATGGAGGGAGTGCTCTCATGGACAACCTCACGCACGGACTGCTGGGACTCGCCATCGGCGCGCTGCGCCGACCTGATGCCGTGGGAGGACCGCTGTCCGCCACGGACAAGGCCGTGCTGCTCGGGTGCGCGCTAGCCGCCGAGCTGCCGGACCTGGACAACCTGCTGCCCGCGGAGAACTCCGTCGTCCATGCGCTGCAGGCGCACCGGGGGCTCTCGCACGCGCTGGTGTTCACCCCAGTGATTGCCCTGGCCGCCACCGCCGTGGCGCGGCTCGTCTTCCGCACGGCGCGCACCGGGCCTGTCTTCCTCTACAGCCTGCTCTCCGTCCACCTCGCGCACCTGCTGGCGGACCTGTGGACGGGCTGGGGCACCCGCGTGCTGCTACCCTTCTCGGACCGGCGCTGGACGCTGGACTGGACGATGGTCGTGGATCCGTGGGTGACGCTGCCGCTGCTCGCGGGGGCTGTCTGGGCCTGGCGCCGCAAGGCCCTGTGGCGACGGGCGCTGCTCGTGGGGGCGGCGCTCTCGGTGGCCTACCTGGGCCTGCGCATCACACTCCAGGGAGTGCTGAGCCAGCGCGTGCGGGCGGCCTCTCCAGGCGCGGAGCGGGTGCAGGTATTCCCCGCCTGGCTGTCGGTCACCACCTGGCGCTACGTGACCGTGCTCCCGGGAGAATACAGGGTCGGCACTATCTCCCTGGGCAGCGGTCCCCAGGAGGAGCGGCAGTGGCCTCGACCCTCGCCCGACGCGCTACCGGAGCGCCTGAGGAACCTCCCCACCGCACGCGAGGCGCTCGCCTGGGCGCGCTTTCCCCTCGTGTCCACGGCTCCACGGCAGGACGGGGGCTCCGAGCTCCGCATCAGTGACTTGCGGTACCACCTGCACGGCGAGCCGACGCTTCAGTTCGTCCTGGAGCTCAGCCCGGAGGGAGTGCTGCGCGAGGCGCGCCTGGAGCGGGGAGGCAGCGCCGGGGAGCTGCTGCGACGCTGGCGGACCCGAGGCCGTTGACCCGGCCGGGCCCGAGCGCGAGCTGAACCTGACGGAGGTGGGGCGGGCGTGACATCATGCCGCCCGGGAAGCTCTCTCGAAGGGATGCCATGCGCCTCTGTCGGGTCGTGCTGCTGCTCCTGGTGCCGGTCCAAGCCGCGCTCGCGCAAGCCGAGGTGCCACCTCCCGCCGGGACGCCTGCACCCGCCGAGGTTCCCACTCCCGCGCAGGCTCCTTCTTCAGACGTGACGGCGCCTCCCCTGGTTGGTGCCGACGTCAAGCCAGCGCCGCCGCCTCCCGGCACCCAGGAGAACCAGCCGCTCGTGCTCGACAAGGGAGACGCGCTGATCGTCCACATGAGCGAAGGACGGAGCTACTCCGGCAGGCTCCTGAGCCTGATGCCGGGAGAGCTCTCGCTGGAGCTCCGGACCCGGCAGGTGGTGAACCTGCCGCTGGCGGACGTGGAGAAGCTGGACCTGGAGAAGCGCTGGCTGCTGAAGGGAGGGCTGATCGGTGGAGGCGTCGGAGGGGTGGTCGGAGGGCTCCTCGTGGGCTCCTTCTGCCTCCTGGCGTCGACGGAAGGGTCTGTCGACGTCGCGGGCTGCGCGGGCACCGGAGCCCTGGTGGTGGGCGCGCTCGGAGCGGGACTCGGCCTGGTGGCGGGACTGGCGAACATCCACTGGGCCACCGTGTACGAGAGGAAGCAGGGGCCCTTGTCCCTCACGCTCGAGGACCCCGATGTGCTCAGCCGCTGGTTCGCCAACGTGGGCCATCGGGCGGAGTTCGGGCTGCTGCTCGGCCCCGCGCTGGAGCTCGGCAGGCCTCGAATGACGGTCGGCTTTGGAGGCCGGGCCCACCTGTTCCTGCTGCTCGGCCGCCACCTCGCGCTCGGCCCGGAGCTTGCCCTGTACAATGACGTGGGCGACGAGGACAGCGGGTCGCGCCACACGGATCGCAAGCTCGTTCAGCTCGGCGGCCTGCTGCGCGGCTCCCTCCAGCTGGGCCGGGCGAGCACCTCGCTGCTGGTGGGGCTGGGACTGCACGAGAACCGGTCCAGTCACTTCGGGGGCTCGGTGGGTGCGGACGTGGAGGTGAGCCCGTGGGAGCGCGCCCCTCCGCTCGCCCTCGAGGTGCGCTACCTCTACCAGCTCGATGACAACGGGTCCGAGCCCCAGCAGCAGTTCCTCACCTTCGGGCTGGGCACCCGCTTCCGATGGTGACTTCATTCCGCTCATGACACGCTCACTCCTCCTGATTCCGGTCCTCCTCTGCGCCGTGCTCCCGTGCGTGGCGCGCGCGCAGCTGCCAGGCGATGCTCCTCGCAACGAGCCGCTCGCGACCCCTCCCCTCGTCACTGCCCCGCCGGAGCCCCAGGACAGTCCTCCTGAAGCGCCTCAGCCCGAGCCGCGGCGTGATGGCTGGCATCCGGTGGCGCGGGTGGCGCTGGAGACGGTGGGAGGCACCGCGGGAGAGCTGGGCGGGCTCATCGCCTCGCTTCCGCTCAGCATCCCAGCCCAGGCGAGCATCATCTGCGTCCTCTCGGACAACAACGGCGACTGCGATCCAGGGCCGACGACGCGGGGCTACATCCTGATGATGCTCACCCTCACCGCGGGCGAGACGCTGGGCGTCTACGGCGCCGGTGCGCTGGCGGGCGGCGAGGGGCGGCTCCTTCCGACGATTGGCGGAAGTGCCCTGGGAACAGGGGCGGCCCTGGCACTCTTCTCCGTCGCCCAGGATGACGAGTCCGTCCCGGGGATGGTGGCCGCCGCGGTGCTGCCCACCCTGGGCGCCGTCCTGGGCTACGAGCTGTCCGCCGCCTTCTCCAGCCGGGGGGAGCGAGTGGAACCCTCCTCCTCGCGCGCGAGCCTCCGGCTCATGCCCATGATGGGGCAGAGCCGGGAGGGAGTGCCCATGGCGGGGCTGATCGGACGGTTCTGAGCCCGAGACGCCGAGAGCCTCAGGGCTCGCGGTAGATGAGCAGCCCGCGCGTCATGTCCACCACGTAGACGTAGCCATCCCCGGGCACCCGGATGCCGATGGCGCCGACGAAGAGGCCCTCGCCGCGGCCAGGGTCCGAGTCCCGGAAGGTGTTGGCGTAGGCAATCTGCCGTGGCTGGGTGGGGTTGGACACATCCAGCACGCGCAGGCCCTCGGCATACCAGGCCACGTACAGCCGCTTGCCCACCAGCACCATGTTGTGGATGGACGTCTGTGGCCGCATGGCGAACTCGCCGATCTTCACGATGTGGGCCGGATCGGTGACGTCCAGCACGCGCAGGTGGGCGTTGGTGTTCTCGCCGCCCTCGAAGGCGATGGTGCGGCCCGCGAAGGTGCCCACCGCGTTGGCGTGGGTGGGGTTGAAGGGCTGCACGTCATACGTGTACGAGCCGAGCGGCAGGGGGTTGAACCCGTCCGTCACGTCCACCACGTAGTACCCCTGGCCCATCTGGTTGATGTAGAGCCGGTTCTGGTACGCGAACGCGTCGTGCGGGTAGCCGAAGCCGTTGCCGTCCGCGGGCACGGTGTAGCGGGTGAGCAGCACCGGATCCAACGGGTTGCTCACGTCGAAGATGAGCACCTGGTTGGCGCCCGAGGCCTGGGCATACATCCGGTTCCCATCGACGTAGATGGTGTGCACGTCGAAGGCGTCACCTGGGACGCCGCGCACCAGCTGCGGATCGGCGGGGTTGGAGATGTCGTAGACGAGCACGCCGTGCTTCGCGCTGCCCACATAGAGGGCATCTCCCTTGGCCCAGACGGAGTTCCAGTAGTTGTCGCCCGACAGCGTCACCACCTTCTTCACGACGGGATGGGCCTTGTCGCTCACATCGATGACGGTGAGCCCGCCCTCGGTGGCAGGGCCATGGTCCGAGGACACGACGTAGGCGTGGCCCTTGGTGACGTAGATGTCCATGGGCGTGCCCAGCGCCACCTTCTGCTCCGAGACGAACTGGATGCCCGACATCTCTGGCTCGCTGAGCCGCTGGGTGCGCACGGCATCGAAGCTGCCGAACGAGCGCCGCTGCCCACCGTTGGTGCACGTCTGGTAGCAGCCCGTGAGGTGCTCCGCGCTCTGGGCCTCGCAGCCCGCGAAGGCGTAGAGCTGGGTGCCTCCATCCGTGAGGGTGCGCAGGCTGGTCAGGTACAGGGTCTGGCTGTCCACCTGCTTCTGGACGAGGGGGTAGCCGTGGGCTGTCTCCACGCCACCGCTGGTGGAGATCTGGAAGCCACTGGAGAGGAAGCCACTCACGAGCGTGGCCCCGTTGGGACGCTCCCGCACGGAGTAGATGCCGTCCGGCGAGATCTGGGAGAGCGTGCCGCGGTTGCAGGGAGACAGGTCGAACGACTGTGGGCTGCCACAGGGGACGGCCACCCCCGCATCATCCATGAGGATTCGAGTACAGGAGGCCAGGGGGCCAGTGTCGATGTTGTCCCCTCGCTCCTCGAGCGGGACGTACGTGCCATCCCACTCATAGCCGGCGTCCGGCGTCCCTGAATCGGGGATGCCCGAGTCCGGCGTCCCTGAATCGGGAGTGCCCGAGTCCGGAGTCCCAGCATCGGGAGTCCCAGCGTCCGGAGACTCGACGTCCGGGTTGCCCGCATCGGGCGTGGGGTCCGGGGTGCCGTCATCGCACCCCAGCCCGCAGACAGCGATCATCCAAACCGTCAGGGCGCAGCGGATCAGGTTCTTCATGGTATGAGGACCTCGGAGCTCCATGCTACACGGGAGCGCGCTGCGAGGCCCGTCCACCTTCAATCGGGCCTCGGCCCTCCCCCTTCGCCGCTCCTCCGCGGCTTCGGATGGGAGCTGGCGTGCCCCGGTTGCCCATGGGCTCCACTCTTGTCGGGAGTGGCCCCTGGCGCCTTCCCTCCCCGCCTTCGCCGCCGCCTCCGCTTCAGGGGAGCGCCCTCGGGCCGTCCCCCGAGCTCCCGCAGGATCCGTCCGCGAACACCGCCCTCCAGACGCAGCTGCTGCATGAGCGTGTGCACCTGGCCGGCGCCGCCCTGCCCCTGGCGCAGCGCCTCGCTGAGCCGCTCGACGATGTCGATCCGCAGCGCCACCGGCCCCAGCACCTCATAGCCGAAGGCGCGCGCATCCCATCTGCCCAGCTCCGAGGCTTCGAGGACCGGCTCTCGCGGAACGCCCTTGGGCGGGAGACTCTGGTGGAACAGCGCCGTCAGCATGCAGCGCCGCTCGAGCGCCTGCGGCGCGAGCGCGTCGACGACATAGAGGAAGCGCTGTCCCTCGCGGACGCCCTGCGCCCTCAAGCGCTCGCGGGACTCCTCGTCCAGGAGCCGCCACTGCTCGTGCGCCTCGCCTCGGGAGGTCACCCCCAGCCCCTCGGCCAGACGGTAGGCAATGCCCCGCGTCGCCGCGGAGCGCCCTGCTCCCGCGAGGGCCTCGGCGGGAAAGCCTCCCATCGCCTCGGTGACGAGATCCCGCGCCAGCGCCACCAGACGGCGCTCGAGCCGCTGCCGCGCGCCTCCGGTCCAGACCTCGGGCTCCGCCAGCGCGATCTGCGGCGAGCGGCGGTCCTTCCCACGCACCAGCCGGGCCAGCGGCTGCCCTTCGAACGAGATGCTCCCCGAGGTGTCCACCTCGAAGGCCTCGTGCGTCGCGTCGACCACCCGCTGGACGAACTGCTCCTCGGTCATCGTGGAGCCGTCGCCCGGCACCTCTCCCAGCAGGAGCCCCAGGCGGGCGAAGGGGCTGTCCGGGGCGACGGGAGGCTGCGCGGCGGCTCTCACGAAGCGGCGTGCGCTCCTCCGGGCGGCCCGCTGCACGAAGCGCTCCACGAGCCGCTCGTGAAGGGCATCGCCCAGCGCGTCTTCGATGCGGCGGGTGCGCTCCTGCCAGTGCTCGGCGTCGTGCAGCCAGCTCGAGCGATGACTGATGTACGTCCAGATGCGGATGGCGGCCAGCCGGTCCATCAGCGTGTGGATGTCTCCGGAGATGTCATCGAGCGGCGACACCTGCCGGGTCAGCCAGGACGGCTCCAGCATCCCGTCACCCGCAGTGAGCTGGAGGAACGTCTCACGCAGCAGCGCGACGTGCTGACCGAAGAGCCCCTTGCGGAAGTCCGGGATCTGGCAGACCTGCCACAGCAGCTCGACCATGGCCCGGTCGGTGCTGAGCTCTCGGATGGCCGGAACGCGCGAGAGCTCCTTGAGCGCGTCGAAGTCATCCGCGCGCTCCACCCGGACGAAGGCGTTGTGGCGCGGAGCGCGCGACAGCGAGTCCAGCAGGGCCTCCGGGCTCGAGAAGTCGAGCGAGGAGTTGCGCCAGATGAGACTCCGGACGGCCGGGAACCGGTGTGACTCGATGGCGGAGATCACCCGCGGAGGCAGCTCGGGGAGCGTGTTCAGGATTCCGAAGCTCCCGTCATTCAGGTGGCGCCCCGCGCGGCCCGCGATCTGCGCCAGCTCGTCCGGAAAGAGCTCCCGCTGCTCGGCGCCGTCGAACTTGGAGAGCGCCGCGAAGGCCACGTGGTGGAGATCGAGGTTGAGCCCCATGCCGATGGCATCGGTGGCCACGAGGTACTGAACCTCTCCGGCCTGGTACATCGCCACCTGGGCATTGCGCGTCCTCGGAGAGAGCGCGCCCAGCACCACGGCCACTCCACCCCGGAGTCGGCGCAGCGACTCGGCCAGCTCGTACACGCGGTCCGCGGAGAACGCGACCACGGCGGAGCGAGGCGGCAGGCTCTTCAGGGAGCGCGTCCCGGAGTAGCGAAGCTGGGACAGCCGGGTGGCGCGCTTCAACGAGGCCTGGGGGATGAGCGCCTGGACCATCGGCCGCATCGTGTCCGCGCCGAGGAACCAGGTCTCCCGAAGCCCCCGCGCATGGAGCAGTCGATCGGTGAAGACGTGCCCGCGCTCGCGGTGGGCGGCGAGCTGGATCTCATCCACGGCGAGGAAGTCGACCGCTCGATCGGTCGGCATCGCCTCGACCGTGCAGATCCAGTAGTCGGGACGGGGCGGCAGGCGCTTCTCCTCCCCCGTCATCAAGGCCACCCGGCCCTCGCCCACCCGAGCGGTCACCCGGTCGTAGACTTCGCGAGCGAGCAGGCGAAGCGGCAGACCGATCATGCCCGTGTCGTACTCGAGCATGCGCTCGATGGCACGGTGGGTCTTCCCCGTGTTCGTGGGCCCCAGCTCCGCCACGACGACGGACGAGCGGCTGGATGGGCTGGCGTTCATTGGCGAAGTGTAACCCCGGGCAGCGCCCTCTGCCCTGGGGGATCGCCCCTCACAGCCCCAGCGCTTCGAGCAGTCGGGACGTCAACACCCGGTGGGGATCGACTCGCTGCTTCAAGGCCCCCACGGCCTCGATGAACGGCGCGTGCTTCAGCGTGAGCACCTGGAAGTGGCGTGCGATGCTCGGGAGCCGATTGGCGATGGCTTGCGCCACGATGTTGCGCCGCGTGGCGTTGTCGGTCAGCGGCAGCGGCCCCACCTGGAACAGCTCTCCGGCGAGCCCGGGGGCCGCGGCGCTCCCCTGATGGAGTCATTGCTCCCAGGGAGCGCCCACGTCCAGAACGATCTGAGCGAAGGCTCAGCTCTCCAGGTCGCGGCAGGCCACCGAGAACGTGGGGCACTGCACGTAGGTCAAGAAACAGCAGATGGCCGGATCGGTGTGTCTCAGCTTCACACTCTCCCCACCTGTGACGTCCTCCAACTCCGAGTCATCGAGCTCCGTGAGAGGTCGGCCGGAGGGATTGTCCGGAAGGACGGCTCGCTGTTCGAGCGACAGGCGGGCCCGGTACTCCGGATCCTTCCAGGCCTGGACGATCATTCTGTTGTTCATGGGGCGCTCCTGGGGGCCGAAAGAAGGAAGTGGCCCCACCAGAAGGAGTCCCCACGGGCAGGCTTGTGACGTGAAGCTCCACCAGCGGAGGGGTAGGAGTGGCCTGACTGGGTCCACTGGGTGGCGCATGTCACCATATGACCATATCGTTCATGGCCCGCGGCGCTCGAGCGCTGGCTCTGAGCACGCAAATACTTCCGACGTGGAGGCGCATGGCGATGAACGTCCAACGACTGCTTTACACCGCACTGCTCGGGTCGGTCCTCGCGACCGCGGCAGCGTGCGGAGAGCACCTGCCGCCTTATCCTCACCTGCCAGACGCGGGCACCACGGATGGTGGCCCCACGAACCCTGGTCCCTCCGATGGTGGCACGACGGACGGCGGCACGACGGACGGCGGCACCACCGATGGCGGAACCCCGAACCCTGGCCCCACGGATGGCGGCACCCCGGATGCCGGCCCCTGGGACGCTGGCATGCCGGATGGAGGCTCCGATCCGAGCGATCCGAACAACGCGACGAAGGACACGGACTGTGACGGCCTGAGCGACAAGGTGGAGTTCGAGACGAACCGAGGCGACGGCAGGAAGACGAACCCCAACCTGGCGGACACGGATCAGGATGGGCTGCCGGACGGGCTCGAGCTGAGCGTCGACACCCCCGTGCCCGGCACCACGTGCACCCTGCTGCAGGACGACAGCGTGCTCATGAACACGGATCCCACCCGGCCGGACACGGACGGCGACGGCCTGCTGGACGGCGTGGAGGACGCGAGCCGCAACGGCAAGGTGGATGAGGGCGAGACGAATCCCCTGCTCCTGGACTCGGACTGCGACGGCCTCATCGACGGGCCCACGGTGAGCACCACGCGGGGCGAGGACCAGAACGCCAACGGCCTCAAGGACATCACCGAGACCGACCCGCGCCTCCCGGACACCGACGGAGATGGCATCCTGGATGGTGTCGAGCTGGGCGTCATCATCAACCCGGATCCCGTCACCTGCACCCAGTTCATCCCGGACGTCGCCCCCGACACGACCACCGATCCGACCGACTCGGACTCCGACGGTGACGGCGTGAGCGATGGCGCCGAGGACTCCAACCAGAACGGCGGTGTGGACGACGGAGAGCTGGACCCCACCGACGAGGGGGATTCCACTGGCCCCGTGGGACAGGTGTGCGCCGGCGCCAACCTGCGCCCGGTGATGTTCAAGGCGGAGAGCGGCGCGGACATCAAGCTCGCGCTGCCGCCCTCGTTCGCCGAGGTCACCCCGATCCAGCTGGGCAGCGACGTCCGGGGCATGATCGGCTACGACCCGGACAACAAGGTGGCCTTCCTCGTCTACCGTCAGCCCGCGCCCGTAGGGGCCAGCGACGCGCTCGGCGACGAGGAGGCGCTGAGACCGGCCATCGCGAGCAGGGGCGCGCTGTCGAACCGGACCGCCCAGCGCTTCAAGACGTGGGATGGCCATGACGCCGTCGAGGCCTTCTATGACCAGGCGGGCGCGACCACGGACCTCAAGCGTCGGACCGACGAGCTCGTGAATGCGCTGCTGCCCGGGAGCACGGGCCGCCTGAGCTCCGCCGCGTCGGGCATCACCGGCGACTTCCGGCTGCAGACGCTCTTCGTCCACCGCTCGGCGCAGAGCCTCGTGGTGCTCGTGGCGGTGACGAACCTGGCGGCGGTCACGGGCCCGAACCGGAACTCGGTGGCGGCCTTCTCCGCGAGGGATCTGTCGGATGGAGCCGCGCTGGCGCAGTTCGGCGAGCCCACGCTCACCCAGTGCGAGCGCTTCCAGGTCGCGTCGCCGACGTCCTCGCCGAAGGTGGACTTCCTCTTCGTGGTGGACGACAGCGGCTCGATGGCAGCGTCCCAGGGCGCGCTGGCCACGACCGCGCAGGCCGTGGTCGATGCGCTCAACGCCTCGGTGCTGGACTGGCGCATGGCGATGGTCACCTCCAGCTACCACGTCGCGACGTACGCCAACACGGGCAGGCTGCGGCCGTTCACCCGCAACGTGAACAAGGTGAAGGCGTGGCTCACCGAAGGTAGCACCTGCACCGCGGGCGTCTGCACCAACGTCCCCACGTTCCCCGAGGCCGCCACCTGCCCTGGAGATGCCACGCAAGGCTCGTACGGGGGGTGCTGGGTCTCCGTGGGTGGCAGCGGCAGCGAGGGCGTGCTGGGCGCGGCCCGGAAGGCCATCGACGACATCACTCCCGGAACGCCGCCCACGGGGATCGAGTCGCCCACCCAGGCGCGCCAGGATGCCAGCCTCGTGGTGGTCATCCTCGGGGATGCGGATGATCAGACCTCCGGTGCCACCACGACCCTGGTGAACTGCGGCACGGGCGGCACTTCGGACAGGGCGGGCCCTGGCTGCGAGTCCATCCAGAACTTCGTCAACTTCTTCGGCAGCGCTTCCTCCCCCACGACGCCCATCAACAAGACGGGCAAGCGCATCCCCGTGCACGGCATCGTGTGCCCGGCGGGATCCTTCTGTGGCTGCTCTTCGGGCCCCTGCGATTCCAGCAACACGACGCGGGAGTTCAACCCTCAGCCTGGCTCCGGGCCTCAGCGCCACGCGTCCGTGGTCAATGCCACGGGCGGCGTGCTCGGCTCCATCCTCGACGCCAACTCGATCCAGGCCTCCATGGTGGCGATCACGACCGAGACCATCGCCAACGCGGGCTACAAGACGCTCAAGCCGCCGATCGGGGTGTCGATCAAGGTGGCGATGGACGCCGTCAGCGACCCGGCGCTCTGCCTGGCGAGCAACGTCCCGCGCAGCACCGTCAATGGCTTCAACTTCGACGGCAGCGCCCAGACCATCTCGCTGTTCGGAGCGTGCCGGCCGCCTGGCTCGGGCGCGCTGGCCGTCGTGTCCTACCAGTCCTGGCGCAACACGGTGAGCGACCCGAACGGCGGGGTGCCGTGCGAGGACGACCCGAACTACAGCCCCACCGAGCCGGACCACTGCGTCGGCCCGACGCTGGGCTGCAACGCCACGGGTGACCAGTGCGTGTGCAAGCCCAACTGCGGCAACGCCTGCGCCAGCGGTACGCAGTGCAACATGGCGACCTGCTCGTGTCAGTGAGACCGGGCCGGGGTCCATGACGGTGAACGCTTTGGGTAGCGCCTGACCTGTCAGGTAGGGTAGACTGGAGTGGACTGTTCAAGTCACCGACCTGATGAGTGAGGAAAATGCCCTACCCCACACGTGGTCAGGCATTGCGCGAATTCCGGAATTCGTCCTAAGCTAGCATAAGCTTGGATTTCCTCGAATTCCCGGAGTGCGCGCATGCGGCTTCTCCAAGGACTGGCGCTGATGTGCGGGGTGCTGGTGGGGTGCGCCAGTGGTCCGGAAACCATCGGTGAGAGTCCCAACTATGGCCTCCAGGATGGCCAGGTCTGGGTCCGTGGCCCGTGGGAAGTCATCAAGCCCTCGCAGGATCCCGACGAGGTGATCGACCAGCTCTGCCCGGCCGTCATGCAGCTGCCCGGGGCGCAGCTGGGCGACTATGGCCGGGAGTACTGTGGCCTCGTCTACTCGCTGGGTGATGGCATGTACTACGCGAGCCATCCCTCTCCCCTCGGCAGAACCCGCATGGTCGGCCCCACCCGGCATCAGAGCTGCTTCGTGCCCCGACGGGTGGAGGACACCCGTGGCCAGACGGAGCCGCTCGCCGACTACCACGGCCACCCCTGGGCCCCCTCGCCCATGAGCGAGAGCCGAGCGGATCGGCTCGGCGCGACGCAGGTGTTCTCCATCCGCGTCCAGTTCGACAAGGCCTGTCGCCTCCAGAAGCTGATCCCCTACCTGAAAGAGGATCGCCCCGGGGAGCTGTACGAGCGCCGAGGAAAGAGCTGGAAGCTCATCGGCCACATCGAGCCTGCAAACAAAGCCAACGGACGGGTCACCCTTGTCACCGAATGAACCGCTCCGACGCGGCCCGGCGCCTGCGCCCTCGCCGCTCCCGAGGAACTTTATGAAGCGTTCCCTGCTGTTGGTGCTCTGCGCCCTGCTCCCCGCCTGCGCGCTCTTCCGACGCCCACCGCGTCCCGTGCATGCGCCGCCTCAAGAGGTCGCGGCCGCGGGGCTCTCCTTCCCGACGGAGCCGCTCGCGCTGGAAGGGAGCGTGACCGTCACGGGCCCCCTGTTCGTGGCGATGCAGCTGGCCATGGAGGACTTCCTGCCCTGGGATGCCCGACCGCACAAGGGCGCCACGCCGAGCGAGGAGTGCCTCTACAAGCGCGAGTCGTATGACATGATCGCGGCGCCCGGCACCGACGGCGTGGTCTACGTGCAGATCTGGCCACGCCCCGGAACGTGCGAGATGGGCATGGGCCCGATCCTCGACCTCGGCGCCAACTACATCATCGATACGAAGACGTGGCGCATCCTCGCCGTCACGCGTTAGCCACGGCAGGGGGACTGGCACTCCCCCTGCGCCCGGAGCGCTCAGTCCAGATAGACGGTCACGTCACTGAAGTACTGGCTGGAGGCCGACACGTCCTTGCAGCTCGCTCCGCCGATCAGGTGTGAGCCCATGTCGAACAGGATCTGCACGTTCTTCGTCCCGGCTCGAGGGATGATGACCTCGGGAGCGGAGCTCGACGGCGCGGTGAGCTCCATCACCTTCACCGGCGCGCTGCTCACATCGCCGCTCCACTTCCAGAGCGCGAACGGGCCGCTGCTCTCGTCACGCGGGCCACTGAGGATCAACACCGCCTGATGGGCCTCCGACCAGGCCATGCCCCGGATGCCGTACCCGCCCAGGTTCACCAGGATCGCCTGACCGAACCTCGCCTTCGCTCCTCCCAGCACCGCGTCCGGGTTGGTCAGCGTGACCATCAGCGCGCTCGAGCCGGACTGCGGGTTGCGGAAGCCCACCACCAGCCCTCCGGTGGGCAGGGCCGCCAGCCCCTCGATGTTGGTCCCCTTGTCCTTCGGCGCCAGCTCCGCCACCGTGGCCTCGGACAGTCGCGAGCGCTCATTCAGCAGGGAGATGACCGAGGTGTTCGGGTTGATCCAGTTGGACGCATCCAACATGTCCCTCAGCAGGTTCGAGGACGTCCCCACGACCTGGAGCGCCACGGAGGGCACGGTGCCCGACACGTCGATGGCGAAGAACCTGTAGCGGGAGGCCTGCAGCTCCCCGTCCTTGTTCCGCGCGTGCGAGGTCGTCACGTAGATGCGGTTGCCCACCCGCGCGGCATCCTCGAAGTCCGCCTCGTCCGAGGACGAGAGGCCCAGCGCACTGCCCAGGTCCCTGCTCTGCACGGCGGAGGCGCTGGTGCCCTGGGCGAAGATGCGCGCGGTCTGCGACTCGTCGTTGAAGTTCAGGAAGTGGGTGGCGTCGAGCGCCACTCCTCCAGAGCCGTCGCAGGTGCCCTTGTAGGTCCCCGGAGCCGGAACCGGCGGAGTGCCCCCGTCGCCGCCGCCCGTGCCCCCATCCGCGACGGACACGTCCCAGGTCACCGTCAGCTTCGGTCGGGAAGACTTGGTCGAGTATTCACTCGAGCGGAGCTCCAGCCGGTTGTCGTTGTCCTTGTTGGCGATGATGACGCCGTGGTTGCTGGAGGGCGTGCCGACCCACCTCTGCACCGCCTCGACGCCCCTGGCGTTCAGCGTCACGGTGTATGTGCCCGTCGCGGCGGCCCTGATGAACCCCAGCGACGTCGTGCTCCGGTCCCCCGGGCCATCCGCGCCATTGGAGTCCCAGTCGTGACTGCTGTCCGCCTCCTGCCAGGTGACCTGGCTCTCGGTCCAGGAGCGCGTCAGCTCGTAGAAGTCGTAGGTCTGGTCCGCCTTGTCGGACACCGTCACGACGATCGAGGCGGAGCGGACGATCGCGTTCGGCGGGATGCTCGACACGTCCCACCGCAGCAGGATGTAGTTCTCGTTGCCGCTTCCAGCAGGCGTGTCGCCACTCGCGGACAGGCTGGTGGCGCCGCCATGGTTGGCGCTGGGGTGCTCCTCCTCGATCATCGAGTCGCGGGTGCCCGCGTAGCTCGACGAGGGCAGGAGCCCATCCTGGAACGACGTGCTCTGAGCGCCCGCCAACGCCTGCGAGCCGAGCCCGCCCTCGCGCAGGGCGTCACGCTCCTCCCAGGGTTCCTGCCCGCATCCCTGGGCGAGCAGGAAGCCCAACGCCACCATCCCCAGGAGTGAAATCCAACCGCGCATGTCTTCTCCCTCGCGTCTTGAAGCGCGAGGGCACCGCTATCCCGGTCCGAGCCATGCGCGGCGTCACGTTTCGGTAGAATCCACTCCCGAGGGAACGGAGTCCGCCGCTCAGAGCTTGATCAGCTCCACATCATCCATGTGGATGAAGTTGGCGGAGTTGCCCGTGGCGGCCTTGGTGTGGAAGCCGAACTCCAGGGAGCCTCCCGTGACGGAGATGCTCGGCGTCTCCACCAGCGTCCAGCTCCCGTACGTGCCCAGGTTCGTATAGACGGGGGCGCAGGAGCCGCACGTCTTGGCCTGGATACGGGAGATGTCGAAGGCGCCGCCCTTCCGGATCCACGCCCGCACCTTGTAGTTGCCCGAGGCCAGCCCCGAGGCCACCTGGTACGTCCACACCTCGAACGGCGTGCCGTTAGTCCAGTGCGTCAGGTGGTAGGCGCCCGTGCGGCCTCCGTTGTGCGTCTCGCTGAAGTCGGCGGCCTCGGTGCCGTTGGGGCTCCAGGTGGACCAGCCCGTCATCCCGGACTCGAAGCTCGGGTTGGTGACGGTGGCAGGCGAGGTGGTGCCCTGCTGGTACCAGCGCACCCACTCCACCTCCATCGTCTTCCTCACCCCCGAGGGCAGATCGATGCTGGCCGGGCTCGGGTTGCCGTACCAGTTGCCGCCGAGCGCCAGGTTCAGGATGAGGTAGTGGTTCTGCTGGAACTCGGTCTCGTTGTGGAAGTAGGTGTTGGTGGCCACGATGTTCCCGTCCAGCCGGAACACCATGCTGCTGGCCGTCCACTCCACCTCGTAGATGTGGAAGCTGTCGGCGAGGCTGTAGCCCCGGTTGGCCCCCGTGCCCCAGTCCGCCTGCCCGCCGTTGTGCCAGTGCACGGCGGACTTCATCCACGTGGGCTCGGTGGACTTCCACTCCAGGATGTCGATCTCTCCGGAGGCCGGCCAGCCCACGCTGGAGATGTTGGCGCCCAGCGTCCAGAACGCCGGCCACATGCCGTAGCCGGAGGGCACCTTGATGCTGGCGACGATCTTCCCGTATCGCCGCTCCACCTTGCCCTTGGTGTGGATGCGGCCGGAGTAGAACGAGCGGGGCCCGTAGCCCGTGCAGCGCGAGTCCATCGGGTTGTCACCCGTCCGCTCGGCGGTGAGGATGAGCTTGCCGCCGCCGACGGTGACGTTCTGGGCCCGGGGATACTCCAGCTCGCCCGTGCCGAAGTTGCAGTTGCCGGTGACCGGATCGTAGTTGCTCGTGAGCACCGTCCAGTTGGCCGAGTTGAGGCTGGAGCCCTCGAACTCGTCCTGCCAGGCGAGGTTCCAGCCAGCGCCCGGCGAGTAGTCCAGGCCGGCCTCCTGCTGGTCCAGGCTGGGCCCGTCCACGGGAGAGAGGGGGACTTCAGCGTCGCCACAGCCGGAGAGGGCCGCGGCACAGCAGAGGGCCGCCAGTCCACGGCCCAGGTTCTTTCGGTTCATGTGCTGACCTCGTTACGGGAGTTGCTTGAGGATGCGGATGTTGCGCAGCTGGAAGTGGATGTTGCCGCGCTGGTCATCCCAGGCGGGCAGCAGCTCGAGCACCGAGCTGACCTTGGTCGCGTCCCATCCCGCCTGGGTGTAGTCCGGGTGGGAGAACGGCACCTTCACCGTGGTCCAGGTCCCCGTCGCAGGGCGGCCCAGCAGGGTCTTCAAGTCCCCGGTCGCGCAGGTGTCGGGCTTGTTGTCGCAGACGAGCTTCACCCAGAAGCCCTGCGTGGTGCCGCCGTAGTCGAGCACCTGCAGCTCGAACTGCACGCCACCCGTCGCGGCGATGGGGGAGACATCCAGCAGGGTCGAGGAGTCCTTCACCTTGAGGAAGACGCCGCCGTTGCCGCCGCCGTCGGTGACGTTGTTGAAGACGACGTCGACGACCTTGCCGTTGGCCGTCTCCAGCGCCGGGTTCACCGTGACGCTCCCCGAGCCATAGGACCAGCCGGCCGGAGCGCCGAGCAACGCGTCCGTCGCGCCGTTCACATAGGCATCCTTGTCGGCGCTGATCTGCACCGTGGAGCCGGAAGAGCCGCCATCGCAGCTCACGTTGCCAGCCTTGTTCGGGGCCCAGTGGATGTTGGCCACCGACAGCTCCATCGTGCCCTCCGTGTAGAGCAGCATCGGGGTGTTGACGTTGGAGAAGTCCGCGCCCTTCTGGGAGAAGCACTGGAGCGGGATGGCCACCTCGGTCCAGGCCCCGACAGGCAGCGCCTTGAGGGCCTGGGTGACGTCGATCTCACCGCCGCACGGATACACGCAGTCCACGCGGGCCTTCACCGCGCTGCTCGGAGCGGCGCCCAGCCGCGCGTCGAACACCAGCGCGCCGTTCGAGTTCAGGTAGGACTGCAGATCCGTCCCATCGTTGGCCTTGCTCTGCATGTAGAGCTGGCCGGTGCCGCTCCACGTGGCCTTGACGGCGCCCCACTGGATGCCGTTGCGGTCATCCACCGGGGTGACGGAGATCTCCTTGGCGGGAGTGGCGGTGCTGCTGCTGCTGGCCTGGGCCACGTCGACGCCGCTCCAGTTGGAGGGCCCGCCGATGCGCATCACCCAGTTGTCCTGGTTGCCGCGATCGAAGATGGGCAGGGGCGTCGTCGTCGTGCCGCCGCCACCCGTCACGCCGCAGCCGACGTCCGGGCTCGCCTCGTCATAGGCGCCCTGGTCCGCGCCGCCGCTGGCGTAGGTGAGGCCGTAGCCGTAGGCGTAGAGCGGGTCGTAGCTGGCGTCGCCGCGGTTGAGCGGCGTCTGGCAGGCGCTCCTGGGCCAGGAGAAGGAGAGCTTGCCGCTGAAGTCGAAGTCGACCGAGCCGTCCGCCTTGCGGAACAGCACGTCCGTGAGCCCCTCGCCCTCGGTGCCGGGCAGCCAGGCTGCGACGAAGGCATCCGAGCGGTTGAGCTCCTTGTTCGCATGGAGCGGCCGGCCGGAGAACAGCACGGTGACGATCTTCTTCACGCCCTTGGCCTTCAGGCCGTTGATGAGCGTCAGGTCCTCCGGGCGCAGCCTGGCGAGCTCCAGCGTCTTGATGTTGCCGATGTCGCCCTGCCCCTCCGCGTACGGCGTCTCGCCGATCACCACCACTGCGACGTCATAGGTGGCGTCTCCCAGCGCGCCATCGGGGCTGGTGTCGAGCGTGGCATTGGGAGCCACCTTCTGGACCGCCTGCCAGAAGGTGGTGCCGCCGCCGAAGTCCGCGTTGGCGTTGCCCGTGCCCTGCCAGGAGAGGGACCAGCCGCCGGTCTGGTTCTGCAGGCTGTCGGCGCTCTTGCCGGCCACCAGGATCTTCGCCGTGCGCGACAGCGGCAGCGTGCCGCCGTTGTTCTTCAGCAGCACCAGCGACTTGCGCACCGCCTCGCGCGCCACCGCCCGGTGCTCGGCCGTGCCGACCTCGCGCGAGGGCGTGCGCAGCGAGGGCTTGGGCTTCTCGAAGAGGCCCGCCCGGAACTTCACGCGCAGGATGCGGCGCACCGCATCGTCGATGCGCGCCTCGGGGATCTCGCCGCTGCGCACCGAGGCGAGGGTGTTGGTGATCAGCGCCTTCCAGTCCGCGCGGTAGGGCACCATCACCATGTCGATGCCGGCCTTGATGGCCTGCGGGCAGTTGCTGTTGGTGCAGTCGATGGTCGACTCGCTGGTGTTGCGGTTGACCTGGCCGTGACCGTTCCAGTCGGAGATGACGAAGCCATCGAAGCCCATCTTCGTCTTCAGCACGTCGGTCAGCAGGTAGCCGTTGCCGTGCATCTTGAGGGCCTTGGCGTTCTCTCCCTGCTCCTTGTTCTTCCAGCTGCTGAAAGACGCCATCACCGTCTGCGCGCCCGCGCGCAGCGCCGTGAAGTAGCCGCGGCCGTGGATCTTGCGCAGGTCGCTCTCGGTGACGTCGGTGATGCCCTGGTCCTTGCCGTTGGTGGTGCCGCCGTCCCCCAGGAAGTGCTTGGCCGTGGCGATCACCTTCTCGTTGGCCTTGGCATCCTTGGCCAGCGCGCCCTGCAGGCCCTCCACGACCTTGGCGCCATAGGCCTCGACGATCTCGGGGTCCTCCGAGTAGCCCTCGTAGGTGCGGCCCCAGCGGTCGTCGCGCACGACGGCCAGCGTGGGCGCGAAGGCCCAGTCGATGCCGGTGCGAGTCACCTCGCGGGCCGTCACCTCCGCGATGCGGAAGATGAGGTCCGGATCATTCGCCGCCCCGAGCCCGATGTTGTGCGGGAACATCGTGGCGCCCTTGACGTTGTTGTGCCCGTGGACGGCGTCCGTGCCCCAGAGGAGGGGGATCTGGTGCGGGTTGGCCGGATCCATCGAGGCCTCCCACAGCTGATCCGCCAGCGTCACCCAGTCCTGGACGGGCGCATCCTTCTTCTGCCCGGGGAACGACCCGCCCCCGTTCAGCACCGAGCCCAGGTGGTACTGCTTGATCTCGGCGGGAGTGACCTCCTGGATCTCCACCTGCATCATCTGCCCGACCTTCTCCTCGAGCGTCATGCTCTGGAGCAGGGCGTCGACGCGGGCCTCGAGGGCCTCGTCCCGGGGGATGGCGCTCTCCACCCGAGGCCAGTCATCGACCGGGACTTCCTCGGGGGGCTTGTTGTCGGGCTTGTCGTCCTTGCACGCCGTGAGCATCAGCAGCCCCAGCAGGGCGTGAGCGGCGGGCTTCCGCCAGGTCGATGAACGTCTCATGTCAGCTCCTTCAATCGGGAGAGAGGGGTTGGCCGGGACTGCCGCCGAGGCTCACCCGGCCGGGCAGAACGTCACGCTGAGCTGCTGTCCACCGGTGCAGGTGTAGAAGCCCGCCTGGTTGGCGGCCATGGGGTAGTCGTCATACGCGAACGCGTACACGGCGCCGCACTGCTGGTGGACCCACCTGGCGTACGGGTTATAGGGCCGGCCGGTGTTGTAGTACTGCGACACGGTGGTGCTGTCCGGCGCGTCCACCATTCCGCGGTTCAGCGCGGCGCACCACCTGGCGCTCTGGTCGAAGAACGGCGGCGAGCACGCGTACACCTGCGGCGTCTTCGCCGTGCCCGGGTTGCACTGGCCCGGATAGAGGCTGGCGCAGCGGGCAATCTCGGAGTCCAGCCGCGTGCAGACCGTCCCGCGGCGCGAGTCGCTCGCGTACTCACCGTCGAGGCAGAAGGAGCGCGGGGCCAGACAGATGGTGCCTCCGCCCATGCTGTAGCGCAGGCCGTCCGGGCAGCCGGTGTCGATGGCCGCCTGCATGGCGCTCGCGGACTTGTTGCACTGCACCTGGACACAGCCGCCGCCCGAGCCCGTGCCGGTGATGCGCATGGGCAGGCCCACGTGATCCACGTAGGTGAGGTTGTAGTGGAGCAGCTGCGAGCCGCCGTTCGGCTTCTCGAACGTGAACTCGGCCTTCTCCAGCTCGCGGGGCGAGGCGGGCGACGGCAGGACCTTGTACGCGCTCACGCGGCCGCTGGGGTAGTTCTCCGGCGTGGCGTAGGTGTAGCTCTGGCCGGCGCCCAGGGCGCGGTAGATGGGGTTGCCCGCCCCGTCACGCTCGAGCGCGACGCTGCCCACGCCCGTCAGCGTCACGTTCAGGGTGAACGGGCAGTTGTTGGTCACCCGGACCGGCACGGTGCCCGGCGGATTCGTCGGCGGATTGGTCGTCCCCGTGTCATGCAGCTCGAACCAGTCGAGCTTGAAGAGCCAGTCTCCGCCCGTGGCGACGCCCTTGAGGTACAGCGAGTGGGTGCCGCTCGTCTTCGGGATGGAGACCGTCTGGGTGGTGAAGGCGTTCCAGTCCGAGCCCGTGGCGGCACTGAGCGCCACCGTCCCCAGCTTCGTCCCAGAGCCCACCGCGTCCGCCCAGAGCTCCGCCCTGCCGCCGCCATAAGGCGCCGCGAGACGCAACTGGATCTGGTTGGCGCCACCGAAGTTCACCGAGGGGTAGTGGATCTGCTCGTTGACCTGGAAGCCCGCGACGGACTGCCCCTCCCCTCCTCCCTCGTTGAAGACGCCGCCGGGCGTCGTGCCGCTGGCGGACCAGCTCTCCGCCTGGATCCGGTTGCCGATACGGACGGACTGCGAGGACTCCTCGAGAGAGTCGAGCTCGGTGTCCTCGGGCCTGCTGTCGCAAGCCACGCCCGTGGTCAGCAGAAGGCCCGCGGCGCTCGCGCACCACAGGGCTTTCCATGTCGCAGAGGCGGGCCTGACGTTCGAAGTGAGTGAGAGCGGCATGAGGTCCTCCTTGAGGAAGAGCGGAAGTGTCGAGCCCTGCTTTCCAGGGCTCACAGGGCTGCCTCAGCTATCCGCTTGTTCCATGATGAGCAAGCGCTTTCACAATCCTGAGTGACGGAAGTGTGAAATCCGACGCTCTCCAAGGAGAAAGGTCTTGACGCCGTGCGCAAGCGCTTTCGCGCTGCGTCAGGAATCGAAGTGGGTACGCAGGCCGGCGTGGCTGCTCGGGATGGACCTGGAGCAGCAGGCTGGTGGGGAGGAGCACAGACGCTCGCGCACGTGCTCCGGGTGGTGCTGGGTACAGTGGCGGGGGGATGAGTCCCCCTCGCGCCCGCTGCCGCATCCCTGGCTCACCCCGCTCCTGGCGCTGCGCGGGCTGCCGCTGTCGGATGGGCCCACGTTCCCCGAGGTGGACACCATCCTCTCCGAGTCCTTCTGGCACGACGGAGCGTGGGAGCTCGGAGGACCCGAGCAGTCACCCTCCGAGCATACAGGCTGAGCTCCTCTCAGAGCCTGGAGCGCCGGAGCGTCGTCACCGCGGAGTCGGTGCTCCCGCTCGCCCAGTAGAGCATGGTGCCATCCGTCATGAGGGAGTGGGGCCTGACCTGCCCCTGCGAGAAGGTCTTCACCACCTTCTCCTCGAGGGACATCGAGCGGATGGCGCCGCAGACATACTTGGGATCATCGGACAGCATCGCGTCCTCGTAGTCGCCCTCATCCCCGAAGTACACGGTGTCCCCGGAGACAGCGAAGTCCTCCACGCGTCCTTCGACCTGCTTGAGGAAGACGGGCATGGCGTCGCCCCGGTTCGCCCTGTACAGGACCGTGCCGCTGGTGAGCACCATCGCCTGCTCCGTGAGCACGAGGTGGCCTGGGTAGCCGTCGGCCCACACCACGGTCTCCACGGGGCCGCCCGCCTTGGGGAGGCGGGAGACCCAGGCCTCACGCCCCTCGCTCCCCTCCTCAAGACCGCGGTCGGCGACGAAGTAGACGTGGGTGTCATCCAGCGCGACGTCTCGCAGCTTCTCGAGCTCCGTCACCAGCGCCACGGGCGTACCGCTGCCATCCTTCGGCATCGACCACAGGGTTCCCTTGGAGCCCGCGGTGGGCACCTCAGGGGCGGTGTTGCGCTCCTTGCTCGTGGAGAAGAAGAGCCTGCCGCCGTCCACGGCGAACGCGTAGACATCGTCTCGCACCAGGAGCTGGCTCGGCCCTCCGGCCTTGGGGACCCGGCGTACCTCCGCGCAGACATCTCCCAAGCGGGTGCCACAGCGCTCCAGCCAGTACACGTGCGTGGCGTCCACGGCCAGCACGGGAAGGTCGAAGATCGGATCCCTCTCCCCTTGATAGAGCAGCTCGGGCTCTCCCCCGCTCTTGGCCTTCCTCCAGACCTGCCCGGCCCGGTTCTCGGGAGATGAAGCGCGGGCCGTCCAATAGACCGCCTCTTCGTCCAAGGCGATCGTCCCGAGCCCGGAGGCCTCGGCGAAGAGCTCTCCCTCGGGCTCACAGTTTCCTTCAGAGCATCCTCCGAACATCCCCGACAGACAGATGATCCCTACCAGGAACCATGCGGAAGGGAGCATGCGGCTCCGCGGGCCGTGAGTGAAGCGAGCTACGTCCACCATATGTGCCTCCAACCATGGGGGGTTTCAGCGACCGGGTTGCAAGGACGTGGCCACCGTGGTGCCAGGAGCTCCGAGCAGGCCCCTGGGAGCGCGGTCCGAGCTCACCGGCAAGAACCGCCGGACCGGCAGGATCCGCCGGCAAGGTTTGCCGAGGCCAGCCGCCCGGAGCTGCCCGTGGGGCGCTGGCCGGATTTCACACCTCACGTGGCATGCGTCCATTTCCTCGGAGCCGGTGACGCGCGGGGATGGTCCCGCCGTATCCCCGGTCCTCGACGCCATGAAGAACCTTCTCCTCTCGCTGCTGGCCGCCGTCTCGCTCTCCGCGGTGACCAACGCCCAGGCCGCGCCTCTCTACAACCAGGTCCAGCAGAAGCACTCACACAACACGTACCAGCGCCATGAGAGCCTGGTGGAGCAGCTGCTGTACTACTCCGTCCGCTCGATCGAGCTGGACATCCACAGCGTCTACCTGAGGGACCCCTTGTCGGGGTTCGAAGTTCCCGTCGCTGCCGGAGAGTGGGCCGTCTATCACACGAACGGTGATCGCGAGACGAACTGCGCGCACCTCTCGGAGTGCCTCGACCGGCTCGCCGCCTTCTCCCAGGCCCTCCCCCAGCACGAGGTGGTGACGGTCTGGCTCGAGCTGAAGGATGAGGACTCCTTCAGGCCGGACCACACGCCGGACCAGCTCGACGCGCTGCTGGAGTCCAAGCTCGGCAAGGAGCGCATCCTCGAGCCGAAGGATCTGCTCGACGCATGCCCCAGCGCCGGTGGCAACCTCGCGCGCAGCGTGCTCCCGCCTTGCGCGTGGCCCGAGCTGTCGAGCCTGCGCGGCAAGTTCGTGTTCGTGGTCCTGGCGAACGCGAGCGCCTACCAGGACGCGAAGTACCCCTCCCAGCGCCTCGCCTTCCGGCAGGTGGGCGCCGGCAGCTTCGATCCGGACAACCCCGCGTCGGCGGGCGGCATCTTCTTCAACACGGCGGACGCGTCGCAGGCGGATGAGGTCACCGCCGGCGGCTACGTCACCCGGCTGACGACGGCCAATGATCAGGACACCTGGAGCGGAGCCGTGGCGAAGCAGGTCCAGTTCCTCGGCACGGACAAGATCAACGACTCCCAGGACGCCTGGGCCCGCACGAGCAATCTGCTGGGCTGGCCATTCCGGTGCATGACCACGGACTGCACCTGCACGGACGAGGGCGCCTCCCTCCTCCATATCAACGCGCTCTCGCAGGACATCGCGGGCACCGCCGACAGCTTCACCTTCCTGTACGAGCCGCAGACGAACGACGTCCATACGTGGTCCGCCTTCGTCTCCATCCCCGACAGCCATGTGGAGCCCTGGGCGAAGGGCTGCCTGATGGCGCGACAGAGCACCACGCCCGGCTCACCCTACTTCGCGGTCTGCCGCCCGGCCGATGAGCACCCCATCCGGGTCCAGTATCGGCTCGCCGCGGGCGGAGCCACCACGAGCCATGAGCTCTCGCTGGACGCGCAGGAGAGCCTGCAGTCCCTCTATCTGACGCTCATCACCCGCCCGAACGGCGGTGGCACCTGTGTCGAGGGCTACGCCGCGCTGGATCCGCTCCATGCGCCGGGCACCCTCATCCACCGGCAGTGCTTCGCGGCACCGCTGCCGCTGCAGGGCGTTGGCGCGAGCTCGCACACCGCGTCGCCCTCCGCGAGCAGCCTGCCCGTGCGCTTCCTGTTCGCCCGCACGACGCACCAGGCCGGGCAGAACCCCGCGCGGCTCTACCAGAGGACGGACTTCACCCTGGCCAACATCGGCACGGTCCACGCCGAGGCCTCGGCGGGAGATGGGATGTTCCCGGCGCGGGAGGGCTTTGCCTACCAGGCCGACCAGGGCTCCCGGACGCATGGTGTCGGCTACAACGGGAAGTCCGAGTGGATGGTGGACGTCACCGGGGATGGCCGGGCGGACTACATCTACAACCGTGACGGGACGCGCGAGCTGCGGGTCCTGCCCGGCACCGCGACGGGCTTCGGCCCCGAGCGCCTGTGGGGAGTACGGGAGCATGGCGTCGGCTACGGCGGCCGCTCCGAGTGGCTGGCGGACGTGAACGGCGACAGCCGGGCGGACTACGTCTACAACCGCGACGGGACGCGCGAGGTGCACGTGCTGCTCAGCACGGGGACGAGCTTCGCCTCCGAGCAGACCTGGGGCTCCCGCGCGCACGGGGTCGGCTATGACGGCCGCTCCGAGTGGCTGGCGGACGTGAACGGGGATGGCCGGGCGGACCATGTGTACAACCGTGACGGGACGCGCGAGCTGCGGGTCCGGATCAGCACTGGGGCGGGCTTCAAGACGGACAGCAACTGGGGCGAGCGGTCGCACGGCGTGGGCTACGCGGGAGGCTCCGAGTGGCTGGTGGACGTCAGCGGCGATGGCCGGGCGGACTATGTCTACAACCGGAACGACACGCGGGAGATGAGAGCACTGGTGAGCACCGGCTCGTCCTTCGGCACGGACCGGCTGTGGCGCGAGCGGACCCACGGCGTGGGGTACGACGGCCAGTCCCAGTGGTGGGTGGACGTCAGCGGCGATGGCCGGGCGGACTACGTCTACAACCGCGACGGCACTCCCGAGCTCTGGGCGATGACGAGCACGGGCCAGGGCTTCAACCCCGACAGCAGGTGGGGCACGCGGAAGCACGGCGTCGGCTTCGACGGCCGGGGTGAGTGGCTCGTCGACGTGGATGGAGATGGCAAGGTGGACCACCTCTACAACTCCGACGGCACCCGGGAGTACTGGATGATGCGCTCCACGGGGAGTGCCTTCGAGGGGGACATGCCGTGGGGCGTGCGCAACTGGGGCGTGGGCTACAACGGGAACTCCGAGTGGTTCGTGGACACCAACGGCGACGGCTGGCTGGACCAGCTCAACAACCGCGACGGCGGGCGGGAGTTCTGGGGCATGCAAGGCAGGACCTGCGCCCCAGGGGCTCTCGTCGCGGCGCCCTGAGGGCCCCAGCCACGACGAAGCCTGTGGCTGCCTGGCGGAACCGCCTCGTTCCGTCAGGCAGGACTACACGAGGCTGCGAACAGCCTCGGCCACTCGCTCCTCCGCCCAGCCGCGCTCGTCCGCCGGCACTCGCGCGAGCAGCTGCTCATACCAGCTGTCCTGGTAGTGCTGACGGAGCTCTCCCCGCAGCTGGTTCGTGAGCTCCAGCAAGCGCTGTCCCCGGGGCTCACGCTCCCCTTCCAAGCGCTTCACGAGCGCACCCAGCACCTCGATCGCCTGAGCCGAGGAGTCCTCTCCGGACCGGGTGGTCTCGTCATAGGTCGCCAAGCGCCAGTCCGTCCCCGCGTGGAGGAGCCGGCCGGCGTTGTCCCGGTGGTCCTCGTTGAACAGGTTGATGAGGGAGGCCCCTCGCAGATCCGTCGTCTTGTCGAGCCGGACCTCCTGAAGCGAGGCCTCATCGAGGATGGCGCCCTGGAAGTTGCAGCCAACCAGGTTGGCGCCGACGAAGATCGCCCCATTGCAGTTGGCTCCCTGGAATGAGGAGCCCTCGAGGTTGGCTCCCTGGAACCCGGCGCTCATGAGCTTCGCCCCATCGAAGCAGCAGTTGCGAGCATCCACGCCCTGGAAGAAGCCGCCCCGGAGGTTGGCCTTGCGGAAGCTGGCGCCCCGCAGGTCGTTCGTGATCGAGCCATTGACCACGGCCTCATCGAAGCGAGCCCCGCGCAGGTCGCAGTCCACCAGGCTGAACTCCAGCTTCGCGTACGAGAAGTCCCACCCCGAGAAGTCCACTCCGCGCACGCCGCCCTCGAGCGGGACGCCGCGCAGGTCTCGCCCTCCGGCCACTTCATCCCGGAAAGGCAGTCCCTCGAGCAGGGAGAAGAGCTCACGGGGCTCGCGAGAGTCAGGGGAGTCCAGCGCCAGAATCCGCTGGTGAAGCCGCTCCAGGATGGCTCGGCCTGGCGGCTCTTCCCATCGCTTCTTGAGTTGCTTGCGGGTGGATGCCATACGCGCCTGGCTAGTAGGTAATCTCTGCAAGGTAGTCCAAGGAAATTGCCGGTGTCTTGTTCGCCTTGTCCACGTACTTCACGGCGTGCCCGAGCTGCCGCTGGGACGTGACGTCCCAGATCGCGTAGTGGCCATTACCGAGCGGGAGCTGGATGTCCGGGCGCCCGGGAGCGAACGGTCCACCGACGTTGGTCTTGAGGTTCGCCGGCAAGGTGGGGTTGGGCCCTCGCTTTGCCTGTTCGATCAGGGTGCGAACTTCCTGATCGATGGCATTGCCCCTCCACATCGGGTACTTCGGATCGGTCGTGGGAAGGCGACTGAGGTTTCTTGCCCACTTGCCTTGCCCCTGCCCTGAGTCGACCCGCTGAACGGCCTGCTGGACGATCCTCTGGAGTTCCTGCTGCGTCTGCTGGACCTTCGCCCTGTGGACGGGCATCACCCTGTCTCTCAGGGCCGTGGAAGAGACGGGCCGTGGGGCCGCTCCGCTCGAGGAGCGCGGAGGCTGGGTCGAGGTGGAGGTCGGGGCCTGGCCTCGCGAGGAAGGAGCGTTCTTGCGGCCGCGCAGCTCGATCCGGGCCTTGCGGGTCAACAGCGCCAGTGCCGCCTCCGCGCCCAGCAGGGCGATGGCCCGTGTCAGGCTGGACGCCGCCCTGCGCAGGTCCGCATCGGACTTCGCGTTGACGACCGCGAGGCCAAACTCCGAGAGCTCCACGAGCCCCTGCACGGCCTGGACGCCCAGCGTGGCGTAGGCCGTCCCGACCAGGATGACATCGACCACCTCTCCGACCCCGAAGAAGTGCGAGGCGCCCCAGACGCCCAGCACTGCCGCGGCAATCGCCAGGTTCTGGGGGCTGAAGAGCTCCGCCAGGGCCCGCTTGACCTCATTGGGGAGCTCCGGCGAGGAGAGGGCGTACCAGACCACCTTGCGCAGCTTCTCCGTGGCGCTCATCCGAGCGACCGGGTCCGCACCGGCTCCGTGCCCCGAGACGGCTCGAGCGAAGGGCTGTCCGGCCTGGAAGCCCATGGGCATCTGGAGTCTGTCCAGGAGCCGGCTCTCTGAAGAGGACATAGGTGCCCCGCCTCCAGTTCCCGGCGTGTGAATCACGCGATGGCTGGATGCGACGGCAGGCTAGGCCTCCCCCCGAGGCCCATCGATACCACTCCAAGGGTACGCGGCCGCTCGTGCCGGGTGGCTCGGGCGACGGGCGGGACCGAAATTTGCGCCGATCCGGCCCGAATCCCCGCTCTGCCATTCATCGAGGGCCCGACGCATCCTCCAATCGAACTTCCCGCCTCTCGCGGGCTTCCCGAGGATGCGTCATGACTCACGAACACCCCGCCCACGCCGTCCACCACGTCGTGCAGGGCTTTGGCGCCGACCGCGCCGTCCACTACGACGCCCAGGCGTCCATCAACCTCGCTGGCGTCCAGGCGATGTATGAGCTCGGCGTCAGCGCGCTGACTGCCCAGCTCGACGGCCAGGACTCGGCGTCGCTGCTCTACGTGGGACTGGGCACGGGTGCCGAGCTGATGCCCTACGCTCGCTTCAACGTGCCAGGCTGGCGCTTCACGGGCGTGGATCCCTCCGAGCCCATGCTCGCCGTCGCCCGCCAGCGCCTGGAAGCCGAGGGAATGCTCTCGCGCACGCACCTGCACGTGGGCGAGCTGCGCACCCTGCCTGCTGGCCCTCCGTTCGACGGCGCGCAGATGATGGGCGTCCTGCACCATGTGGAGGGCGAGGAGGCCCGCCTCGAGCTGCTGCGAGAGGTGACCCGGCGGCTCAAGCCTGGAGCCCCGCTCGTCCTGGGCTGCCGTGTCGGCAAGGACCCCGAGCTGACGAACGTGGAGTTCCGGCGGCTGCGGGCGTACGGAGTCACCCAGGAACAGCTGGAGAACCTGCGTCAGCGCTTCGCGCAGATGCGGCCCATCGAGTCCGATGCCGCACTGTTCGCGATGTTCGCCCGGGTCGGACTGGTGGCGCCGCGGCCGATCTTCGTCTCGCTGCAGTTCAAGGTCTTCCTCGCGCGCTTCGAGCCCGGAGCCGCGGGCTGAGCTCGATTGCCTGCCCGGCCGCACCTCGGCCGGGAGTGTGTAGGCCCATCCCTCACCCAGCGGCTCCACGCCCCCCGTGGCATCCTGGCCCCGCCTTCTCGCAAGGCAGGAGCCTGGAATGAACGCCGCTTCCCTGAGTGCCGCAGTGCCGGTGCGTGCCGGCTGGTTGGTCGATCGCCGGCATGATCTGCTCTCCACGGTGGGAGGGCTGAGCGCGAGCCTGGCGCTGCTGGGCCTGCATGCCTGGGTGGGGGTGAGCGGGCTCGTGCTGTGGTGGGCCTGGGTGCTGGCGCTGGACGGGCCGCACATCTTCGCCACGCTCTCGAGGACCTACCTGGACCGGCGGGAGCGCTCGGCACGGGCGCGGCTGCTGGTGGGCAGCCTCGGCTGGTTCGCCGCCGGGCCCCTCTTCTTCGGCGTGTCCGTGCTGCTGGGCCGACGGCTGCCGTTCGACCTCTTCCTGACCCTCACGAGCCTCTGGGCGTACTGGCACGTGGTGCGCCAGCACTACGGCGTGATGACGCTCTACCAGCGCAAGAACGGGGACACGCACCCGGTGGACCGGCGGGTGGACAGCCTCACGCTGTACGTGGGGCTGCTGGCGCCCTTCATCGCCTTCGCGCTCACCCACCCGGTGGCGCGACGCATGCTGGGGATGCCCGCGGACCCGGGGCCGGAGCAGCTCCTGGCCCGCGCCGCCTGGGCCGTGACGCTCGCCGTGGTGGCGCTCTTCGCCGCGCGGCAGCTCCAGCGGTGGCGCGCGGGCCTGGGCGTGAACACCCCCAAGGTGCTGCTGCTGGCGGCGGCGCTCGGGCTGACGGCGCTCCTCTTCTACCCTCCCGTGTCGCGCCGGGTGGACTTCCTCATGGTCGCCGTGGTGGTGACGGCGTTCCACAACGTCCAGTACCACGGCATCGTCTGGTTCTATCACCGCAACCGCTACCACGGCCCCAACGTGGACCGCGCCGCGTTCGGGCTGGCGCCGCGCATCAGCCAGCGCTTCCTCATCTACGCCGCCTGCGGCATCGCCTTCACCCTGCTCTACCGCGCGCTCGGCTGCGGCTTCGGCGTCCACCCCGGCTGCGGCGCCTTCGACGCGAAGGTGATGCTCGGCCCGAACCTCTCGCTGAGGGAGCTCACCTCGGGCTTCATCTGGGGCTTCGCCCTGCACCACTACTACCTGGATCAGAAGATCTGGCGCGTGAGCCGCGACGCCGGGCTCAACAAGGACCTGAAGCTCTCGGCGGCGTGAGCGCGCCGCCCGGTGCCGGTGGCCGCCCCTCCGCCGGCTCGAGCATCACATATACTGCGCCGCCTCCATGCTCGCTCCGTCCGCTCTCCTGCTGCTGGTCGTCTCCGCTGCTGCTCCCGCTGAACGCCCGGTCCTTCTCACCGCCGCGCGCATGTTCGACAGCCGCGGCGGCACCCTCGTCACCCCGGGACGCGTGCTGGTGCGCGGCGAGCGCATCGAGGCGGTGGGCCCCAAGACGGCGGCGCCCGCCGACGCCCAGGTGGTGGACCTCGGCGACGCGACGCTGCTGCCCGGCCTCATCGACGCGCACGTGCACTTGCGGCTCGAGCTCACGGACAACTACCAGGACTACGATCTGGAGGCCCTCCAGAAGACCGTGCCGGAGCTGGCGCTGGAGGCGGCCGAGCGCGCCCGGCGGACGCTGCGTGCCGGCTTCACCACCGTGCGCGACGTGGGCAATGAGCGCGAGTACTTCATCAACGTCGGCCTGCGCCGAGCCATCCAGAAGGGTGTCGCCGAGGGCCCACGCGTCATCGCCTCGGGCCCCCAGCTGGGCGCCACGGGCGGGCACTGCGACATCATGGGCTTCCGCGAGGGCGTCCTGGTGCAGGACCGAGGCGAGGGCGTGGCGGACGGTCCGGATGCGCTGCGCGAGCGCGTGCGCTGGGTGGTGAAGAACGGGGCGGACGTCATCAAGGTGTGCGCCACCGGGGGAGTGCTGTCCGCCGGCGATGACGTGGACACCTCACAGCTGACCCAGGCCGAGCTCGACGCGGTGGTGGAAGAGGCCCATGCGCTGCGCCGGAAGGTGGCGGTGCATGCCCACGGGAACACCGGGGCCAAGAGAGCCATCCGCGCCGGCGCGGACTCCATCGAGCACGGCACTTTCCTGGATGACGAGGCCCTCACGCTGATGCGGCAGAAGGGCGTGGTGCTGGTGCCCACGATCTTCCTGGATCGCGTCCGGCAGGAGCAGCTCCAGCGCGGGGCCCAGTTCCCCCCGAAGGTGCTGCAGAAGATGAAGCAGGTGGGTCAGACCGGGCGAGACATGTTCCGGCGTGCCATCCAGCGCGGGGTGAAGATCGGCTTCGGCACGGATGCAGGCGTCTTCAAGCACGGGCGCAACGCCGAGCAGCTGGCCCTCTTCGTCGAGCTGGGCATGTCTCCAGCGGACGCCCTGCGCACGGCCACCACCGTGGACGCGGAGCTGCTGGGCCTGGGCTCGGAGGTGGGCGTGCTCGAGGCGGGCCGCCGCGCGGACGTGATCGCCGTGCCGGGGGACCCGCTGCGCGACATCACCGCCGTGCAGCGGGTGTTCTTCGTGATGAAGGACGGGCGCATCTACCGCCAGGATGCGGCGGCCCCGGCTCCGAAGCCCTGACTCGGTCCGAGGCCGCGTCCCATGGCGCTGACGCGCCACCCTCCTACTGCCACTGATAGGCGCGCACCCAGTCGATCTCGAACACCTGCGGCGTCCGGCCGATGAGGTCCGCCGTCGACTGCGGCACGCCGTAGTACGGCGTGGTCGCGCCGTTGATGCCGAACGGATAGCCACCGCCCACGGCCAGGTTCAGGATGATGAAGTACGGCTTGTCGTACACCCAGTTGCCGTAGCGGGTGACGTCCGACTTGAGGGTCGTCTTCACCAGCTGCCCATCGACGAACCACTTGATGTCGTTGGGGGAGTACTCGGTGCGGTACACGTGCCAGTTGGCGACGGAGTCCACCGAGAACTGGCCGTTGATGGGCGTGTTGCCCGAGTAGCCCGGGCCATGGAGCGCGCCGGACGTCCAGTTGGCGTAACCGACGTTCTCCATGATGTCGAGCTCGCCGCAGGCGGGCCAGCCCACCGAGTTGATGTCATTGCCCAGCAGCCAGAACGCCGGCCACAGGCCCGGCCCCACGGGCATCTTGAGCCGCGCCTCGATGGCGCCGTGACGGAACTCGCGCTTGCCCGCGCTCTCCACGCGGCCCGAGGTGAACGGGTAGTTGTTGTTCCACTCGCGGCGGGCGATGAGCTTCAGCGTGCCGTTGTTCACCTGGATGTTGTTGGCCGACGTCGTGTACTGCTGCTGCTCGTTGTTCACATGGATGTCGGTGATGATGCTCCAGTTGGAGGTGTCCAGGCTGGTGCCGTTGAACTCGTCACTCCAGATCTGCCTCCAGCCGCCGGTGGCGCCCACCGCGCCCCAGGAGAACGCCTCCCAGCACCCGGCCGTCGCGCGGTCCGCGTACAGCGGCGCGTTCGCTCCGCGGTTCAGGTCGGTGGACACGTACTTGCCGGTGCTCTTGGCGATCAGGCCGATGGTGCCGTTGTTGAAGTCCACCCAGGTGAAGCGCTCCCAGTCGCCGATCGTCGTCCGGTTGCCGACGAGCTGGCCGCCCAGGTTCGTGTCGGCGGAGATGTACTTGCCTGTCTCGGCGACGCGCAGGGCGATGGTGCCGCTGCCCGCGTCCTGGATCTGGAACTGCTCCCAGCCCAGCGTCGAGGCCCGGTCGGCCACCAGCGGCGCCGTCGCGCCCAGGTTTCCATCCGCCGAGACGAACTTCTGCGTCTGACAGGACTTCAGCCAGATCGTCTGCCCGATGGGGGCCGCGAGAGGCTGCTTCGCGGACTCCGTCTCCTCGGGAGCCACGTCGAGGGCGCCATCGCTCTCGGGCGCGCAGCCGGGAGCGCCCAGCAAGAGCCCTCCCAGGCCCAGCGCTAGAAACCAACGGCTGCTCTGCATCGCTCTCATGAAGTCCAGGCTCACGTGGCGCTCCCAGGGTTTGCTCGCTCCGCCACCCGTCGGGCGGGCGAGTTGAAAGCGCTTTCGCTACAACAAGGATACCCAGCCAATCAAGTGAATTCTGGATTATCAGGAAGAAGACACTGAGCGTCATCGACGCACGGGCGCCAGGGGCGGCGGTTCCTCGAGATCGACGGACCGATGATTTTCGAAGGCCTGGGGCGTCCATGGGGTGTTCCACCTCTCATTCGGAGCCACCATGACCCTGCTGAGCCAGAACCTCTCGTTCGTCGTCCTCTCACTCGTTGCCCTGGGAGCCTCCGCCTTCGCGCAACCCAAGCAGAAGGCGCCCGGCAGCTACGCGAAGGTCAACGGGATCGAGCTCTACTATGAGATTCATGGCAAGGGCCGACCCCTGGTCCTCCTGCACGGTGGGCTCGGGTCGAGCTCGATGTTCGGCGACAACCTCAAGGCCCTGGCGAAGCACTACCAGGTCATCGCGGTGGACCTGCAGGGGCACGGGCGAACGGCCGACATCGACCGGCCGCTCAGTGTCGAGCTGATGGCGGATGACGTCGCGGCCCTCATCCAGCACCTCAAGCTGGGGCGGGCCGACGTGTTCGGCTACTCCCTGGGCGGTGGCGTCGCGCTGCTGGTAGGCATTCGCCACCCGGAGGTCGTGAACAAGCTGGTCATCGTCTCCACGGCCTTCCGCCGCAACGCCTTCTACCCGGAGATCCTCGCCCAGCAGGCGCAGGTCAACGAGGGGGCCGCCGAGATGATGAAGCAGACGCCCATGTACCAGGGCTACGTCGCCGTGGCGCCCCGCCCCCAGGACTTCCCCAAGCTCCTGACGAAGATCGGCGCGGCCATGAAGCAGGACTTCGACTTCTCCAAGCAGATCTCCGCGCTTCAGGCGCCCACGCTGGTCATGGCCGCGGACGCGGACCTGTTCCCCCCCTCGCACGCGGTGGAGTTCTACGGCCTGCTCGGCGGCGGCAAGAAGGACGCTGGCTGGGACGGCTCGGGGCGCCCGAAGTCGCGGCTGGCCATCCTGCCGGGGCTGACGCACTACAACATCTTCGCCGACCCGCTCATGGTGAGCGTGGCGCTGCCTTTCCTGCAGGAAGGCAAGTAGTCCAGGCGTCCGCGGAGCGCCCGCCCTGGGACAGCGGGCGCTCCCGTAACGACGGCACTACCTCGGCTTCTTCGAGGTGCGCGGCTTCGCTCGCTCGAGAATGGGGTAGTAACAGGCGCGCTTCCACTCATAGGCGTCCTCTCCACAGGGCGGAAAAGTATTCGTCAGCAGGTGCCAACACCCTCCGTTGATCTCGACCTGTTCATGACCTCGGCAGGGAGCGCGCCGCTGACCAGGGATGGGTTTCTCTGGCAAATCCATGGCGATGACTCGCACTTCCAGTCCCGCTGGGAGCCCCTCGGCTGCCACACGAGCGGTGGGAGTGGCGTCTCCGAGCCCTCGTGTTCCCGCGTCGGGCGCCGCTTCATCACGCACAGGCTCAGCCCGCGCAAGCTCGGACGCATCGTCCTGAGGCTCGCGACTCCCCCACCCTATCGCCACTGCCACCAGGACCAGGGCAGCGATGGCCAGCAACGGCCACGCATCCCAGGAGGGGGCCGGAGGCGTGGAGCACGGCGGGCTTTCTCGAGATGGCTCTCGACTGCCCTCGGACGCGGGCTGCTCCAAGACAGGGGCGTGACGCTCCCATCGAACGTGAGCGCTCTCCGTCTCGGACGGCAGCCGCTCCGGACCGAAGATTGGAACATCCGCCTCGGGCCCTGCGTGCTCCGCCACTGACTCAGCGGCCGCCGCCAGCTCGCGAGCCATTCCTCGCGCCTCCGGCTGCCGCGTCAGCATCCGCTCGATGAGCTCCGCCAGCCCTGGAATCAACCGCGCGTCGCGCTCCCGCACCGGCACCCTCGTCGGAAGCGGCGTCCGCTCGGGAGACTCGCGCGCCTCCGGATCCGTCCCCGGTGGGGGGTATCCCCCCGTCACGAGCCGATACAGGCTGACGCCCAGCCCATAGATGTCATCCGACGGGCGAGCCTCGTAACGAGCGCCCTTCTCGCGCCAGTGCTCCCACTGGAAGCGCAAGGCCTCGGGGCTGCGGTACTCGGGAGTGCCCGGAGGGATGGTGCGGTCGGTGATGGGATGTGCTCCTGCCCATGTGCCCAGGCCGAAGTCCGTCAGCAGGGCACGCCCTTCGGGCTCGACCAGGATGTTGTCACCCTTGACGTCCCGATGGAGCCCCCCCGCCCGGTGCAGCACCTCCAATCCCCACGCGACCTGCGCCACCACCCGCAGCACCTGGCGCTGGGTGGCGGAGTGGACACGGGCCCACTCGTACAGCGGCAGCCCCCGGATCCACTCCATCACGAGATAGGGATGCACCTCCCCCTCGCCGGCATGCCACCAGCCACGGTCCACCAACCGCGGCACTCCTGGGTGACGGACGCGCGAGAGCAGCTCCACCTCGCGCCCGAAGCGTGGGTCATGAGGGAACACGGCGACCTTGAGCGCCACGGGCAAGGAGCCGGGATGTCCCGCGCGGCGGGCGCGATACACCACGCCGTAGGTGCCACGACCGCCATAGCCCTCCACACGCCAGGGACCTACCAGGCTTCCTGGTCGAAGCGAGTCTGGGGTGGGCGTGTCCGTCATCGCGTACCTCGGGGTGCAAGCAGGGGCGGACAGCTCCGCCCGCTCGCAGACTACCCAAGGAGTCGTGCGCCGTCATGCCGCCGCACCACGTATGCTCCGCCGGCCGGCTTCGGATGGCCGGGGCGGCGCGCCCGCTCAGCTCACGTGGGGTTCGCCTGCTGCTTCTCTCTCAGGCGAGCAATGAGTGCCCGCGCTTCCTCCGCCGTGGCGGTGAACTCGAACGGGGTGCTCCATTTGCCCGTGAAATAGAACGTCACCGCCATGGCCTTGCCGACCGCGCGCATCACCGGGCTGGCGCCCGCGTAGACGATGCCTCGGAACCACTCCGGTTTGATCTGATCGGTGAGGTGCTTGCGCGCATCCGAGGCGATCTCCGCACCCGTGATGTCGGCGAGCAGGAAGAACGGACGCTGAGTGCCCACTTCGCGGTACAGCTCGACCACGAGCCGGGCCTCCTCCAGGTTGAACTTCCCGTTGTACTTCATGACCAGCAGATCCGGCTCCTCGAAGTGAGCCCGGTGCGAACCGATCGTCCACTCGCGTCGGACGGCCATGCTGTCCCCTCTGTCTCCTCGACGGCCCCAGAGCCTGGGCCGCACGGCCCATGCTACCCCGTCGCGGCATCGCTCGCGCAACCGGGTACTCACGGCCCCACACCCGGCCTGGGGGGCTCGCCTCAGCGGCCCGGCGCGAACACCTGCCGCGCGGCGCCCTCTGACGCGGTGATGCGCAGCGTACCCGCCGGTGTGTCGCGGAACTCATTGGCATGCGGCCAGCGGACGTCACCCACTGACTCGCTCCTGGCGGATGGCAGTAGCCCCGGCCGATTGATCGTGTAGAAGTAGACCCGAAAGGGAGATCTCGGTTCGAGCATGGGCATCATCGTTCAGAAGTTCGGAGGGACCAGCGTCGGCAACGGCGAGCGGATGCGGAACGTCGCCGGCATCATCGAGCGCACGCTGGCCAGGCAACCGGTGATCGCCGTGGTCTCGGCGATGAGCGGCACCACCAAGAGCGAAGGCACCACGAGCCTGTTGCTCGCCGCAGCCGACGCCGCGCGCCAGGGCGCTCCGTTCGCGCGCGAGCTGGAGCTGCTCGAGCAGAACCACTTCAAGGCGCTGGGCGACAGCGTCCGCGACGGAGCCATCCGCGACGAGGCGAAGCAGTTCGTCACCGACGAGCTCACCCGGCTGAAGAGCTTCCTCGACGCGATCTCGGTCATCCGCGAGCTGTCGCCGCGCTCGCAGGACAACGTGCTCGCGGTGGGCGAGAAGCTCTCGGCGCGCATCCTCACCGCGGTGCTGAACGACCGCGGCGTGAAGGCCGTGTTCACCGACCTGGCGCACGTCATCTCCAACGATGAGACGACCGTGAACCCCGCCTTCTTCCGCCGGCTGCAGGGCCAGCTCGGCGAGAAGTGCCGGCCGCGCGCGGGGGAGGTGCCGGTCGTCACGGGCTTCTTCGGCATGGTGCCCGGAGGGCTGCTCGCCGCGGTCGGCCGCGGCTACACCGACTTCACCACGGCGATGATCGCCGCCGGCCTGGGCCGCGAGCAGGTCGATGAGCTGCAGGTGTGGAAGGAGGTCGACGGCATCTACACCGCCGATCCACGCAAGGTGCCGAGCGCACGCGTGCTCTCGAGCATCTCGCCCGCCGAGGCCGCCGAGCTGACCTACTTCGGCTCCGAGGTGCTCCACCCGTTCACCATGGAGCGCGTCGTCTCGGCCAACGTTCCGATCCGGATCAAGAACAGCTTCCGGCCCGAGGCCGAGGGCACGGTGATCGCCGCGACGCCGGCCGAGAAGGCGGGCCGCATCACGGCGGTGACGGTGAAGCGGGGCGTCACCGTGCTCACCATCACCTCGAACCGCATGTACAACGCCTATGGCTTCCTCTCGCGCGTCTTCAGCGCCCTGGCGGAGCACGGCGTGGTGGTCGATCTCGTCTCGACGAGTGAGGTCAGCATCTCCTGCACCATCGAGCGGCTCAGCGAGCCGGAGAGGGTCCGCACGGCGCTCGGGGAGTTCGGCACCGTCGAGCTGACGCCGGGACACGCGATCCTCGCCATCGTGGGCGAGGGCATGAAGCTGGCCACCGGCACCGCGGGCAAGATGTTCTCCACGCTGGGCGCCGCCGGGGTGAACATCGAGATGATCTCCCAGGGAGCCTCGGAGATAAACATCAGCTGCGTGGTCAAGGAGGAGCAGGCCGTGGCCGGGCTGAACGCCGTGCACGATGCCTTCTTCACCGCGGCATGAGCCCTCTTCACATGAGACGACTCTTGTGGTTGTCGTGCATCGCGTCCGTGCTCGGCGCTTGTGGAACCGGTACCAGCCCCGAAGAGCCGCCGACCTGCGTGGACGGGTTGAAGAATGGGACGGAAGCCGATGTGGACTGCGGCGGCACCTGCGCGCCCTGCGGCACCGATAAGAGCTGCTCCAGCCCCGCGGACTGCGCCAGTGGAGTGTGCACAGGCGGCAAGTGCGCGGCTCCGAGCTGCACGGATGCGGTGAGAAACGGCACCGAGACGGGCATCGACTGTGGCGGCCCATGCCCAACGTGCCGGTAACACGCTCGTGCCTCCGACGGTGGTCCCGACAAGGGGCCCACCCTGCAGAGCCGCCCCCGGAGCCGGTCACCCCCCCTGGGGGTATGGCCGCAGCACCGCGCGGGCGGGCGCTCCATCGCCCCCCGCGATGCGCAGCGGCAGGCAGATGAGCTCGTACGTCCCTGCCCGGACGGACGAGAGGTTGAGCCCCTCGACCACCCAGATACCTGCCTGGAGCAGGGCGAGATGTGTCTCCTCGGCGTCCTCGCGGAACCCGCCGACGGAGAGATAGTCCACGCCCACGGTGCGCACACGCCGCTCCGCGAGGTAGGCCGCCGCGTCCCGGGAGATGAAGACGAAGTCCTCGACGAACGCATCGGTCTGCCAGCAGCGCTCCGAGTTGCGGGTGCGAAACAGCACCCGCTCCCCTGCCTGGAGGTTCGCGGACTCCAGCTCCGCGCGTTTGATGGACACCGGATCCCGAATCTCGATCACTCGGGCGAGCCCCAGGGTCGCATCCAGCGGCATCTGATCGATGCCCACACCTCCCCGCTGGAAGTGCGCGGGCGCATCCATGTGCGTGCCGGTATGAACCCCCATCGACATGGATGAGACCGAGGCGACATCGCCCCTCTCCAGGTCCATCACCCGATCGATCTTCACCGGCGGGTTGTCCGGCCAGTGCACCATGCCGGTGCGCAAGGGGACGGACACGTCAATCCAATCCGCGCTCATGGCGTCGGCTCCCTGGCTCATGCGAAGGATGCAGCAGGCAGCGGCCCGGGTATCCACTCACGGACGACCAGGCCCCACCGTCGGGCGGGAAGATAGAGCATGCCTCGCACGGCAACAGGAGGTTCTCCGGGCCGTTTCCGCTGGCGGACTCTTCGGCTGTCCGTCCCCTCTCACGGCCAGCGGAGCGCACTCGCGCCAGCCATGGCATGGACGAGGCCCCTGGCCCACTGGGGGAGCAGGCCAGCGGCTGCTGGTGATGGAAGCATGGGGCTCTACCGGGTGGTAGATAGGGACACCTCAGGTAGAGGAGTACGAGCAGCAGCCATGAGCTACGCGGTCAAGGAGATCTTCTACACGCTTCAGGGAGAGGGAGCTCAGGCGGGCAAGGCGGCCGTCTTCCTGCGGTTCTCCGGGTGCAACCTCTGGAGTGGACTCGAGCGGGACCGCGCCCGTGGGCCGGGCGGCTGCTCGCAGTGGTGTGACACCGACTTCGTGGGAATGAACGGCTCGGGCGGTGGGCGCTTCCAGGATGCGGATGCCCTGGCGGACGCCGTGGCCGCGGCCTGGCCTCAGGCTCCAGGGCGCGCCGTGCGCCTGGTCGTCTGCACGGGCGGAGAGCCGCTCCTCCAGCTGGATACTGCCCTTTGTGACGCGCTCCATGCCCGCGGCTTCTTCATCGCCGTCGAGACGAATGGAACCCTGCCCGTGCCCCCTGGCGTGGACTGGATCTGCGTCAGCCCCAAGGCCGGGAGCCAGCTGGTCCAGAAGAAGGGCAACGAGCTGAAGTTCGTCTTTCCTCAAGCAGGGCTGGAGCCCGCCCAGTTCGCCGAGCTGGAGTTCTCCCACTTCTTCCTCCAGCCCCGGGATGGACCGGACCGGGCCCGCAACACCGAGCTCGCGCTGGACTACTGCTTGAAGCACCCTCAGTGGCGGCTGGGCATCCAGACCCACAAGGTGCTGGGCATCCCCTAGGACACCGCTCAGCTTGAAGGCGCCAGGGCTCATTTGCGCACTTCGGCCCAGAAGAAGCCGCGCACATCTCCTGGCGCGAAACCCACGGCGCGATCCTCGGGATAGCCCTCCTTCAACACGCGGACGACTTCCGGCGGGAGGGAGTCCGGAGCACCGTGGCACGTCATGCACACCCCACCCATGGGGATGGGCCTCAGGAGACCCAGGCGGTCCCCCAGGTCTACGTAGAGCGGCTTCACCTCCGAGCTCTTCCGGGTGGCGGCGGCGGTGACGAACGGCTCGGCCCAGGGCCTTGGCGCGTTCTTCGGGTTGCGCAGCCGGTAGCTCGTGCGCCCCACCTCGATCCCCTGCTCCTTGGCCACCTCGGCCGTGAGGGCCTGTGCCTCGTCACGGCAGACGGTGACGGCGCCTGCAGGCCCCCCGCGCTCAAGTTCCTGGGTCAGGCGCTGGAAAAGGCGAACCTGGAGCGCCTGCATCGCCCCTTCCGCGGCCTGGGCCTTCCCCACGAGCTCGGGAGGCAGCGAGTCCACCACCTTCGGGGTGCCAGACGCGGTCGGCGGCTTCGTGCATCCACCGAGGAACAGCAGCGCACCCGTCATCCAGGCTTCCATCTTCATGAATGAGTCTCCTTGCCATCCCCTGGAGAGAAAAGAGGAGGGAAGAAATCATGCTCTCTGAGTCTGAGAGCCAGGGCACACGGAAAAGGATTCGCGGCGCTGCGGAAGGCCGCCGATGAGCCGCTGCTCGACCCTCGGGCCCCGGTGCGCGAGGCACACACCACCTACGAACTCCCACCGCCTGCCGGGGAGGTGCCCGTGTCGGGCCAGAGCGCCGCCTACTGGTATGCTTGTCATACCAGTTCGCAACCTGTCCGGCCGACAGGCAGCGGCCCGCTCCACGAGCCAGGGGCGCCCACGCGTGCCCTCCGCGAGGCGCAGCTCGCGCACACGCCCGCGCCCTGAGCCGCGAAACCAGGGCCTGACGACTGCAGGGCCTCGCACGAGCGGCCGCAGGCGCGCAGCCGCTCCGATTGCGGGTGGACCGCGCACTGGGCGGCGGAGCCTGACTCCGGCTTGCCGCCCAGAGCGCGCCGGGTACCATGCGCGACCGATGACCGACACCTCGCCCTTTCCGCTCGAAGGCGGCTGTGATTGCCGCCTCATCCGCTACCGCATGGAGACCCGACCGCTCTTCGTGCATTGCTGCCATTGCCGCTGGTGCCAGCGCGAGACGGGCGCTTCCTTCGCTCTCAATGCCATGATCGAGTCGGATCGGGTGACGAACCTGAGTGCCGAGCCCGCGCTCGTCCGCACTCCTTCGGAGAGTGGCCAGGGGCAGTGGATCGCCCGGTGCCCCGAGTGCCGCATCGCCGTCTGGAGCCACTACGCGGGCGCCGGGCCGCTCGTGAAGTTCGTGCGAGTCGGGACGCTCGATGAGCCGGACAGGCTGCCGCCCGACATCCACATCTTCACGGCGTCCAAGCAGCCTTGGGTGGTGCTCCCGCCCGGCGTCCCCGCCGTGCCCGAGTACTACGAGCGCGAGAAGCACTGGCCCGCGGAGAGCCTGTCGCGACGGCAGCTCCTGCTACCGAGGATCGAGGCGTATCAGGCCTCGCTCAAGAACCCGACCTAAGAGCTCGTGGAGAAACCCAGGCCTCGGCCATAGCGGACCAAGGCGTCCTTGAGTCGCTTCGCGGCCAGGGTGCGGTGGCCATCGGCGCGGTACACGAGGGAGATGGCGTCGTGGAAGAAGGGCAGGGAGGGGTGGAGCCTGCGCAGCCGGCCCTCCTGGCCATAGGCGGCCACGCGCCGGGGCAGCATGCCAACGCCTAGCCCGCCGAGGGTGAGGCTCTTGACCAGCTCGAGGTCTCCACACGGCAGCATGCGGCCTGGGAGCAACTTCTCCGCCGCGAGCTGATCGCGCAGCTTCTGGGACTGGGCCATGTGGGCCGCGAAGATGAGGGGGCCCACGCGCAGGCGCCGGTGCGCCTCCTCCTCCGTCACCTCGGGCTCACCCGGCTGGGGAGCTGCGACGAAGAAGTCCACGGCATCCTCGAAGAGCGGGAGGATGATCAGCTCGGGATGGGGGCGGGTGTTGACCACGAGCCCGAAGTCCACGCGCCGGTCGAGGATGGCCTCCGTGACAGCGGGGGACGTGCCGTTCCACAGGTTGAGCTCGATGCGGGGGGCGTGCCGGAGGAAGGCGGGCATGAAGCCGGGGAGGAAGTACGCGCCGAGCGCTTCATGACAGCCGAGGACGAAGCTGCCCACCTCGTCGGACTCCAGATCGCGGACGTCTTGCTCGGCGTGCTCGACCAGGGAGGTGATCTGAGTGGCGTGGCGCAGGAGGACCTCGCCCGTGCTCGTCAGGCGCACGCCTTTGCGCTCGCGGAGGAACAGCGTGGTGCCCAGATGCTTCTCGAGCTGGCGGATGGCCACGGTGAGCGTGGGCTGGCTGATGCCGAGCTTCCTGGCGGCCGCGGACATGCTTTGGCAGGTGGCGGTGAGCTGGAAGTAGCGCAGGTGCGTCAGGTCCATAGGCCTCCACTATGACAGCCATAGCCAGACGTAATGTACCTGGAAAACAACTCTCGCCAGGGTTACCCGGATACTTCTGCAACCCCTCCACCCTCTCGCGCGCAACCCCACAGGACCCTCCCATGAGCAAGGTCGATAACAACTACCGCCACCGTCCCAACCTCCACCGCGCCGATTCCTCCCCTGTGAGGACTCGTGAGTCCACCCGGCAGCTCCAGCGCGCGAACACCGCGCCACCGCGGATCGAGTCCAAGCCCCCCCAGGTGAAGGACGGTTTCGACAAGGCCCCGGCGGCCGACCCGAAGCTCTCCGCCGCTGCCTCCTCGGGCAAATCGTTCAGCGGGCTCAAGGATGCGGCGAAGAACTGGCACAAGGGCGCGGTGGACACGGCCACCCAGGAGCTGGCCGCGGGCACCAAGGGCACGCACAACCTCAAGCTGAACAGCGTCGGCGTGGGGACCGGCGTCTACGGCATGTACTCCGGCGTGAATGAAGCCGCCGAGGGCATCCGGGAGGGTGACGCGTCCAAGATCGCTGGCGGGGTGATGAACACCACCAAGGGCGCGCTGGACATCGCCAAGGGTACCGTGTCCATGGCCGCCGCCGTCGAGTCGAACCTGGTGAACATCGAGAAGGCGGCCACCACGGCCATCGGCGACAGCAGCAAGCTGAGCGGCGACATCGCCACCAAGGCCGCGGACGCCGTGGACGCGGGCACGGACCTGACCAAGGTGGACGTGCTGAGCCAGGCGGCCAAGTCCGCGGACGTCGTGAGTGATGTGAGCACCACGGCGCTCAAGACGGCCGAGACGGTCGAGACGGCCGCCAAGGCCGCCGACGCCGCCTCCACGGTCGCGAGCACCGCCACCAAGGCCGCCGACGCCGCCACCACGGTCGCGAGCACCGCCACCAAGGCCGCCGACGCCGCCTCCACGGTCGCGAGCACCGCCGCCAAGGCCGCCGACGCCGCCACCACGGGCGTGAGTACCGCCGCCAAGGTCGCCGACGCCGCCGCCACGGGCGTGGGCACCCTCACCAAGGCCGTGGGCCGCTTCACCCCGGGCCTCAACGTGGCCGCCGCCGCGCTGGACGTGGGGATCGCCGCCAAGACCATCGCGGACCCCAACGCGAGCATCGCCGCGAAGGTCACCTCGGGCATCACCGCCGCGGGCTCGGTGTTGGCCGCCACCAACATCCCCGTCGTGTCCCAGGTGGGGGCGGTCATCTCCGCCGTCTCCTCGGTCGTGGGGATCGTCATCGAGCAAGCTGGCGCGGCTCTCGAGAAGATCGGGAAGGACATCGCCGAAGGCTTCAAGAACTTCTTCAGCGGCTGGTAATCTCGACGCCAGGGAGCGCACGGAATGGAATCCAAGAAGAACGCATCGAGAATCCTCTCCGGCTGGAAGTCCTCCGATATTCCACTCTACGTCTCCCCCGCGAAGAAGGCGGCGCAGGGCAGACAGGTGCAGCTGCCGCAGGTGCAAGCCCCCTCGTTGGAGGGACTGGCCGTCAAGGTCCCTGCCCCCAAGGGCTTCACGGCGGCCCAGGTTCGCAAGCGCTTCCTCGAGCTGGCGCGCCCCTGGGCCACCGAGCGTGCGCGCCTGCCCACCGAGAAGCTCGCCTGGGGAGACGAGGTGCTGCTCAACCTGGCGGGCTACTGCCAGGGGCGCCTCATCCCCTTCAGCGTGAAGACGAGGGAGTGGCTGCTGATGGAGCCCGAGCCGCTGCTGCCCGGGCTGTACGAGGCCATCGTGGGTCAGGCGCCCGTCAAGGGGCTCGTGGCGGACGTCACCCTGCCGGACGACTACCCGGTCGCTTCGCTCCGGGGCGCCTCCGCGCGCTTCCCGATTCAGATCCTGGCGGCGCGCGAGGTGACGTACCCGGTGCTGGACAGCCCCGGGTTCCTCCAGGCCTTCGGCCGCGGCAAGACCATCGAAGAGGCCACCCAGAGCGTCGTCGCGCAGATGAAGGAGGAGCATACCCAGCTGCTGCTGCTGCAGGCGCAACAGTTGGTGCTGGCCGAGGTGGCCCGGCGTACGGCGGTGGAGCTTCCCCGCGAGGTGGTGGACGAGGAGATCCGCCGGCGCTGGGGCGCCACCGAGGGCGCCGCGGTGGCCGAGCTGAACTTCTCCGACGAGGAGCAGGAGGAGTCACTCAACACATGGCTCCAGGACGAGTCGATGCGCCAGGAGATGCAGTTCCGGTTGCGCATCGCCCTGGCGCTGGGCGCGATCATCCAGCGTGACCACCTGACGCTCACCCCCGAGCGCGTGGAGAAGCTGCTGTTCGACGAGGCTGCATCCCAGGGGCTGTCACCGGCCGCGGTCGTTGCCTCCCTGAAGGCCGAGCCCCAGCAACATGCCCGTATCGAGCAGGTGGCCTGGCACCTCCTGGCGGTGGACCACGTCATGAAGCAGGCGAAGATCGAGTTCGAGGGCGCCTGAGTCCCGGACGTTGCCAGCCCTGGTCTGCTCGTTGAGCGGCTCCAGCAGGCGCAGCAAGGGCTGGCCTTTCAGGAGGCAGCCCGGGAGCAGCAGGAAGCCCCGTCGCTCCCGAGGTCCTCGTGGATTTCTCGTCCGACGCCTCCCCACCCCCTCCGCCGTGTTCTGCATCATGCGTGCACCTCGCGGCGGGGCTCCCATGGTGAATCACCACAATGCTGGTGAGCCGCTTCACTCCGCCCCCTCGGCTCCTCCCTGGCATCGCAGTTGCTCCTTGGAGCCTTGTCCATCCAGGACAGCGTTCTCGAGGAGGTACCTCCATGATGAAGCAACTGCGGAGTTCACCGGGTGGAGTGCTGGTCACGCTCGCGGCGCTCGTACTGAGCACCAGCGCCTGGGCAGGCGCCAAGGTTCGTGGCTCGGTGGCGATCACGTTCTCGGGCGGCAACGGCACTGCCTCTGGACGCCTTGGAAGCGCCCGGAACAGCTCGGACACCGTCCAGTACATCGGGTGCACGGCCTCCACCAGCGGTACCCCCGGCACTGGCACCACCATCTCCTATATGAGCTGCTCGGCACGCAACGCGCAGAACGTCACCGTCTCGTGCGGCTCGTCGAATCCAGACTTCATCGAGACGCTGCGTACGCTCAACTCGGACTCGTACGTCAGCTTCTCCTGGGATGGAACGGGCAACTGCACCGGGCTGACCGTGGCCACGTACTCGCAATACGAGCCCAAGGAGCCCTGAGGCGGCGCCCATGGCTTCGATGCCCAGAGCATGGCTCCTGGTCGCGCTGCTGGTCGGGTGGGCGCTGGGCCACGGCACGTCGTGGCTCATGGCCCCACCCGCCCCCGCTCCTTCCCCGGCACCGGAGGCGCTCGAAGCGCTCCGTGTCCAGCTCGACGAGCTCCCGTCACGGCTGGCCATGGCCCAGCCGCGGACGAGCTGTGTCGTGAGCGCGCCGGACCTCTCGGCCCTGCGAGCGGAGCTGCTCCAAGCACTGCATGAGGAGCGCTGCGCCTCGACGGAGGCCCCTGCTGCCTCGGAGGTCGCCGAGCGCGCACCGGCCCCGCCCGAGCCCTCCTCCGGTGCCCTGGCGCTCCCAGAGCATGGACAGCGGCTGCTGGACGAGGCCCTGCGCACGAGGCGCTGGGGAGACGAACAGGCCGAGGAGCTGAGGAGGCTCTACCCGGAGCTGACCGGGCCGCAGAGGGAGCAGCTGACCCGTACGCTCATCGTCCACATCAACCGAGGCGAGCTCATCGTCGAAACCGAGGGCCACCCGTTCTGAGCCCCCCGAAGTCGTACGTGGGCCCCATTTCAGGGGGAGAAGAAAACCCCGACCCGCCAGATGGCGGCCAGAGCGTTGCTACAGTGAAGCACCTGGAACTGGCCACAGCCCCAGGCAGCGGGGTGTTGAGGCGCTCGAGACAAACCACAGGCCCAGCCCAGGCTCTCGCCGCGCCCCTGATGGGAGACACCTCGGGTCAATGGCGCGCTCGCGGCGCCGCCGCGGTTCGCTCTGGACGGTAGGCCATGTAGGTCAGCAGACCGCCAATGCATGTGAGGACAGCGAGCAGCAAATACGTGAAAAGATCTTTCCCAGCCTGGTGTGCCGTGGGAGCCACCATGCGATAGAGCCCCAAGGCCAGTGAGAGCCACCCGAGCACCGTCACGAGGCAGCGCCAGCTGAAGCTCCACACGTTGTGAGCTCGCACAATGGCAAGGCCAGCTACAAAGAGCAGCGTGCCGTTCAGGTAGACGACCGGTGCTGTCTGCGCGGCGAAGATGTCCATGTTGAAGGCTTCAGTTGGGCCCAGCGCGAGCAGCGTGGGCCCAAGCAATCCGGCGAGTGACTTGCTGTTCTCCATGGTTCTTCTCTTCCCTGGGCATGGCGTGCACCGAGGGCCGCGAACGCGACGGCGGGCATGGCCGGCATTCTGAATCAAGCCGGCAGAGACGGGGAAGGATCGATGGGGCTCGCTCGGCCCAGGCCCACCGCCCAGGCGGGATGGCTCCAGTGGGCTCCGAGGTGGAGCGGCGGCTGCTCGGTGGAGTGCCTCGCTGCCCCTCTGCTCTCGCCCGTTCCCTTCGACCGCGCAGTCGCCCCCTCTTGCGCACAGCCGTGCACTGGTGCAGTGTTGTAGTCATGTGCAACACCGCCACACGGGGACGCCGATGTTGGTGAACATCGACCCGCGCGACGCGCGGCCCCTCTACCTCCAGATCGTGGACGAGGTGCGGCGTGCGCTCGTGCTCGGAACCCTCCGCCCCGAGGACCCGATGCCCTCGGTGCGGGAGCTCGCCTCGCAGCTGGCGGTGAACCCGCGCACCGTGTCGCAGGCCTACGGGGAGCTGGAGCGCCAGGGCGTCGTCTACGTGCGGCGGGGGCAAGGGACCTTCGTCTCGCCCGACGTGCACCCCAAGGCCCGGGAGCGCCGCGCCCTGGCGCGCGAGGTGGCCCGGCGCGCCCTGCGCGAGGCGTGGCGCAGCGGGCTCGACCTGGAGGAGCTGGTGAAGAGCCTGCGCGAGGTAGCGGCAGAGGAGGGACAGGGCTCCGGTCCGGCCTCCGCCGCGGGCCAGGGAGACGACGAATGATGCGCCTGATCCACGCCGAGCAAGGGAGTCGAGAGATGAGCGGCCTGAACCACACCGAGCCGGGGACGGCTACCTGGGCGGTGGCCACGCACGGGCTGTCCAAGCGCTACGGCGGCGAGACGGCGCTCGAGCGCGTGGACCTGCGCGTCCCCGCCGGCGCGGTCTACGTGCTGGTGGGGGCGAACGGCGCGGGAAAGAGTACGGCGCTCAAGGTGCTGATGAACCTGGAGCGCCCGGACGCGGGCAGCGCGCAGGTGCTGGGGCTGGACACGGCGCTGCGCGGCCCCGAGGTGCGGGCGCGGGTGGGATACGTGCCGGAGCACCATGCGCAGGACTACGGCTGGATGACGTGTGGCCGGCTGCTGCGGCACGCGGCGGCCTACTACCCCGCCTGGGAGCGCGCCTACGCCGAGCACCTGGCGAACGCCTTCAGCCTGCGCTTGCAGCGCAAGGTGAGCGCGCTCTCCAAGGGTGAGACGCGGCGGCTGCAGCTGGTGCTGGCGATGGCGCATCGCCCTCCCCTGCTGCTCCTGGACGAGCCCACGGACGGGCTGGACCCGGTGGTGCGCAAGCGCACGCTGACCCTGCTGGCCGAGCACCTCGCCGACACGCCGACCACCGTGCTCATCTCCACGCACCACCTCCACGAGGTGGAGAGCCTCGCGGACCACGTGGGGGTGCTGCGCGACGGGAAGCTCGTCGCACAGCTTTCGCGCGAGGAGTTGCAGCGCACGGTGCGGAGCTACCGGGTGGCGGTGCCGGAGCGCTGGGAGCCGCCGGCGGGGCTTCAGGGCGCGGGGCTACGGCGCTCGAGCGCAGGCCGCGAGCTGCAGTGGACGCTGGTGGGCGAGGAGCATGAGGTGACGGAGCGGCTCACGCACTCCGGAGCGCGGGTGCGCGAGGTGACGTCCCTGCCGCTCGAGGACGCGGCGCTCGCCTTCTTCCCCGAGGAGCTCTCGCGATGATGTCCCCCACACCCACCACCCCGTCTCTGCCCGCCGCGCCGCACGTCCCGCCGCGCGCGGGGGCCGTGCTACGCGAGCAGGTGCGGGCGGTGGGCCTCGTCCTCCGGGCGCCCGCGCTCGGGGCTGCGGCGCTGCTCACGCTGGCGACGGTGCTCAGCGTGAAGCAGCTGCTCGCGGGCGCCGGGCCCTTCAGCTTCCACCCCGAGCTCTCGATGGTGCCGGGCCTGGCGGGGCTGCTGCTTCCCCTCTTCGTCTGGCGGGGAGAGCAGCGCTTCGGGCCAGGCTTCTTCTGGACGCTCCCGGTGGACCGGCGCCAGCACGCGCTGGCCAAGGTCCTCGCCGGGTGGGTGTGGCTGATGGCGGCCGTGGCGCTCCTCTTCCTCTGGCTGCTCGCGCTCACGCTGCTCTCCGGCGGCAACCCGCTCGCGGAGGAGACACTGCGGCTGCTGCCGGGCGCCGTCGCGGGGGCGAAGGACGTGGACCCGGCGGCGTTGCAGCCCCTGCGCCGGGCGCCGCAGCCGCTGCTGTGGCTCGTCCCCTTCACCGCGGCGAGCGGCGCCTACGTGCTCGCCAGCGCGCTGATGCTGGGACTGCGCCGCCCGCTGCGCTGGCTCGCCGGAGGAGTGCTCGCCGTCTTCCTCGTGCTCTCCGTCAGCCAGGCGATGAGCGCCGGGTGGCTCGTGGACCGGCTGGAGGGCCTGCTGCAGACGTTCTTCACCGGCCGCTACGGCGTCGACGCGCTGCTCACCGCGAAGGCCGAGACCCTCCATACCGAGGTGACCCTCACCACCGGCGAGACGGTGGGCGTGTGGCGGGCGCTGCCGCACCTGGGCCAGTGGGCCCTGGCCACGCTGCTGTGGATGGGAACGGGCATCGTCGCCCTCTGGGCCGCGGCGTCCCGACACCGGGAGCAGCGCCGGGGCTGAGCGGCCCCTCCCGCGCGTCTCACCGCCCGCCCCTTCACCCCGCCGTCTTCCGCCATGGGGGACGGCGACGCCACCGCCTTGCCTCACGCCGAAGCTCCTCTCCCCCCCGGGTGTCCGATGGAACTGCAGATTCGCAACCTCTCGAAGACCTACGCGAACGGAGTGCATGCCCTGCGCGACGTCACGCTCACCATCCTGGCGGGGATGTACGGGCTGCTGGGCCCCAACGGCGCGGGCAAGAGCACGCTGATGCGCACGCTCGCCACGCTGCAGGAGCCGGATGCGGGCAGCATCCGGCTGGGGGACGTGGACGTGCTGCGCGAGAAGGAGCGGGTGCGCGCCTCGCTCGGCTACCTGCCGCAGGAGTTCGGCGTGTACCCGAAGGAGAGCGCGGAGCGGCTGCTCGAGCACTTCGCCATCCTCAAGGGGATCACGGACAAGCGCGTGCGCCGGGAGACAGTGGACGCGCTGCTGCACCAGACGAACCTGTACGCGGTGCGCAAGGAGCGGCTGGGCGGCTACTCGGGCGGGATGCGGCAGCGCTTCGGCGTGGCGGTGGCGCTGCTCGGCGATCCGCGCCTCATCATCGTGGACGAGCCCACGGCGGGCCTGGACCCGGCCGAGCGGGTGCGCTTCCTCAACCTGCTCAGCGGGCTCGGCGAGCGCAGCGTGGTCATCCTCTCCACGCACATCGTGGAGGACGTGGCGGAGCTTTGCAGCCGGATGGCGATCATCAACCGGGGGGAGATCCTCCTGGAGGCAGAGCCCCCGCGCGCGGTGGAGGCGCTGCGCGGGCGCATCTGGCGCCGCACCGTCGCACGCGCGGAGCTGGAGGCGCTCGAGCGCGCGCACGCCGTCATCTCCACGAAGCTGCTGGCGGGACGCACGGTGGTGCGCGTCTACGCCGAGAGCGCACCGGCGCCCGGGTTCGAGCCCGTGGAGCCGGGACTCGAGGACGTCTACTTCAGCATCATGGCGGGGCACTCCGGAGCGCGCGCCGCGCGGCCCACGCTCGAGGTGGCGTCATGAGCCTGCGCGAGGTGCTGCGCTACGAGCTCGCGCAGCAGGCGCGGCGCGTCTTCCCCTGGCTGTGCTTCGTGGCGATGACGGGGTTCACCTACCAGGTGGCGACGGAGGCGCAGTTCGAGCAAGCACGCGACGGCGGCTACTTCTTCAACGCGCCCATCGTCATTGCCATCGTCACCCTCATGGGCAGCCTGATGGGGCTGCTGGTGAGCGCCCAGCTCGCGGGCGATGCGGCCGCGAGGGACGTGCAGCTGCGCATGCACCCGCTCGTCTACACCACCCCGGTGGGCAAGGGGGCCTATCTGGGGGGCCGCTTCCTCGCCGCCTTCGTCCTTCAGGCGCTCATCCTGCTCGCCGTGCCGCTGGGCCTGCAGCTCGCCACGCTCTCTCCCGGCCTGGAGCCGCAGCTGCTCGGGCCCTTTCGGCCGGAGGCCTACCTCGGCGCCTACGTCTTCCTTGCGCTGCCCAACGCCTTCCTCGCCACGGCGCTCGGCTTCACCCTGGCGGCGCTGAGCCGGCGCCCGATGGCGAGCTACCTGGGCAGCGTGCTCGTCTTCATCGTGATGATGGTGAGCTACGCGTACGTGGCCCACACGCTCGGGCACTGGGGGCTGGGCAAGCTGCTGGACCCGCTCGGCTTCACGGTGGTGAACGAGCTGTCACGCTCGTGGACGGACACCGAGAAGAGCACGCGCCCGGTCGCACTTGAGGGCGCGCTGCTCACCAACCGCCTCCTGTGGATGGGCATCGCGCTCGGCCTGCTCGCGCTCACCCACCTGCGCTTCCGCTTCGCGCACCCACACACCGAGACCCACCGTTGGGGGCGCCGCTCGCGCGCCGCGGCTCGGCAGACCGCGGCGGAGCGTCCCGCTCCCATCGCCGTCCCGCGAGTGCTGCGCGGTTTCGGCCCTGCGGCCCGCGCGCGCCAGGTGGGGGCGGTGGCATGGCACTCGTTCCGCGCGCTGGTGAAGGGCGGGGGCGCGCTCGCCCTCGTCACGATGCCGGCGCTGCTGCTGCTCATCGCGCCGGAGGTGATAAGTCACGTGGGCGTTCCGATGATGCCCACCACGGAGCAACTCCTCGGCTTCATCGGCGCCTCGGGAGATCTCCTCTCGCTGCTCATTCCGCTGTTCACCGTCTGGTGCGCCGGAGAGCTGGTGTGGCGCGAGCGGGAGGCGGGCCTGAGCGAGATGGCGGACGCGGCGCCGGTGCCCGACTGGGTTCCCTTCCTGGGCAAGCTCGGAGGGCTCGCGCTCGTGCTCGTCGCGCTGCACGCACTGCTGCTCGCCGCGGCCCTCGCCATCCAGGTGAGCAGCGGCTACACGCACTTCGAGCCCGGGCTGTACCTGCGCATCCTCTTCGGGCTGCAGCTCGCCGAGCGCCTCCTCTTCGCCCTGCTGGCGCTCACCGTGCACGTGCTGGTGGACCACAAGTACGTGGGCCACCTCGTCCTGGTGCTCGCGCACGGGCTGCGGGCCTTCGCCGCGTCGCTCGGGCTCGAGCACCACCTGCTCGTCTATGGGGCGAGCCCTGGCTGGTCGTACTCCGACATGCGCGGCTTCGGGCCCTCCCTGGGGCCGTGGCTGTGGTTCACGCTCTACTGGGCGGCGTGGGCACTGCTGCTCGCGGTGGCGGCGCGGCTGCTGTGGGTGCGCGGCCGGGAGGGGGGCTTCCGTGCGCGGCTGCGGCTGGCGCGCACGCGCCTGGGCCGTCCTGTCCTCGCGACGGCCGCGCTGGCCACAGGGCTCATCCTCGGTGTGGGCGGCTTCATCCTCTACAACACGAACGTGCTGAACACCTTCCGCACAGCCGCGGACGCGCGGGCGCAGAGCGCGGAGTACGAGCGGCGCTACGGGCGTTACGCGGACGTGCCGCAGCCGCAGCTCACCGGCACGCGGCTGCACGTCGAGCTGTATCCGCGGCGGCGGGAGGCTGCGCTGCGCGGCACCTACCAGCTCGTCAACAGTGGCACGGCGCCCATCGAGACCATCCACCTGGCCCCCGCGCCGGACGTAGAGACGGCCGAGGTGCGCTTCGATCCGCCCGCCACGGTGCAGCTCTCGGACGAGGCGCTCGGACACCGCATCTACGCGCTGGCGCAGCCGCTGCAGCCCGGCGACTCACTGCAGCTACACTTCGAGGTGCGCTACGCCCCGCGGGGATTTCCGAACGACGGGCCGGATGCGTCCGTCACCGCGAACGGCACCTACTTCGTGCACCGCACGCTCCTGCCCGCGCTCGGCTACCAGCAGCGCCGCGAGCTCAGCAACGCAGGCGAGCGCCGCAAGCACGGCCTCGCCCCGCGCCCTGCCGTCCGCGCGCTGGACGAGGGCGACGATGTGGCCCGCGAGGGAAGCGGCCCGCGCATCGCCTTCGAGGCGGTGGTGGGCACGGATGAGGGCCAGGTGGCGCTCGCTCCCGGCGCCCTGCTCAGCACGTGGGCGGAAAGGGGCCGGCGCTACTTCCACTACGTGACGGACGTCCCCATCGACAACGACTACGCCTTCTACTCGGCGGACTACGCGGTGCACGAGGGGCGCTGGAAGGACGTCACCATCCAGGTCTTCCATCATCCGGGCCACGGCCACAACGTGGCGCGCATGGTGAAGAGCGTGCAGGCCTCGCTCGACTACCTCTCGGGACAGTTCGGTCCCTACCCGCACCGCCAGCTGCGCTTCGTCGAGCACCCGGGCTCAGGCGTCGGGCTGCACGCGGCACCGGTGAACGTCTCGTTCAGGGAGGGCTTCTCGCTGCTGCATCCGGAGGAGGACCCTCGCGACATCGACTTCCCCTTCGCGGTGGTGGCCCACGAGGTGGCGCACCAGTGGTGGGGCAACCAGGTCACCCCCGCCTGGATGGAGGGCGCGCCGGTGCTCAGCGAGAGCATGGCCTGGTACAGCGCGCTCTCGGTCGTGGAGAAGGCCCATGGGGCCGCGCACCTGGGGCGGCTGATGGACAGGATGCGCGAGGCGTACCTCACCCCGCGCAACCGCGCCGGCGTGCCGCTGCTGAGGGCCACCGACTGGTTCCTCGCGTACCGCAAGGGACCCTTCGCCATGTATGCGCTGCGCGAGTACGTGGGCGAGGCGCGCGTGAACACCGCGCTGCGGCGGATGATCGAGCGCTACGGCGCGGGAGTGCCCCCGCTGCCCACCTCGCTCGACCTCTACCGGGAGTTGCAAGCCGTCACCCCCGAGGAGCAGCGCGGCCTGCTGCACGACCTCTTCGAGGCGAACACCTTCTGGGCACTGCAGGCGAGACGTGCCACGGCGGAGCCCGTGGGGGATGGCACCTGGTGGGTGACGCTCGACGTGCAGGCGCGCAAGGAGACGGTGGACCCCGAGGGCCACGCGACCGAGGTCGCCCTGGACGAATTCGTCGAGGTGGGCGTCTACGCAGCCGGGAAGGACGGAGCGCAGGGCGAGCCGCTCTACCTCGAGCGCCACCGCCTCCGCTCCGGCGCGCAGAGCCTGCGCGTGAGGGTGAAGAGTGAACCCGCCCGCGCCGGCATCGACCCACGCCACCTCCTCATCGACGTGAATCCGGAGGACAACGTGGAGGCGGTGAAGCGCGCCGAGGAGCTCGCACTGCGCGCAGGGGGAGACGCGCAGGGGCGGTGACCGCGACTTCTGGTGAGGGAGCACGCCTCATCGCGGAGGCACTGGGGAAAAAGAAAACCCCGGCTCGCCAGATGGCGGCCGGGGCCTTGCTACGTCCCTTGCTGCTCTGTGGAGGCGGCGGGAATCGAACCCGCGTCCGAAAGCCTTCGGCCCTTCGACCCTACGTGCGTAGTCCGCGCTTTGCTACGTCCCGAAGGCTCCCACGGACGGGATACTCCGAGCCGGTCCTGGAAGATCTCGCCACCTCGGGCCCAGGCACCCTCGGCAGCCAGCCCGCATTATGACGGTCCTACCCCACCCCACGGGCCGAGAGCAGGAGGACCGCGCGCTAAGAACTGTTGTTAGGCAGCCAGCGCGAGCTCAACGTTGTCGTTGGCTTTTGTGTCTTTTGCCAGCGGTTTAACGAGTCACTGACGGCTCGGCACGCGTCTCGGGCTTCCATGCCCCCGTCGAAACCAGGTCGCCCCCTTTCGTTCGACGCTTCTACAGTAACCGCTGACGGGGGGTCGTCAATCCTCCTGACCACCTGTTCCCCCCGTCTCCCACACGTTCTCCAACACATTCCCTCATGCCTGCCTCCCCACCAGGGTGCCTGACGCCGTAGGGTGCCCTACCGCCGGGGTTGCCTACCCACCCCTGGCTCGCGAGGTCCACCGCATGCGCAGACTCCTGCCCCTCCTCCTGCTCCTACTGGCCGCAGCCCTGCCCGCCAGTGCCCAGCCGAGCAGTGAGCCCTTCCCCTACCCGCTCAAGGTCGACCGGCTGCCCAACGGCCTCACCGTCGTGCGCGTGCCGTTCAACTCCCCGGGCCTCGTGGCCTACTACACCGTGGTGCGCGTGGGCTCTCGCAACGAGGTGGAGCCCGGCAAGACGGGCTTCGCCCACTTCTTCGAGCACATGATGTTCAAGGGCACGAAGAAGCACCCCGAGGGAGAGCGCGACCGCATCGTCGCCAGCTACGGCTACGACGACAACGCCTTCACCACCGACGACTTCACCGCCTACCACTCCTACGGCCCGTCCTCCGGGCTGGACGCGCTCATCGAGGTGGAGGCCGACCGCTTCCGCAACCTCGAGTACTCGGAGCCTGTGTTCCGCACGGAGGCGCTCGCGGTGCTCGGCGAGTACCACAAGAACGAGGCCCGCCCCGAGCTGAAGATGGAGGAGCAGCTGCTGGGCACCGCCTTCAAGGAGCACACCTACCGGCACACCACGCTCGGCTTCTACGAGGACATCAAGGCCATGCCCGAGGCCTACGCTTACAGCCGCTCCTTCTTCGAGCGCTGGTACACCCCGGACAACACGCTCATCTTCATCGTCGGTGACTTCGATGACGCGGCCGTCATGAAGCTCATCCGCGAGCACTACGGCCCATGGGACCGCAAGCTGGCCAATGTCCCCATCCCCACCGAGCCGCTCCAGAAGGAGAAGCGCACCACCCACGTCGAGTGGCCGTCGAGCACCCTGCCCCGCCACGTGCTCGCCTGGCACACGCCCGCCGCCGCGCTCGCCACTCCGAGCGCCGCCATCCAGTCCGTGCTCACCGCCTACCTCGTGGGCCCCACCAGCCCGCTCTACAAGGAGCTCGTCCTCGAGAAGCAGCTCGTCGAGTCCCTGGGCAGTGACACCTATCCACACCGGGACCCCTCCCTCTTCACCCTCAACGCCACCCTCAAGGCCGAGCAGCACCGCGCCACCGTCGACTCCGCGCTCGCCCGCGCCGTGAAGGAGCTGGCCTCCGGCAAGGTGGACTCCGCCCGCGTGAAGGCCATCCAGAGCAACATCCGCTACAGCCTGCTCATGAACCTGGAGTCTCCCGACGACGTCGCCGGCCAGCTCGCCTGGTACGCCGGCATCTTCGGCACGCCGGACGCGCTCTCCCGCCACCTCCAGAACGTCGCCAAGGTGCAGCCCGAGCAGCTCGTCTCCTTCGCGAAGCGGTACTTCGTCGACACCAACCTCACCGTCCTCACCCTCACGCCGGCCGCCGGAGGCAAGCCGTGATGACTCCCTTCCGCCGAACCGTCCTCGTCGTCGCCTCCGCGCTGTGGCTCGGTGCCTGCGCCAGCACTCCCCAGCCCGCCCCCACTCCCGAGCCGCCTCCCGCCGCCCAGGCTCCGGCGGCTCCGAAGGCCCAGGCTCCCGCCGCGCCCCTCCCGCCTGTCCCGGCCGTGCCGCTGAAGCGCCCCGCGCCCATGCAGCTCGTCGTCCAGGCCTCCGCCGAGAACCCCATCGTCAGCTTCCGGCTCGTCTTCCACAGCGGCTCCGTGGATGACCCGAAGGGCAAGGAGGGCCTCACCGCGCTCACCGCCCGCCTGCTCGCCGAGGGCGGCACCCGGAAGCTCACCTCCGCTCAGCTCCTGGAGGTCCTCTTCCCCATGGCCGCCGAGCTGGACGTCTTCCCGGACAAGGAGTTCACCACCTTCTCCGGCCGCGTCCACAAGGACTTCCTCCCGCGCTTCCTGGAGATCTTCACCGACGTGCTGCTCGAGCCCCGCTACGAGCCCAGCGAGTTCGAGCGCCTGCGCACCGACGCGCTCAACACCGTCCGCAACCAGCTGCGCAACGAGAACGACGAGCAGCTCGGCAAGGTCGCGCTCGACGCGCTCCTCTATCGTGGCCACCCCTACGCGCACTTCGTGGGCGGCACCGCCCAGGGGCTCCAGGCCCTGACGCTCGACGATGTGAAGGCCCACGCCCGTCGCGTCTTCACCCAGGATAGGCTCGTCATCGGGCTGGCCGGCCCCGTGGACGACGCGCTGAAGAAGACCGTCACCTCGCGCCTGTCCGCGCTGCCCGCCACCGGCGCCACGCGCGTGGAGCTGCCTGCCGTGCCCGTTGTGCCCGGCCGCGCCGTCGTCGTCCAGAAGCCCACGCTCTCCACCGCCATCTCCATGGGCTACGTCACTCCCATGCGCCGGGGCGATCCGGACTTCTTCCCGGTGGCCTTCGCGCTCTCGTACCTCGGCGAGCACCGCCAGTTCCACGGCGTGCTCTTCCAGGAGCTGCGCGAGCAGCGCGGCCTCAACTACGGCGACTATGCCTACGCCGAGCACTTCATCGAGCAGTGGGGCACCACCTACAACCGGACCAACATCGCCCGGACCCAGCAGGACGTCTCCCTGTGGATCCGCCCCGTGGTGCCGGCCAACGCCGTCTTCGCCACCCACGGCGCCGTCTACTTCCTCGACCGCCTCGTGCGCGAGGGCATGCCACGCGACCGGTTCGAGATCGTTCGCGGCTTCCTCCTGAACTACACCCGGCTGTGGGAGCAGACGGCTCAGCGGCGCCTGGGCTTCGCCATCGACTCGATCTTCCATGGCACCCCCGACTTCCTCGAGCAGTACCGCAAGGCCCTGAGCGACATGACGCCCGAGTCCGTCCAGGAGGCCGTGCGCCGACGCCTGCACCCGGAGGCGCTCAGCTTCGCCTTCGTCACGCAAGACGCTCCCGCCCTCGTCAACGCGCTGAAGGCCCGGACCGTCAAGCCGCTCAGCTACGCGTCCGCCAAGCCTCCGGAGCTGCTCGAGCTGGACAAGGCCATCCTCCAGCAGCCACTCCCGCTCCAGCCCGAGTCCATCGAGGTGATCCCCGCGAGCGCCTTCATGGAGCAGTGACGGTTTCTCACACCGGATCCGTCCGTTTCGCTCGCGAGGCAACAAGTGGGGCGCCGCTGCCCCCTTCTGCCTCGCGTATTTCTTTTTGCTCGCTGGATCCAGGGTATAAGCGGACCCATGCGAAGCCCGCTCCGCGAGCACTCCGTCCGAGGGCTCCTGCGCCATGCCGCGATTCGCGTGGTGCTCCTCTGTACGCTGATCGCAGGCCTCACGGCCCGTGCCGATCACGATCCGTTCCAGCGAAGCTTCGACGCCGTCCCCGTCAAGGCCACCGCGGCCCAGGACAGCGGCATCGCGCTCGAGGGCGCTCGGCCCTCTCCCGTGGGCAGCCTTCGTGCCTCCCTGCTGCTGGACCTCAACCTGAGCATCCTCGCGCTCAAGCTCGGAGATGAGCGGCTGGGGGACCTGATCCCCTACCGGCTCGATGCCCACGCCCTTTTCGCCTACCAGCTCCACCCGCGCTTCGAGCTGGGCGTGGATCTGCCATTCACCGTGATCCAGGGCGATCGCTTCGAGCTGCTGCGAGACGCCCTCGCCGCCCCGGACTTCCCAGGCGCCGCCAGCGTGAACCGCTACGGACTGGGCGATCTGCGCCTGCTGCCGCGCGTCCACTTGTTGGATCCCTCACAGTTCCCCGTGGGGCTCGCCCTCGTCGGCGAGGTGCGGCTGCCCACCGGCGATGGCTACAGCTTCCTTGGAGAGCGTCGGGTGCTCGTGGCACCGAGGCTCGCCGTGGAGCGCTCCTTCGGTCCGCTGCGGCTGCTGGGCAACCTGGGCTGGCGCTTCCGCCGCCATGCCCAGTACCTCAACCTCTTCGTGGATGACGAGCTCACCGTGGGCGCGGGCGCGGTGCTGGATCTGCCGGACCTGGGGCGCTTCACCCACGTCCAAGCGCTGGGCGAGATGCACCTGTCCACCCCATCCTCGGCTCCCTTCAACTTCAGCCAGGCCGACTCCCTCAAGACGCCGTGGGAGGTGCTCGTGGGCGCTCGCGCCCGCATCTCCGGTCCCTGGGGCCTGGAGCTGAACCTGGGCCGCGGCATCGGCCTGCAGGGCGGCTACGGGCGCGAGGCCTTCCGCGTCATGGTCGCCCTCCGCTACGAGGAGAGCTTCATCGACTCCGACAGCGACGGCGTCCCCGATGCCCGCGACAAGTGCCCCCTGGAGAAGGAGGACCGCGACGGCTTCAAGGATGACGATGGCTGCCCGGATCCGGACAACGACGATGACGGCGTCGTCGACGGCGAGGACCGCTGCCCCGACAAGGCCGGGCCCAAGGAGCTCAAGGGCTGCCCGGAGGACACCGACACCGATGGTGACGGCATCCCCGACCACCTGGACGCCTGCCCGCAGAAGCCCGGCCCCAAGGAGTACGAGGGCTGCCCGGACACCGACGGCGACGAGGTGCCCGACAACGAGGACGAGTGTCCGGACCTGTTCGGCCCGCCGGAGAACAACGGCTGCCCCTACGACGCCCCGCCCTTCGTCGTCGTCGAGTCCGACCGCATCCGCATCAAGGGCAACATCCTCTTCGAGACCGGCCAGGCGAAGATTCGCAAGCAGTCGTTCAAGCTGCTCGATGAGGTGGCCTCCGTGCTCGCGCGCAACCCCGGGCTCGGCCCCGTCCTCATCGAAGGACATACCGACAACGTCGGCGCGCGTGCGCTCAACCTCGACCTGTCCAACCGCCGCGCCAAGGCCGTGTTGGAGTACCTCGTCGGCAAGGGCATCGAACGCAAGCGCCTGCGCTCGCAGGGCTTCGGCTTCGATCGGCCCATCGCGCCCAACACCACGCCGCTCGGCCGCGCCAAGAACCGGCGCGTCGACTTCCGCCTCGTGAAGGACGAGGTGGAGACGCCGGAGCGGGAGGTGACTCCACCCACGGCTCCGCCCGCGGCTCCCAACGGGGCCGCGCCGGACGCCAGGAAGGAGGCGGCTCCGGCTCCTGCCAAGGGCGCCACTCCCCCTCCCGAGAAGCCTCGCTGAAGTCCCTGCTCGAGCCCACCGCCATGGCCGTGCCCACTCACGCCACCCTCGCCGAGCGCCCGTGGGATGCGCTCCGCTCGGACAGCTCCGGTTTCTTCCGGCTGCTCGACACCCACCTCGGCGTGCGCGTGCCCGGCTTCCTCGATCCCGACACCTGCGCCCGGCTCTCACGCCGCGTCTATGACGGCAGGCCCTTCTGGATCTCCGACTTCGGCGGCGTCCAGTTCTCCCTGGGGCGAGCCTGGTACACGCACCTCGAGCAGGACCGCGAGGACGAGTACTTCGCCCAGGCTCGCACCTCCGATGCCCAGGTCGAGCGCTTCCTCCCGGGCCTCCAGGCGCGACTGCGCGACGCCCTCTCAGCGCTCGTGGGGGCGCCCACGGTCTCCCGCCCGGGATGGTGCGGCCCGGGTGTGCACATCTTCCCCGCTGGCCAGTGGCTGTCCCATCACGGCGGAGACATCCACTTCGACACCGAGGGGCTCTCCGAGACCCAGTGCCAGCGGCGATCGCGCGCCATCACCCTGGTCCTCATGCTCCAGCCCCCCGAGTCCGGCGGCGCCCTGCGTCTGTGGGACGTCACCTACGAGGGCAGCGACGAGGTGCCGGAGGAGCTCCCGAGCATCCCCTCCGTGGACGTGAACTACGCCACGGGAGACCTGGTCCTCCTCGACAGCTACCGCCTCCACCAGATCCAGCCCTTCCTCGGCTCGAGGGATCGCATCTCCGCCACCGCCCACGCCGCGCTCGAAGAGTCCCGCGCCGTCTGGGAGGTGTGGTTCTGAGCCTGCCCCGAGCGCTCAGGTGAGGTTGCGCAGGTAGTGGTAGTTCTTGCTCTTCACGTCCGTCTGCACGAGCCCGTATTCCGGATCGTCCCCGGGCAGCAGGTACACCACCTCGGATTGGACGTGCAGGAAGTTGAGCAGCGTCAGCCCCTTCAGGAGGTGCCGGAACGTGTCCACCTGCCACAGGTGGCTCTCGGGGATGTTGCAGTGCGCCCCCAGGCGCTGGTCACTCGTGCTGCCGTGCTGCAACAGCAGGGACACCGTGAGCACGGTGTAGCGCGGCTGTCCGTCCTCCGGCGCCGGAGAGGTGCGCGCCTCCTTGCCATCCAGCCCGTCCACCCAGTCCTGGAAGTCCCCCGGCGCGCGGGAGGGAACATCCCAGTAGTCCCACACGCCCCACTTGAACTCGGACACCACGGGGAGCAGCGCGTCCGTCAGCTTCCGGTAGAAGCCATGGCGCTGCCCATGCGTGCTCCGCGGGGGGCCGGAGGTGATGATCGAGTGGAGCCGCTCGTGGACTGGATCCCGAGGCACCTGGAGCGGCCGGACCACCTGCATCGCGAAGATGGAGTAGTTCATGGCTTCCTCTCAGCCTCCAGAGCTCGAGTAGCTGCTCGACGATGGCGCGCGGTTCCACGAGCTGTAGGAGCCGTGCGCGAACCCCAGCAGCTGCCGCGTCCCGCTGGCAACCCTCACCTGGACCTTGGCGAAGCCGTTGGGCCGGTGGCGTGGCGCCCCGGACGCCGAGTTGGGGGGCGGTGAGAACATCGTCGCCCGGCGCGTCGGCTCGTAGAGCAACCCGCGCGGGGGCGGCACCACGGGGGCTGCTGCCTGGGTTCCCGTGTTGCGGCTCCCCAAGGCGTAGAGCGACCAGAAGGCGGCGTGGGAGGCCGGCGAGCCTCCGAAGTAGAAGGGCTGCCGCGAGAGCTCGGCGAGGGCCTCGGCGGTGGCCGGCTGCGAGGGCGTGGTCTCCGCCATCTGCTCGACGGGCTTGAACTCGCTCGCCGTGACGAGCTTCACGGACAGGCCCGCCTCGCGGTAGCTCACGAAGTCCTCGTTGATGTCGTCCAGCTCCTCCAGGGGCCCGTCTCCCGGGACGACGTACAGCACGTTCTTGACGCCCAGCTCGGACAGGCGCTGGGCCGGAGGGAGCTTCGCCAGGTAGCGGTTGTCGAACTGCGTCTTCACCTGCTTGTAGGGAAGCAGGCGGTTGCGATCGAGCACGAACACCGGCGGCGCGGGCGTGACACGCTCGGGGGCGAGCCGCGTCAGGAGCGAGCGGTAGTACAGCACCGCTCCGAGGGTGAGGTGCGCCGGCACCACGCCGCGAGGGTGGGGCCAGTTGTCGAAGGTGTAGATGGGCTCGAAGCGCCGGGCCAGCCCCGTGGAGAAGGCCACCGACTCGGGGCCCGGCAGATCCACGAACACCGCCGTGGTGCGCGACACCTCCTCCCCCAGCGGGAAGAGGCTCTCCATGGCCCGGCCCTGCCGGAACGCCGTGTCCATGGCCGGGGTGAAGATGGGCTTCAGCGCGGCCCGCAGATCATTGACCTCCCGGGCCATGCCCGCCGTCGGCGTGAGCGCCTGGAAGAGCGTCGCCTGGTAGAAGGGCTTGAGCGACTCCTGCCGGGGCGTCATGTCCGTGACGAGCTTGTCGAGCACGGCCGCGTCGGGGGTGACCGGCGTCTGGTCCTTGAAGGTGAGCGTCTCGTCCGGAGCGCCGAAGTTCCAGCCCTGCGCGCGCTGGGCCTCCAGCGTGTCCCAGTTCTCGAACCGCTCGTAGGAGGAGGAAGACCCCGAGTCGCTCGTGGCGACGGCGACGAGCAGACCGCCCACCGCCACGGTGCCACCCACGGCCACGAGCGCCTTGAGCGCCGAGCGCCGGCTCATCGGATCCTGCATGTCCGTCAGGCCGTCGTTCCACCACTGCGCGCCGACGATCCCCCTCTGACGGGTGGTCGACTTGCGCCGGATGGGGAGCTCTTCGATCTCTCTCTTCTTCTGGTCCGACTCCACCGCCAGCCCTCCCTCAGGGCGTCACGAGCACCGGAACGCTCAGGGCGCCGGTGTCCGTGGCCCCACGCTGCACCCGGGCGTAGAGGCCTGCCGCCTCTCCCGCGATGACGTAGACACCGTGGTTGATCGACTCGCCGCCCGCCCCCTCCTCCGCCGCGAAGTAGCGCTGGGCCACCCAGCGGCCCGGCACCGCGTGCACCAGCGCGGCGTTCCAGTCGTGCTGGGGCGTATGGCGCCCCACCAGCACCTCGTCCCCCTCCGCGCCGTAGTCCGACTTGAGCACCCAGTCCGCCTTGTCCCGCGCCAGCTCCTCCACCGGCACCGCCTCCATGCGCACCGTGTACGGGATGAAGGCGCGGATGGTGGCCCGAGCCCGGGGCGAGAAGCGCGCGTGGTGCTCCCACATGAAGGCCATGGCCCGCTTGTTCTGCGTGAGCACCGCGCCGAACGGGTTCACCACCACGCACCGCCCCTCCAGACACGCCTGCATCACCAGCGACAGGGGCCCGGCCAGCGGCGCCGCATCCTCCGCCGGATCCTCGTCGTTCCAGACGGGGAACCGCTCGCTCCACCAGTCCGTCTTGTAGTGGCGCAGCAGCACGTCACACGGCTCGTCGAAGAGGCGCACCCGGCCGTCCGGCCCCGCCGAGAGGTTGAAGGGCGAGCCGATCCTCACCGCCCACCCTCGCGCCTGGAACCAGGTGCTGTACAGCCGCACCAGGGCCAGGTCCTCGGGCATCTCCGTGGGGTAGATGATGCCCACCGAGAGCGACTCCGGCACGGGCAGCAGCAGCCGCGCCGCGAGCGACTCCACCATGTCGCACAGCCGCTCGCCCAGCTGCCCGTTGGGATCCTCCGTCTCCGGCCACGAGGGCTGCACCAGCGGGTTGAGGAGCACCGCCTCCGCCTCGCCCGTGGGTGTGTCGCTGTTGAGCTCGCACACCGCCAGCCCGCCGTCCTTCGTGGCGAACACGTCCGCCCGCGCGATGCCGTGCCAGAAGGGCTGCGAGGCCTGCCACATGAGCCGCTGGAAGGGCGTGAGCCCGAAGAAGGACTCCAGCAGCTCCGGGGACTCGGTGCACGCCAGGCTCAGCTCGTGGTAGGCCGCCGCCACGTCCTCGGCCGCGCGGTAGAGCCTCACCTGGCGCTCGCGCGGCAGCAGCAGCGGCTCGACGCGAAAGCGCGGCGTCCCGGACAGCCAGGGGTCCGTGACGATGCCCGTCGCGAGCAGCCGCTCCGCGAGCGCCGCGTAGGTGAGAGCAGGAGTGCTCATCCGAGGCGCGTCACCACGAAGGCCGCCGCCAGGTAGCTCACCGCCTCCATCACCGCCATGCCCAGGTTGCGCTCGGCGGCGATGCCCTGATCCAGCCGTCCCCCGCGCAGCTTGAGGGGCGCTCCCAGCAGCAGCGTCTGCACCAGCAGCTGGCGCACCGGGTAGAGCGTGAGGATGAAGACGAGCGCCTGGGCATAGCCGCGCAGCGAGGCCATCCAACCCACGAAGGTGCCCTCCACCGCGTGGCCGACGATGAGGGAGACGGAGATGGTGACACCCGCGTAGCTCAGCGCCGCGGCCACGTTCTCGCCCAGCACCTCCTCCGCGTCGTCATATTTGGTGAGGGTGCGGAAGAGCATCACGAAGACGTGCAGGGTGAACTGCGACAGGACGAAGAAGACAAGCGAGATGCCCAGCATCGTCAGGTCCGTTCCAGCGATGGAGCGCGCGAGGATGATGCCGGTGGCCAGGTAGTGCGAGCCGGCCGCCAGTCCCGCCGCGGTGTTGCCGCGATCGATCTCCGCCGGCAGCCTCGCGCGCAGCAGCACCTTCACACCGAGGTGTCCGAACACGGCGAGCAGCCCCAGCGCCAGCAGGCCGTACGCGCCCACCCAGAGCGCGTCCTGGCCCACGCTCTCCCCCTGCGCGCAGCCCAGCACCACCGAGCCGGAGATGAGGAAGATGCTGAGCACCTGCCCCACCTGGAGCAGGGCCCGCGCCGTGTTGTCGTGCTCCAGGTCCTCGCGCACCGTGTGCGTCGGCGACAGGAGCCGCTGCCCGGCCCGGAAGATGATCAGCAGGACGACCGTGGTGAGCCCACTGAAGGTGAGCAGGTAGAGGGGGCGAAGCTCCATGGCCCCGATGCTAGCTCAACTCGCGGCGGGAACCGCGTGGTCCCTCCGCAGCCGCTCCAGGAACTCCGGCTCGAAGACGCCGTCCACCCGCAGCGAGTAGCGGAAGAAGGGATCCGCCTCCACGCCGTGGTAGTCGAAGTCGTTGAACCAGTAGGCCCGGCCCGTCACCGGCGTCTTCCGCCGCGCCTCCTCGTCCCAGAGGAACAGGCGCTTGTTACCCCGGGGGCACAGGGTGATGAACTGGTCCGGGGCCGTCTGCTCCTCGGGCTCGCCGTCCCGGTGGACGGTGCCGTGATCGTTGGCCTCGAGCCCCAGCAGCGTGCAGCGGCCGATCTCCCGGAACGGCAGCGACTGAATGAACGCCACCGTGCGCGGGAAGTACAGCCGGGCCTCGCGCGTGAAGTCCTTCCCCTTCCCCGTGCTCTTCTCGCTCCAGTACCCGCCGGGCACCAGCTCGTAGAAGACCTTCCACGGGAAGTACACCCCGTGCTTGAACTTCAGGAAGAGCAGCTGCTCGCGCGTGAGCGGGTGGTCCCGCTCCTCGCCGAACTCGTACGTGTGCCTGCGCCTGGCGTCGAACGCCTCGGGCTCGCGGCCCAGGGACACGAAGGTGGTGAACTCCGCCTCGCTGAAGCCGCGGATCACCTGCCCGTAGTCGATGTACGGGTCCTCCGCGAGCGACGGCGGGACGATGCCCATCGCCTTGTGGCTGCCGCCCGTGTAGGTGGTCTGCACCTGGGAGAGCGCGTAGCAGATCTCGTCGTCCAGCGACTCCAGCTTCGCCAGATCCAGGTACGGCTCCAGGCTCAGGAAGTCACGCCCCCAGATGCCCACCAGGCCTTCGCGCGCGCCACTCATCGCGTCACTGCTTCAGCGCGTTCTCGATGCGCCGGCGGATGGAGGCCTCGGACATCATCCCGCGCACCGCGTCCGTCACCTTGCCGTCGCGGTCCAGGAAGTAGAGCGTGGGCAGCGCCTCCACCTGGAAGGCCCGCGCCATCTCGTCGTTGGCGTACACCACGTAGGGCGCCAGGTCCGGCAGGTTGCGCTTGACGAACTGATCCACCAGCTCTTCCTTCACGTCGTCGTCATCCCTGCTGGCCGCGACGAACACCAGCCCCTGGCTCTCGTACTCCTTGGCCAGCCGCACCAGCGAGGGCATCTCCTCCTGGCACGGCGGACACCACGTGGCCCAGAAGTCCAGCATCACCACCTTGCCCCGCAGGTCACTCAGCGCCAGCTTGCCGCCGCCGTAGCGCTCCATCTGGAACGAGGGCGCCGAGGCCCCATCCGGCACCAGCCGCGAGCGCTGGGCCTCCATCACGCCCAGGTACACCAGCCCGGCGATGCCGAACCCCGCGGTGAGGACCAGCAGCGCCTTGGACGCGAACTCCCCGCTGCGCCGCGCGGGCGGCGGAGGGGCTCCCTCGGGGGGTGGCGTCGTCACCGGCTCCGTCACGTGTGTCCGCTCCTCTTCAGCCCACGGTGCACCAGCGTCAACACCCCGCGCACGCCCGTCTTCACCCGCGGGTGGCGCACCACCCACCGCGCCATCCCCGGGCCATACCGATAGTAGCCACGAATGAAGGCGCGTCCGAGCCCATGGTGCCGCAGCACCTCGTCCCGGAACGCTCGGAAGGCGACCAGCTCAGGGGCCCCTTCCCCGAAGGCCGCCGTTGCCAGGAAGCACGAGGCCGCCGGGCTGATCCACATCAGCCGGCCGTTGGTGACGTTCACCACCACCTTCAGCTCTCGCGCCTCCGTATAAAGGAAGCACAGCAAGTCACGGCGCGCCGCGGGGAAGTCGGCGCCGCTGGCCTCCTCGAAGTCGATGCGCGCGCTGCTGCTGCTCCCCAGCTCGTCCACCGTGAAGACATAGCGGTTGGAGGGGCCCTGCGAGTGCACCTCCAGCGTGCGCAGCTCGCCGAAGTACGCCAGGAAGGGTGTGTTGCACGCCGGGCACACGTAGCGGTGGTAGGCGTGGCTCGCCGTGAACTCGTAGTCCCCGATGCGCTTGCACCCCGTGTTGGGGCACACCAGCTTCACCTTCGCGTGCGGCGCCTCCCGCGGATCGAACCGCGAGGCCCCCGTCATCTTGTCGAACACCGGCGGCGGCGCCGGCGCCTGCGTCACCAGGTTGCGCGTGGGGTGCGCCGCCCGCTCCAGCTCCAGCGCCCGCCGCCACGCCGTCTCCGCCTGCCCCAGCCGCCCGTCCACCGTGTGGCAGAGCGCCTCGGCGTGCGCCTGCAGCGCCGCCAGGATGCCGTGCGCCGCCGCGGGAGCGTCCGGCACCCACGTCACCGCGATGGCCTGCGCCAGCACGCTCTCCACCTCGGGCAGCAGCGCCTCGGCCGCCTTGCGCGCCGGATCCTCCGCGCGCCGGTAGAGCGGGGGCTCGGGGATGCGGGCGAACAGCGCCGAGGCGTCCGTCCTCAGGCGCTCCAGCGCCGCCGGCATCCCGTTGCGCCGCACGTCCATCTGCGCCGCACGCGACTGGGCGGCCTGGAAGAATTCTTCGGGCTGCAAGGCCCGCGCACATTAGAGGCCCCCACCTCCCCTGTCAGCGACCTTTCCAACCCGCGTTGGAAACTGGCTCCCTTCTCCCTTTTGATGTAAGAGAGGGTAGGAGGATGTAAACACATGGCATTGCTGAAGTTCGTGGTGTGGACGGCGTGCGCGGTGGGGCTGGGCATCTTCCTCGCCAAGGGACAGATCGACGGCCGCACGCCTCTGGACCACATGGAGCGAGCGTGGAAGCGCAACGTCAACCCCTCCCAGATGGACCGGATGAGGAACGGGGTGGACCGGATGAAGGACGGGCTGGAGGACGCGCTGGACGAGGCCAAGGACGCCGTTGGCAAGAAGACGGAGTCCGCCCCGCGCGAGCGCATCACCGCCGAGGACCGTGAGGCAGTCAACCGCCTCATTGCCCAGAAGAGGTAAGGAACCGTTCGGGCCTGATCGCCTGCCGCTTCCTGTTCCACCCCCCTCTCCTTAGCTTCGAGTCGAAGGTGGAGGGGTGGTGTGGAGGCGGTCCATGGCAAGGTCGCAGGGCAGGGGCGTGGTGCTGGCGGCGGTGGCGTGCGCCCTGATGGCGGCGGGCTCCGCGCGGGCGGCGGGTGGCGGAGCCGGACGGGTATGGCTGGAGGCGCGCGGCCAGGAGGTGCACCAGCAGCGCTCCACGCTGAGCCAGGTGGCGCGCGCGGCGATGCCCTCGGTGGTCTCCATCACCACCCGGCAGGTGAGCACCGACGCTCCCGCTGAAGAGCAGAAGGGCATCGGCTCCGGCTTCATCATCCACCCGGACGGCTACATCCTCACGAGCACCCATGTGGTGGAGGGCGCCTCGGAGGTGACGGTCTCCGTGAACTCCTCGCGCGGCTACCGCGAGAGCTTCCCGGCCCGCGTCATCGGCCAGGACGAGCGCACGGACTGCGCGCTTCTCAAGATCGATGCGGGCCACAAGCTGCCGGCGCTGAAGTTGTCGTCCGCCTCGCATGTGGAGGTGGCCGACTGGATCGTCGTCATCGGCAACCCCTTCGGGCTGGAGCACTCCGTCACGGTGGGGGTGATCAGCTACAAGGGCCGCACGGACGTGACGCCCAACGGGCGCGACGGCGACTACGACTATCTGCAGATGGACGCCTCCATCAACCCGGGCAACTCGGGTGGGCCCGTGCTGGATCTGCACGGGGACGTGGTGGCCATCGCCAACGCGGTGAACGTGGCGGGCCAGGGCATCGGCTTCGCCGTCCCCATCGACATCGCCAAGGCGGTGCTCCCCCACCTCAAGGCCTATGGCCAGGTGCGCCGGGGGTGGATGGGCATCTCCGTGGAGGACTACTCGCCAGAGGTGGCCGGACGGCTGGGCGTCTCCCGTCCCACGCGAGGCGTCGTCGTCTCCAAGGTGGAGGCGGACTCGCCCGGTGAGCAGGCGGGCCTGCGCCAGGGGGACGTCATCGTGGGGCTGGACTCCCAGCGGGTGGACCGGGCCCACAAGCTGCGCTGGCAGGTGGCGGCGCGGGGCGTGGGCAAGACGGTGGTGCTCCAGGTGCGCCGGGGACAGCAGCCGCTCAAGCTGAAGGTGCGACTGGTGGAGCCGCCCCTCGAGGAGCCCGCCCTCCCCGCCGTGGCCGCCCGGGGCACGCCCCCTCGCAAGCCCACCAGCTCACGCCTGGGACGGGCGCTCACGGAGCAGGAACGGGCAGCCTTGCCAGCGGCTCCGGGGCTGGAGGAGCCCCACGCCGAGCCCGGCGCCACGCCGTCTCCCTGACGGCCGGGGGCCAGGGGTTGCCCCCTTGCTCGTCGCCCAGCTTGCGTTCCCCTCGCGCGGGCGCTACACAGTGCGCCTTTTTCGTCTCCGGGCGGGCCACCTCGCGTGGCGCTCGGGATCGCAACGCAACAGAGAGGAAACCCCATGGCTGAGGCAGCCAAGAAGACCAATCCGCACAAGAAGTGGCCGCGCATTGCCAAGGGCGGCGGCAAGAAGGCGTGCTCCGTCGAGGGCTGCAAGCGCCCCTACCGCGCCAAGAGCTACTGCTTCTTCCACTTCAAGAAGTGGCGCCAGGGCGAGCTGCCCCACTCGCGCTACCGCACCTGCTCCAAGGCGGAGTGCCGCGCGAAGACCTTCAAGGGCGGCATGTGCGAGAAGCACTACAACGAGACCTACAAGAAGGAAGCTGCCGCGGCGGCGTAGTTCCGTCCGCAGGCTGCTTCTTCCGGGCGCCTCTTCCCCTCACGGAGTGGGGGCGCCCCGCTTCACCGCCCGTCCCAGGTGCTTGAAGGCCGTGAGCCACAGCTCCGCCTCGCGCTGGGTCAGCTTCGCTCGCAGCAACGTCCGCTCCAGCTCGTGCAGCACGTGCTCCGGCGCCTGCGGGTTGAGGAACTCCGCCGTCAGCAGCACCTCGTTCATCCGCGCGCTCAGTGCGCTCAGCGTACCCATGCGCGCGCCCGGCTCGGCGGCCACGGCCACCGGCGCCTGCGCTCCCTCGCGGCCACACAGGTAGAGGAGCACCGCCGCCGCCTGGGCCAGGTTCATCGAGGGCTGCACCTCGCTGGTCGGGATGACGAGCACCTCCGCGCAGTGGGCCAGTTCCTCATCCGACAGCCCCCGCTGCTCCCCTCCGAGCACCAGCGCCACCCTGCCCCGCGCGCTCTCCTGCGCCAGACGTCGCACCGCCTCCTCCGGGGTGAGTGCCACTCTCCCCTTCAGCTGGGTACGAGAAGTGGTGCCAATTGCGTACACGCAGTCGGTGAGCGCCTCGGGCAGATCCCGTGCCACCGCCATCCTGTCGAGGACGGACTCCCCTTTGACGGCGAGCCGCTCGGCGCCCCGGAACGCATAGGTGGCGGGGTCGGACAAGATGAGACGTGAGAAGCCGAAGTTGGCCATGACCCGGGCCACGGCGCCCAGGTTGTCCGGAGAGCGCGTCTGGTGGAGAACGACTGTGAGCTGTTCACCCAGGCCCATGCCTCCGAGTTTATCTGGCTGCCCCGGGCCGTGATCGGTATATTCCAGGCCGATGCGTCGCTGGGTCCCTGGCCTGCTGCTCTCCGTCGTCGTCCTGACCGCCTGTGGCGGCACGGGCGCTCCCGCGCGCTCGTCGCTCAGCGCGCGACAGGCGCTCACCAGCTCTCCGGAGGCGCTCGAGTTCGAGTCTGCCACCACGCGGCTGGAGCTGTTCCGCGAGCTGGCGCGGCTGTCCGAGCAGGAGGAAGGCCAGGACGCGCAGGCGCTGGTGCTGTTCCCCATCAGTCACCGCGGCGAGCTGGTGGCGGCCCCGGGCTTCGGTGCGCGGATGGATCTGCTGCAGGCGCCGGATGCGGGCGGTGTGCTCCAGCTCACGTTCGACGGGCGCACCGGTGAGCGCTGGCCCGAGGATCGCCGCGACAGCCTCCAGGGGCTCTCGGAGCGCGAGGCGGCGGAGCTGGTGGCTCGCACGCTGCTGATGCACTGGGGAATCGAGCAGACGGGGCCGGTGCAGGTGGACCGGGTGTCTGGCGCTCCGTACGCGGTGGCGTACGTGGATGGAATCCTCCGCATCAATCCGGCTTTCCTGTATCTGGCAGCGGCCTCAGGTCCCGCTTCCACCCCGGCGAACGTCCAGTAGAGTCCGCGCCCGCCCCGCAAGCCCGCGGGGTTCGAGGCGCCTCGTGAACACGTCCGCTCTCCACGCGCAGCTTCCGCACACCCTCCGGCAGGTGAACCTGTCCGAGCTGGGCACGCACTACCACGGCAAGGTCCGCGACACGTACCGGCAGGGGGATCGGCTGATCCTGGTCACCACGGATCGGCTCTCCGCCTTCGATCACGTGCTGACGACGATTCCCTTCAAGGGAGAGGTGCTCAACCGGCTGGCGACGTTCTGGTTCGAGCGCACCAGGCACGTGGTGCCCAACCACGTGCTGGACGTGCCGGATCCGAACGTCACGGTGGCGCGGGCCTGCGAGCCGTTCGCGATCGAGATGGTGGTGCGCGGCTACCTGACGGGGAGCCTGTGGCGGGACTATCAGAAGGGCACGCACACGGCCTACGGGCTGCCCTTCCCGGCCGGGCTGCGCAAGGACGAGCCCTTCCCGACGCCCATCATCACCCCGTCCACGAAGGCGCAGTACGGCAAGCACGACGAGCCCATCTCCGAGGCGGAGATCCTCGCTCGCGGACTGGCGAGCCCGAGGGACTGGGCGCGGCTGACGGAAGCGGCGCGGGCGCTGTTCGCCGAGGGGCAGAAGTGGGCAAGGACGCGCGGGCTCATTCTCGTGGATACCAAGTACGAGTTCGGCAAGGTGGGCGATGACCTGTACGTCATCGACGAGATCCACACGCCGGACTCCAGCCGGTACTGGGTGGCGGACGAGTACGAGGCGCGGTTCGCCAAGGGCGAGGATCAGCGGATGCTGGACAAGGAGAACATCCGCCAGTGGCTGATCCGCGAGCGCAACTTCCAGGGCCACGGGACGCCGCCGCCGATCCCGGACGAGGTGCGCGTGGACCTGGCGGAGAAGTACATCACGGCCTACGAGCGCATCACTGGCACGGAGCTGAAGCTGGAGCCGGGAGACGTGCACGCTCGCATCGAGAAGAACCTGCGCGCCGCCAGGTACCTGTGAGGGCTGGACGCGGCTCCCCCGCCCCTCTCGCGTGTTAGCGTGGGAGGGGGACACTCCTGAACGAGGGATCGGGTGGATGAGTTGGAGAGCCTGGATATGCGTCCTTGCATGCACCAGCCTGGGCTGTCCCACGCATTCGGTCGTGATGGCACTCTCGATCGGGCCGTGCACAAGGATGTGCTCGAGCGCCTGCGGGCGAACTGCACGGACGAGGAGATCGAGGACTTCTGCGCCGACCCGACGAGCGAGGAGTGCCTCAAGCACTGCGGAGGCCGCACGAGTTCCCCTGCGCAGGGTGGCAGATGAGATGGAAGGTAGCGCTCGGTGTTTGCGCGGCGCTTCTGCTACCCATCCCCCTGATCCTGCTACTGAGCGACGCGCTGCATCCTGTGCACGACGGATGCGCAGTGCCCGGAAGGGCTCGTCTGCCGCCCCATCGCCACCAAGGGAGCTGGACCGCTGGTGCGCTTCTGCATTCCGCTGGGCACGCGTCGAGAAGGAGAGCGGTGCGATGAGATTCCGCTCCGCCAGACCTCCGCATGTGGGCCAGGACTGATGTGTGGAGGAGCCGAGGGGTGGTGCGGGCGACCCTGCCAACCCAGCGACGCCACCAGCTGCTCCGAGGGCTTCTTCTGCGCGGACGTAGCGCCGGAGCCCATCTGCCTGCCCACGTGCGAAGGGCGTGGGTGTCCTTCTGGCCAGGAGTGCATCCGCTACAAGGAAGGAGTCTCCTCCTGCGCCGCGGTCTTCGGGCGAAACTGTCAGGACACGGGCTGTCCCGAGGCTCAGGCGTGCCGGCTCCTCGGGGACAGTACCTCCCCGGGAAACGTGTGGATGGACTGCACCCATGAGTGCGGCCCGGGCAAGCCACCCTGCCCCGAGCCGCAGATCTGCTCCGTCGTTGTCTGCCTGCGCCCGTGCGATCCAAAGCTCCCTGACGGATGCGGACCGAACTTCCAGTGCAGACAGCTTCTGGAAGGGCAACCTTGGGTCTGTGCGCCGGCCTGGTAGGTACGGCTCACCGGCCGGCCCTGCTCACGAGGTGACCAGTCCCAGATCCTTGACCCGGCGCTGGAGCCCGCGCTTGGAGACCTGGAGGCGCTGCACCATGGCGTCCAGGTCTCCGTTGCACTCATGGAAGCAGCGGGTGATCTCCTCGGGGCTCAGCTCCACCGCCGTCCTCAGGCTGGGGCTCTTGTCGATCAGCATGTAGAGCGAGGGACGGGTGATGCCCAGCCGCTCCGCCGCGGCCTTCATGTCCCATCCCGTGGCGCTCAGCGCCTCCCGCATCTCCTCATCGCTCACCTCCGAGGGTCTGCGCCGGGAGCTTGCCCCCTCCGGCTTCTGCCGCGTGCGCCGCTCGGGAACGGGCTCGGACACCGCCGGAGGCGTGCTGTTCAGCTCCTGCTCGATGTGCGGGCTCAGCTGGAGCACGGGCTGGCTGCGGCTGCCGATGACGATCTGCCTCGAGAGGTTGCGCAGCTGCCGGATGTTCCCCGGCCAGGAGTAGCGCAGCAGCTGGAGCGCCACCGCGGCCGGCAACCAGGGCTCGGCTCGTGCGTCCTTGACCTCCAGGCGGTGTGTCTCTCCCAGCGCCTCCAGTTCCTGACGGGCGAAGTGGTGGAAGAGCACCCCGATGTCCTCGCGGCGCTCGCGCAGCGGTGGCACCCGGATCTCGTAGCCCGCCAGCCGGTGCAGCAGCGGTGCCTTGAAGAGCTCATCGCGGATGCGCTCCTCGAGATCCGCGTCCGTGGCGGCGATCAGCCGGACGTCCACCGCCACGGAGGAGTGCCCACCCACCGGATACACCTCGCCCGTCTCCAGCACGCGCAGCAGCAGCGCCTGCACCTCGGGCGGTGCCTCGCCCACCTCGTCGAGGAACAGTGTGCCGCCGTGGGCGGCGCGGAAGTAGCCGTCGCGATCCTGCACGGAGCCCGTGTAGGCACCCTTGCGCGCGCCGAAGAGCTCGGCGGCGGCCAGTTCCTTGGAGAGCGCTCCCAGGTTGACGCTGACGAAGGGGCCGGCCTTGCGCGGGCTGATGCGGTGGATCGCCTGGGCGACGAGCTCCTTGCCCGAGCCCGTCTCGCCCCGGATGAGCACGGGCACCTTGAGGTCCGCCACCTGGGAGATGCCCTCGCGCACCCGGCGCACGCCCGTGCTGTAACCCACCATCCCGAGCCCCTCCGTCGCGGTGGGCGTGTCATCGGGGACCTGGTGGAGCCACAGCACGATGCGATCGGCGAGCACCAGCGGCACGCCCTCGGCCAGCGCCTTCGGGGTGAACTCCTGCGCCCCGACCAGCGGGGACTCCCCCACGCGCACCGAGGTGCCGCCCTCCTCCACCCGCAGCCTCACGCCGCCATCGGGGCCAGGCTCGAAGACCAGGGGCTTGCGGCTGAGGAAGGGGTCCGCCAGCGCCATCCCCTGGAGCGCTCCCGGGAACTTGAATTCCGGGGCCGTGCGCGACACCGCCACGCTCTCCTGGGTGGCCAGGGCCGCGAGCACCAGCCGCTCCCCCGCACGCTGGAGGTCGGGGTGGGAGATGACCGTCAAGGCCGGCACGACCCGCTGCGTCCGCTCACGAGGACGGGGGGACGGGACCACCGTCGAGGCGTCTGCGAGCTTCTGTTCCTGCATCTCGTCCCTTCTATGAGATCCCGGGCGTCTCGGACAGTGTAACGGCCAGGCTCGAGCCAGGCAGGCATGCTCGCCTGGGGAAGGGCCGGTGCGCCACCCCGAACCCACCAGGCCACGTGGGACCATGTGACTCCTAGAGTAGTCTGTCCTAGGCTCCCGCCCCCTACTCATGGACTCCGTGCTTTCCGGCCCACTGTCACCGTCCATTCCCCCCCTCGCTGAAGAATCGCCCCCGCACCTGCACGGGCTGTTCGAGGCGTGCGTCCGGCAGCACCCTGACGCGGTCGCGCTCGTGTCCGAGGAGGGGCAGCTCACCTACCGGGAGCTGGAGGCCCGAGCCAATCAGGTCGCCCATGCGCTGCAGGGGCTGGGCGTGGGGCCAGAGGTCCCCGTCGGGCTGTGCACGGGTCGCTCGCTGGAGAGCTTCGTGGGGCTGCTGGGCATCCTCAAGGCCGGTGGGGCCTACGTCCCACTCGACCCGGCCTACCCTCGACAGCGGCTCGGCTACATCCTCGAGGACGCCGCCGTCCCGGTGGTGCTCACCCACAGCGCGGTGGAGCCCGCGTTGCCCGACAGCCCCGCCCGGCGCTTGCGCCTGGACTCGAACCCCTCGCTGCTCACGCAGCCGACCTCGCGTCCCCCGTGCCGCGCCGGGCCGGACTCCCTGGCCTACCTGCTGTTCACCTCGGGCTCCACGGGCAGGCCCAAGGGGGTGCTGATCGCGCACCGCGGCATCGTCCAGCTCTCCGCGGCGCTCGCGCGTGCGCTGGGCCTGGGACCACCGGCTCGCGTCCTCCAGTACACCTCGCTCAACTTCGATCTCTCGGTGTCCGAGATGCTCATGGCGTGGGAGACCGGGGGCTCGCTCCACCTGGTGCCGCAGAACGCGCTCGTTCCCGGGCCGGCGCTCCTGGGGCTGCTGCGGGCTCGGGCCATCACCCACGCGGTGCTGCCTCCGTCGCTGCTGGCCGTCCTTCCCACGGAGGGGCTGTCCCACCTGCGGATGCTGCTGTCCGGAGGAGAGGCCTGCACGGCGCCTGTCGTCTCGCGCTGGAGCCCGGGTCGACGGCTGGTGAACGCGTATGGGCCCACCGAGGCCACCGTCTACGCCACCGTCTACGAGTGCTCCGCGGCGACGCCGTCCGATCGCCCTCCTCCCATTGGCCGGCCGCTCGACGGAGCGACGATCCATGTCCTGGATGAGGTCCTGCGCCCAGTGCCGGATGGCACGGTGGGGGAGCTGTTCATCGGCGGGAAGGGTGTGGCCCGCGGCTATCTCGGCCGCCCCGAGCTGACGGCCCAGCGGTTCGTCCCCCACCCCGCCACGGGCGAGCGGCTCTATCGGACCGGGGACCTGGTGCGCGTCCAGCCAGATGGGGACATCGAGTTCCTGGGCCGCAAGGACGACCAGCTCAAGATCCGCGGCTACCGCGTGGAGCCTGGCGAGGTGGAGGCCGTGCTGGCGCGACACCCGGTGGTGCAGGCCGTCACGGTGGTGGGTCGCGAGGACACGGCGGGCGAGAAGCGGCTGGTGGCCTACCTCGTCGTTCCTCCGGGGCGGTCCCCCGGACCCTCGGGGTGGCGGCAGTTCGCTCAGCGGGAGCTGCCCGAGTACATGGTCCCGGCGGCCTTCGTGGAGCTGTCGGCGCTGCCGGTGTCGCCGAACGGGAAGGTGGATCGCCGCGCCCTGCCTCCTCCGGGGAGGGAGCGCCCCGTGCTCGCGGCGCCCTTCCGGCCTCCGGAGACGCCTCTCCAGCGCGCCCTGGAGAGCCTCTGGAGTCAGGTGCTGGGCGTCGCTCCGGTGGGCCTGGATGACGGCTTCCTCGAGCTGGGTGGAGACTCGCTGCGGGCCACCTCCGTGGCGCTGCGGATCCGTGAAGCCCTCGGGCTGGAGGTGCCGCCCCTGGAGGTGCTCCAGGCCCAGACGCTGGGTCGGCTCGCCGAGCGCATCGAGGCTTCCCGAGAGCACGGGCCGGAGCTCCCTCCGCTCGTCCCAGCTGCGCGCCCCGAGGCGGTTCCGCTGTCCTTCGCCCAGCAGCGGCTCTGGTTCCTTCACCGGCTCGATCCCGGTGCTGACCCCTACAACATCCCGCTCACCGCGCGGCTGACGGGGCCGCTCGATGTCCCCACGCTGGCGCGGGCCCTTGGCGCGCTGCTGGAGCGGCACGAGGGCTTGCGGACCACGTTCCCACTCGGCGACTCCGGACCGGTTCAGCGCATCCTCCCTCCCGCCCCCGTTCCGCTGCCCGTGACCGAGCTTGGGAGCGTGCCCGAATCCCAGCGAGCCGAGCAGCTCGCCGCTCTGGCGCGAGAGGTGCTCGCGCGCCCCTTCCAGCTGGCCGAGGGTCCGCTGCTCCGAGCCCACCTGGTATCGATGGGCGCGACCGAGCACGCACTGCTCCTGGCCATCCACCACACCGTCTGCGACGGCGCCTCGCTGGATGTGCTGGCTCGGGATCTGACCGCCCTCTACGAGGGGCTGCTCGCGGGGGACTCCGCTCCCCTGCCCGCCCTGCCCGTCCAGTACGCCGACTACACGCTGTGGCAGCAGCAGTGGCTGGAGGGGGAGCGGCTCGCGCAGGGCCTCTCCTTCTGGAGACGAGCGCTGGAGGGGGCTCCTCGCTGGCTGGAGCTGCCCGTCGACAGACCGAGGCCCTCCTCGCCGACGTCACGCGGGGCGATGCGCGGCCTTCGCATCGCGCCCTCCACCACACGGGCCCTCGATGCGCTGGCACGCGCGGAGGGCTCCACCCTCTTCATGGCCCTTCAGGCGGCGCTGGGCGCGCTCCTTCACCGCTGCACGGGCAGCGAGGATCTGGTCGTGGGGGCCCCTGTCGCCGGCCGCAACCGGCGCGAGCTGGAGGGGCTCATCGGCTTCTTCGTGAACACGCTCGCGCTCCGGATCCAGCTCCATGGCGATCCCGGCTTCCGTGAGCTCCTCACGCGCGTCCGCGCCCACACCCTGGAGTGCTACGCCCACCAGGACGTTCCTTTCGAGAAGCTCGTGGAGGAACTGCGTCCAGACCGTGCCGCGGGCCACCAGCCCCTGTTCCAGGTCATGCTCGCGCTCCAGCGCCCGCCTCCCGAGGTTGCGACCCGAGGCGGCCTTCACGTGCGCATCTCGGAGACGGACATCGGGGTGGCTCCGTTCGAGCTCACCTGGAACTTCTGGGAGGACGCAGGCGGGCTCGAGGGCACGCTCCTCTACAACACGGACCTGTTCGAGGCGGAGACCGTCGAGCGGTTGATCTCGGACTTCCAGGCGCTGCTGGAAGAGGTCACCGCGGTCCCTGATCGTCCACTCTCTCGGTTGGAGCGCCCAGGGCGCTGGGGACTCCCCAAGGAGCTTCGCCCCTCCGAGGTAGAGGCCGCGCTGCTGGCGGATGCTTCCGTGGAAGACTGCGCGGTGCGCTTCCGGCGCCTGCCTGACGCACGCCCGCTGAGCGTCGCGTATGTCGTCCCCTCGGGTCATCGCCCGACCGGTGGGTTCCGAGCACCACCGCTCCCGGCTCACCTGACGCCCGACGTGTTCGTGCCCGTGGACACCCTGCCCCTCACCTCGCAGGGCCGGGTGGATGAGGACGCGCTGCAGCGCCTGCCAGTCCTGGAGGAGCCTCTCGCTCGGCAGTGGGAGGAGCAGCTCCGACAGAGACACGCGTTCGACACGGTGGAGGTGCACCTCACCCCTCCCTCGAGGCGCCGCGAGCATCTGCACCTCTCGCGGCTGGTGCCGGGCTTCCGACCCGGCAGGGCCCAGGAGGCCCAGGCAGCGGCTCAACCCACTCGCGCTGCTCCGGCGAACTCGCACTCAGGAGCCATGGCCTTCAGCGACGGCGGGCCGCTGGTGCTCCCCGACGAGGCACCCCGGACGCTCGTCGCGGCCCTTCTGCACGTTGCCGCCTCGTCCGGCCCGAGGGGCGTCACCTACGTCGGCGCGGATGGCTCGGTCCAACGGCAGCGCTACTCCGAGCTCCTTCAGGAGGCCCGGTGCGTGCTGGGCGGACTGCGTGCCCATGGGCTGAGCGCGGGAGATCGGGCCATCCTGCAGCTCGACTCCCTGCGCGACCTGTGCACCACCTTCTGGGCCTGCCTGCTGGGCGGCATCACGCCCGTCGTGGTCGCCGTGGCCCCCACCTATGAGACGCGCAACGCGGTGATCGACAAGCTGCATGGGGCGTGGGAGCTGCTCGACCGTCCCCGCATCATCGCCAGCACCCGCCTGCTCGCTCCGCTCCAGGGGCTGCCCAGGCTCCTGTCCATGCCGGAGCCCGTGCTCGTGCCGCTCGAGGCGCTGCGACACGCTCCTCCGGCGGAGCACCTCCACCCGGCGAAGCCCGAGGACGTCGCCTTCCTCCAGCTCAGCTCGGGCAGCACCGGCGTGCCCAAGTGCGTCCAGATCACCCACACGGGCGTCGCCCACCACACCCACGCGGTGGCTCGGGTCAACGGCTACGTGCCGCAGGACGTCTGCCTCAACTGGCTCCCGTTCGATCACGTGGGCCCGCTGTTGATGTACCACGCGCGCTGCACCTACCTGGGCCAGGAGCAGGTTCAGGTCGCCACCGAGTGGCTCCTCGCCGACCCGCTGCGCTGGTTGGACCTGATCGAGGCCCACGACGTGACGTTCAGCTGGTCCCCGAACTTTGGCTACAAGCTCGTCAGCGATGCGCTGCGGCGGGCCCCCGGGCGCACCTGGCGGCTGGACCGCCTGCGCCGCCTCTTCAACGCGGGCGAGCAGGTCACCCTGTCCGTCATCCGCGCGTTCCTCGAGGACGTGAGGCCCTTCGGCATCCAGCCCTCCGTGATGCAGCCCGGCTATGGCATGGCCGAGCTGTGCACCGTCGTCACTCACCGCGAGGGCTTCGACGTCGAGAGTGGCGGCCACCACGTGCTGAGCTCCAGCATCGGCGGCGCGCTGGAGCTGCAGGACTCCGAGAGCCCCTCCACGGTCACCTTCATCGACGTCGGGACGCCGTCGCCGGGCGTGCAGCTGCGCATCGTGGACGCGCAGAACCAGCTCCTCCCCGAGGCCGTGATCGGCCGAGTGCAGGCCCGAGGCGCCGTCGTCACCCCCGGCTACGTCCGAGGCCTCCACGCGCAGGCCTTCGTCGGCGATGGCTGGTTCGACACCGGGGACTCCGGCTTCCTCCTGGGCGGCCACCTCTCCATCACCGGACGCCAGAAGGAGATGATCATCGTCCGTGGCACCCACCTGTACTGCCACGACATCGAGGATCGCGTGTGCGGCGTGGAGGGCGTGGAGCTCGCCGCGACGTGCAGTGTGGACGCCCCCGCCCAGGGGACGGAGGGGTTCGCCGTCTTCTTCGTCCCTCGTGAGGGAGACATCGAGACGCACGTCCGCCTCGCCACGGAGATCCGGACGCGAGTGACCTCGAGCTTCGGAGCCGCACCGACCCACGTCATTCCCCTCACCCGCGAGCAGTTCCCTCGCACCACGAGCGGGAAGATCCAGCGAGTGGCGCTGAAGGAGGCGCTGGCGGCGGGCCGCTTCTCAGCGGTCCTCGAAGCGCTGGACATGCATCAGGGCAATGACAACACCCTGCCGGCCTGGTTCCATCGACGCGTGTGGCGCCCCCGAGCGCTGGGGCCCCTGGCCTCTCCTCGACGCGGGACCACCCTGCTCTTCGCGGACCCGCACGGACTTGGGGCACTGCTTGCCGAGGCCCTGCGCTCCTCCAGCGGGCGGTGCGTCCTGGTGGAGCCAGGCACCGGCTCGCAGCGGCTCGGGCCCGATGCCTTCCGCATCCGTCCGGACGACCCGGAGGCCCATGGCTGGCTGCTGGCCGCATTGGCCTCGGAGAGCGGCCCCCTCGCGCAGGTGTTGCATCTGTGGACCGTCGACGGGGAGCCACATGAGACCTCCGCCGAGCCCCGCCGACAGGGCGCGTGGAGCCTGCTGCTCCTGGCACAGGCGCTGGCTCGAAGTCCGCACGGCGGAGCGCCTCTGCGACTGCACGTCATCTCCCGTCACGCCCAGCCCACCGCTCCCGGAGAGGCGATCCACTGCGACAAGGCGCTGCTGCTCGGGCTGGCGCAGACGCTGCCCCAGGAGATGCCCTGGCTCGATGTCCGCCATCTGGACCTCGCGGGCGGTCCACCGGAGGAGCACCTCCCTCACGTACTGAGCGAGCTGCGGGCGGTGCGGCGCGAGCGCGAGGTGGCCTACCGCGGTGGCCAGCGGCTCGTGCCTCGACTGGAGCAGGTGGATCCGGGAGTCGGAGAGCGACGGCATCTTCCCTTCCGGGACGGTGGCACCTACCTGCTCACCGGCGGGCTCGGCGCCCTGGGCGTGGAGCTCTCGAGCCGGCTGCTGGAGACCTATCGCGCACGACTGCTCCTCATCGGTCGGACCGCCCTGTCCTCGCCCGAGGCGCTCGAACGCCGCCAGGCTTTCGCGGAGCTCGAGCGGCTGGCCGCGCGCACTGGTGGCCAGGTGCACTACGAGGCGGTGGAGGTCTCCGACGCGGAAGCCCTGCGACAGGTGGTGGCGCACGCCGAGGCTCGGTGGAACCAACCCCTCGAGGGAGTCCTCCACCTCGCGGGGGCCATCGTCGAGCAGGTGCTCGCGGAGGAGTCCCTGGAGCACTTCGCCTCGGTGCTCCGTCCCAAGGTGGAGGGGACGCTTGCCTTGGAGCGCATGCTCGAGGAGCGACCCGACGCCTTCCTCATCGGCTTCTCCTCGCTGAACAGCGCCTTCGGAGGCTTCTCCGTGGGCGCGTACTCCGCCGCGAACCGCTTCCTCGAGCACTTCCTCCACACCCGACGCGGCGTCACGGCAGCTCGGCGCGACTGCTTCGCCTGGAGCCGCTGGAAGGGGCTCGGCCCCGCACGTAGCGAGGAGCAGGAGCGGCTGGCGAGCGCCCGCGGCTACCAGGCCATCTCCCCCACCCGAGGATGGCTCTCGCTGCTCGCGGCCCTGGGACAGCCGACGGGAGAGCTCCTCATCGGGCTCGACCCCGATGCCCCCCAGGTCCGCGCGCGCACCGAGCCCGCCCTCCCCCGAGGGCTCCAGCTCACCGCCTTCCACACCTGCCCGCCAGGGAGAGAGCCACCACTCGAGACTCTCCCCGAGGTGCGGGACCGCTTCGGAACCCCGATCCCCCGAGTGCTCCGTCGGGTCGAGCAGCTCCCGAGAGATGGCGGAAGGGTGGACCTGGAAGCGCTCGCCTCGCTGGAGCCGGGAAGGAGCGGGGCCAGCACGGAGCGGGTTCCACCCCGGGACGAAGTGGAGCGAAAGGTCGCCGCCGTCTGGAAGCAGTACCTGGGGCTGGAGGAGGTCGGCGTGCTCGACAACTTCTTCGAGCTCGGCGGCCACTCGATTCTGCTGGCCCAGGTGCACCACAGGCTCGAGCAGCTCTTCGAGCGACGGCTGACCGGGCTGGAGCTCTTCCGGTATCCGACGGTGCGCGCCCTGGCCACGTACCTGTCCGGGAGCAGCGCACCGTCAGCTGAAGGCAACGCCATCGACGAGCGTGCCCAGAAGCAGCGCGCGGCTCGCGGACGCCACCGGCTCCGACACACGAGCGAGAACAGAAAGGACTCCGATGAGCAGTGAGAGGGGAATGGATGGGGCCGCGGACGCCATTGCCATCATCGGGATGGCCGGGCGCTTCCCGGGCGCACGTGACGTGGAGTCCCTGTGGCGGAGCCTGTGCGATGGCGTGGAGCTGATCACCCGTCTCCCGGACGCCAGTCTGGAGGACGCTGGAGTCGACGCGGCGGCGAGACAGCGGCCAGGCTACGTCCCCGCCCGTGGACTCATCGAGGGCGTGGACCTCTTCGATGCGTCCTTCTTCGGCTACAGCCCGAGGGAAGCCGAGCTCATCGATCCCCAGCAGCGCCTGTTCCTCGAGTGTGCCTGGGAGGCGCTGGAGAGCGCGGGCTACGATCCGGACCGCTTCCCGGGCCCGATCGGCCTCTTCGCGGGAGCAGGAGCCCCCGGCTACCTGCTGCACCACGTGGCGCCCACGATGGACACGCGGGAGCTGCTCGACGGGCTGGCCACCATCCTCGGCAATGACAAGGACCACCTGACGACCCGCGTCGCCTACAAGCTGAACCTGCGCGGCCCCGCCATCACCGTGCAGACGGCGTGCTCCACGTCGCTCGTGGCGGTCCAGCTCGCTTGCCAGTCGCTGCTCGACTTCCAGTGCGACATGGCCCTGGCCGGAGGCGTCTCCGTCGCCTTCCCCGTCGGCACGGGCTACCAGCCGCAAGAGGGGCACATCCTCTCGCCCGATGGACACTGCCGGGCCTTTGACGCGGCGGCTCGGGGCACCGTCCCGGCGGATGGCCTGGGTGTGGTCGTGCTCAAGCGACTGGAGGACGCACTGGCCGCGGGCGACTCCATCCGCGCGGTCATCCTCGCCGCCGCCGTCAACAACGACGGCTCCAAGAAGGTGGGCTACACCGCTCCCAGCATCGACGGGCAGGCCGAGGTCATCCAGACCGCGCTCGCCCTGGCGGGAGTGGACGCTCGCTCCATCTCGTACGTGGAGGCCCACGGGACGGGGACGGCGCTCGGTGATGCCATCGAGGTGGCGGCGCTGACGCAGGCCTTCCGGCGCTCGACGCGGGAGCACGGCTTCTGCGCCATCGGCTCGGTGAAGACGAACATCGGCCACCTCAACAACGCCGCGGGCGTGGCAGGCCTCATCAAGGCCACCCGAGCGCTGGAGAGCAGGCTCCTTCCTCCCAGCCTCCACTTCACCCAGCCCCACCCGAAGCTGAGCCTGGAGGAGAGCCCCTTCTTCGTCAACGCCACCCTGACTCCCTGGCGGGAAGGGCCCACTCCTCGGCGCGCGGGCGTCAGCTCATTTGCCATGGGCGGAACCAACGCCCACGTCATCCTCGAGGAAGCCCCGCCCCGGGAGTCCGGTGCTCCCGGCCGCTCCGCGGAGCTGCTGGTGCTCTCCGCGCGCACGCCCGAGGCGCTCGACAGCATGACGGCCCGGCTCCGGGCCCACCTGGAGGCCCATCCGGAGGAGAACCTCTCGGACGTGGCCTCCACGCTCCAGGAGGGGCGCCGCGCCTTCGCCCACCGCCGCGCCGTGGTGGCCCGGAACCTGGCGGACGCCACTCGAGCCCTGGAGACGCCCGCGCGGCGGTACGAGGGCACGGCTCCCGATGGCGGAAGGAGCGTCGCCTTCCTCTTCCCGGGCCAGGGCACCCAGCACCTGGGAATGGCGGAGGCGCTGTACCGGGAAGAGCCCCTCTTCCGGCAGGAGGTGGACCGATGCGCGCGGCTCCTCGAGCCCCACCTCGGTCTGGACCTGCGCGGCGTGCTCCATCCCGGCCGTCGCGGGCCCGAGGAGCAGCTGCGCCTGGAGCAGACGGCGCTGGCCCAGCCGGCGCTCTTCACCGTGGAGTACGCGCTCGCCCGCCTGTGGCTCTCTCACGGTGTCCGGCCCGCGGCGATGCTGGGCCACAGCCTCGGGGAATATGTCGCGGCCTGTCTGGCCGAGGTCTTCTCGCTGGAGGACGCTCTGAGGCTGGTGGCGCTCCGAGGCCGGCTGATGCAGCAGCTTCCCCCCGGAGCGATGCTGGCAGTGCCCATGGCGGAGACCGAGCTGGTGCCACTGCTGGGGCCGGAGCTGGCCCTGGCCGCGGTGAACGGCCCCGCGGCGTGCGTCGCGTCCGGGCCCGTGGAGGCCGTGGCGACGCTCGAAGCCCGACTCACCTCCCTCGGCAAGGTCTCGCGCAGGCTGCACACCTCGCATGCGTTCCACTCGGGGATGATGGAGCCCATCCTCGACACCTTCGCCCAGGAGGTTCGCCGGGTGCGCCGGAATGCGCCTCGCCTGCCGTACCTCTCCAACGTCACCGGCACCTGGGTGACGGAGGCGCAGGCCACCGATCCCGACTACTGGGCCCAGCACCTGCGCCAGCCCGTGCGCTTCGCCTCCGGACTGGCGGAGCTCTCCTCTCGGGACCATCTGCTCCTCGAGGTAGGACCGGGGCGCGTGCTGAGCGCGCTCGCCTCGCAGCAGCCCTCCCCTGGCGCGCGCGCGATTCCCAGCCTGCGCTCCTCCGCCGAGGACGAGCGCTCGGATCTGGAGGCGTGGCTCGCGGCGCTGGGGCAGCTCTGGGCCCAGGGCGCGCCGGTGGACTGGGCAGCCCACCACTCCGAGCGCAGACGCCTGCGCGTCACGCTGCCCACCTACCCGTTCGAGCGACACTCCCACTGGCTCGGACGCACGCCCGCGCCGCTCCGCACCGAGGCTTCCGCATCCGAGCGCCCCCTCGAAGACGTGGAGCAGGAGCTGCACCGCACGCTGGCCATCCGCCCCGTGCGGAGCTACCCGGGACTGAAGGAGGGCCTCGAAGCCTTCTGCTCCAGTCTCGTCTGCGAGTACCTCCGGACGGCGGGCGTGGAGACTCGGCGTGGCGCGACCCACACGCGAAGTGCCTTGGTGCGACAGCTCGGCGTCCAGCCTCGCTTCGAGCGGCTCTTCGACGCCCTGCTGGCAAGCCTGGCCGAGGACGGCCTCGTGCGTATCTCGGGAGAGCAGCTCGTCTTCCAGCGCGACGCCGCGGGGCTCGAGCCCTCGAGCACGCTGCGCCAGCGGCTGGACACGGCACACCCCCAGTTCCGCGGCCTGTTCGACTTCGTGGAGCACTGCCTGCGCGGCTATCCCCAGGCGCTGAACGGACAGGTGGAGGCCATCAGCCTGCTGTTCCCGAATGGGAGCCCCGCGTTCGTGCAGGACTGCAACGCGCGAACGGCCGAGCACGGGCAGATGCGCCTCTACAACCTGCTCCTGGGAGAGGCCACGCGCCGCATCGCCGCCACCGCCCGAGGCCGCCGCTTGCGCGTCCTCGAGGTGGGCGGAGGCCAGGGGCTGCTGACCTGGCCGCTCGTCACCGCGCTCCAGGCGCACGACTTCGAGTACTGCTTCACGGATCTCGGCAAGGTCTTCGTCGACGACGCCCGGACAGAGGCTGCCCGGCGCGGCCTGGACGCGCGGATGCGCTTCGGCGTCTTCGACATCGCCCAGGAGCCGGGCCCGCAGGGCTACGCCGAGCAGGGCTTCGACCTCATCGTCGCCTGCAACGTCGTCCACGCCACGAAGGACGTGTCACGCACGCTGCGCCACCTCCAGAGGCTGCTCGCTCCGGGAGGAACACTCGGGCTGGTGGAGGCGCTCCGCACGCCCCGCTGGGAGGTCCTCTCCTGGGGGCTGGCGGAGGGCTGGTGGTACTACGATGACGCCTTCCGGAAGGACTCGCCCCTGCTCCCGCTCCCCGTGTGGAAGCAGGCCCTGGCCGAGGCCGGCTTCGACACCATCGAGCTCTTCCCCCGAGCCGGGAGCGCCCATGAGGAGTCGGACCACGGGCTCATCCTCGCCCGGCGGCCCACGGTCGCCTCCGTCGCGCCTCGCATCGCGGTCACCTCCCCTCTGCCTCTCTCCAGCCCTGGCGCCCACCCGAACCCTCGCGTCACCGGCCGCCGTGCTCCCCGCCCTCCGCTGAGCAGTGCGTACGTCGCGCCTCGAAACGAGCTGGAGCGCCGCATCGCCTCGGTCTGCGAGGAGCTCTTCGGAACGGAGCCCATTGGCGTCCAGGACGACTTCTTCGCGCTGGGCGGAGACTCCCTGGTGATGCTGCGCCTCACGGATCGGCTCCAGCGGGAGCTGGGCCTCCAGGTCCCCCCGGGCCTCGCCTTCCGGGGCACCACCGTCGAGCGGATGGCCCAGGCCCTCCAGGGCCCTCCCGAGCCGGAGACGACCTCCCCCCTCATCGCCCTCCAGCCCCACGGCTCCAAGCCTCCGCTCTACTTCGTCCACCCCGCCGCGGGAGCGGTCTTCCCGTACGTCGAGCTGGCCCGACGGCTCGGAGCCGATCAGCCCTTCTACGGGCTCCAGGCGCACGGGCTGGACGGAGAGTCCGCGCCGGACGAGCGCGTCGAGGACATGGCCCGGCGCTACATCGAGGCCATCCGCCGCGTCCAGCCGCGAGGGCCCTACTACCTCGGAGGCCACTCCTTCGGCTGCCTCGTCTCCTTCGAGATGGCCCAGCAGCTCACCGCCTCAGGACAGGAGGTACGACTGCTGGCCCTCGTGGACGAGCCGGCGCCGCTGCCTGGCCACCGCCCCTCACCCTCGCAGATGGCGTACTTCTTCGCCTCGGGCGTCTCGCGGTCGATCTGGCCCCACCTGCTCGACTACCTCTACCTGGTGCACGGGAGCGCTGAGCGACGGGCCCCAGCGCCCGGCTTGCTGGGACGACTGCTGCGCGAGCGGCGACCGCTGGAGACGTTCCTGGCCCGGTCCGCGCTGGCGAACTTCGTCCCGGACGAGGCGCTCAGGATGGCCCTGCGCCAGCCCGCCATGCGGGCCTTGTTCCGGCTCTTCCTCATCCACGTCCGGGAGACGTTCGCCTACGAGCCTCGCGCCTACCCGCACAAGGTGACGCTCTTCTCCTCCGAAGAGGTGCGCCAACGCCGGGGGGGCCGAGAGCAGACCATGGGCTGGGGCAAGCTCGCCGCCGGAGGCGTGGATGTCCACGAGATCCCCGGCGATCACCTGTCCCTGCTCAAGCCACCCTATGTGGAGGTCCTCGCCGCCAGGCTGGCCGCCTGTGTCGAGCGCGCCCGGGAGGCCCGGGACTGAGCGCCTGCCGTCCAATTCGGCACCGCGCCCCGGGCTGCTAATCTCCGAGGGCGCATGGACTCCACTCCCGGCTTCACGAACCTCCAGCCCCTGCTCGAGGAGCGCAACCATGTCCTCCTGAGAGCCTGTCGGGGGGAGCGCTCCTTCCTGCTCCGGATGCCTCGAGAGGGGAGCCCCACTCCCGAGGAGCATGCCCGCCTGCGCTACGGCTACGAGCTCAGCGCCAGCCTGGACCTGCCGGGAGTCGCCAGGGTCGTCGAGCTGCTCCGGAGCGGAAGCAAGCTGTGCCTGGTGATGGAGGACTTCGGAGGCCAGCCGCTGCGCACCCTGCTCCAGGCGGGAGGCCTGCCGCCGCGCCAGGTGATGGACATCGCCCTGAGGCTGGCCCGCGTGGTGGGCGAGCTGCACCAGCGCCGCATCATCCACAAGCACATCACCCCCTCCAACATCCTGCTCCACCCGGAGACGGGAGAGGTGCGGCTCGCGAACTTCGACCTGGCCTCGCGGCTGAGCTCCGAGGCCCCCAGCTACACCTCCCAGGCCATCCTCCATGGAGACCTGGCGTACATCTCCCCCGAGCAGACGGGACGGATGAACCGGGCGGTGGACTACCGCACCGACTTCTATTCGCTCGGCATCACCCTGTACGAGCTGCTGACGGGCCGTCCCCCCTTCAGCGGCACCGACGCCACCGCGCTGGTGTACAGCCACCTCGCCGTCGAGCCGCCTGCCCCCCACCAGCTCCGCCCGGAGGTGCCGCAGGCGCTCTCGGCCGTGGTGCTCAAGCTGCTCGCCAAGAACGCCGAGGAGCGCTACCAGAGCGCCTACGGCCTGTCGGCGGACCTCCGGCTCTGCCGCGATCAGCTCGGCGTGCCCGATCCGCTCACCCCGAGCATCCTGCCGGGCCAGCGGGATGTCTCCGCCTCCTTCCACCTCTCCCAGAAGCTCTATGGCCGGGAGCAGGATGCCGCCCAGCTCGCGGCGGCCTTCAACCGCGTCAGCCAGGGCGGTCAGGCCGAGCTGCTGCTGGTGACCGGCTACTCCGGCATCGGAAAGTCCTCGCTGGTGAACGAGGTCCACCGGCCGCTGGTGCGCCAGCGCGGCTACTTCGGGTCCGGCAAGTTCGAGCAGTTCCTCACCTCTCCGTACGCCGCCTGGATCCAGGCCTTCGATGGCCTCGTCCGGCAGATCCTCTCCGAGGACGAGCAGCGCATCGCCACCTGGAAGGCGGAGCTGCAGGCCGCGCTCGGGCCGAACGGCCGCGTGGTGACGGACGTCGTACCCCAGATCGAGCTCATCATCGGCCCGCGGCCGCCCGTCCCCGCGCTGGGCGCCATCGAGTCCCAGAACCGGTTCAACCTCGTGTTCCAGCGGCTCGTGGGCGCCTTCGCGCTGCCGCAGCACCCGCTGGTCCTCTTCCTGGATGATCTGCAGTGGGCGGACGCGGCCTCGCTCGGCCTGCTCCAGCGCATCCTGTCGGATCCCAGCTATCGGCACCTGCTGGTGATCGGCGCCTACCGGGACAACGAGGTCCGCGCCGGACACCCGCTGCTGGCCACCTTGAAGGAGCTGCGGCAGTCCTCACCTGTCTCCGAGATCTCCCTGCGCCCCCTGGGGCTTGAGAGCGTGACGCAGCTGCTGGAGGACACCCTCGACCGGGCGGGAGACCCCGCCGTGGCGGAGCTGGCCGCGCTGGTCTTCCAGAAGACGCAGGGCAACCCCTTCTTCGTGAGCCAGTTCGTCACCACGCTGCACGAGCGCGGCTACATCACCTTCGATCCGGAGCTGGGCCGCTGGCGCTGGGAGCTGGAGCGCATCCGCGGCATGGGCATCACCGACAACGTGGCGGTCCTCATGGCCGAGCGCCTCGCCGCGCTGCCCCCCGCCACCCAGGAGGCGCTCAAGCACGCCGCGTGCGTGGGCAGCACCTTCAACCTGGAGGTCATCTCCATCATCAACGGGCGCAGCCCCCGGGAAGCCGCGGCCGACCTCTGGGAGGCCATCCAGCTGGGGCTGCTGCTGCCCATCGGAGATGCGTACAAGTACGTCCAGAGCCAGGGCACGGAGGCGGCCGCGGTGGAGCCCTCGCAGGTCCGCTACGAGTTCCTGCACGACCGCGTCCAGGAGGCCGCCTACTCGCTGAGCTCCGAGGACGCGCGCAAGCGCCTCCACCTGCGCATTGGCCGGCTGCTGCTGGAGCAGACTCCGGAGGCCCAGCGCGACGCGCACATCTTCGAGATCGTCCACCAGCTCGATCTGGCCACCGAGCTGATCGACAGCCCCGAGGAGCGCGAGCGGCTGGCGCGGCTCAACCTGGTGGCGGGCCTGCGTGCCAAGCGCTCCTCCGCATATAAGGAAGCGCTGCGCTACCTGCAGGTGGGCACCTCGCTGCTCCGCGAGGACTGCTGGGAGCGCCAGTACGAGCTGGCCCTCGAGCTCCATCGCCACGGCTCGGAGTGCCTCAACCAGCTGGGCCGCTACGACGACGCGGAGCAGGAGTTCCAGCTCATCCTCCGCCAGGCCCGCTCCGTCGAGGAGAAGACGGAGATCCACGTCCTCATGCTGGACACGTACGTGAGCCGGGGCCAGTACCTCCAGGCCATCCAGCCCGCGCGGCTGGCGCTGCGAGAGCTGGGCATCGAGCTGCCCGAGGGCCCCGAGGCCTCCGCCGCGGCGATTGCCCACGAGCGCCAGCGGCTGGAAGAGAACCTCTCGCAGCGCTCCATCGCCAGCCTCGCGGACCTGCCGGAGACGACGAACCCCCGGGAGCGGGCACGCATCCTGCTCATCTCCCGCGCGCTCAGCTACGCGGCCTACGTCTACCCGGACCTGTTCCAGGTGCTCTCGATGCTGACGGTGAACCGGGCCATCGAGCACGGACATGGCCCCGGCTCGGGCACCGCGTACGCGCTCTATGCCATCGGCCTGGCCTCGGGCGGGGACTACCAGCGGGCGTTCGAGTTCGGCCAGCTGGCCATGAAGCTGGGCGAGCGCTACGACCCGCTGGGCGAGCGGCCGATGATCCGCTACCTGTTCGCCACGTTCCAGAACTCGTGGTGCCGGCCCGTCGAGACGAGCATGCGCATCCTCGAGCAGGGCTTCCAGGCCTCGCTGGAGAGCGGCATGTTCTTCTGGGCCGGGCTGTGCTCCATGCAGCTGGGCATCTCGGGTCAGCTCGGCGGCGAGGACCTGGGGGTGCAGCTGGCCCGGCTCCAGTGGCACGTCGACTTCTACAGCCGCGGCGGCAGCCAGTTCCACCAGTCCATCTGCCAGGTGGCCGCGTCCATGCACTCCATCCTCCGGCTCGTGCATGGCGCCATTCCCCCGGGCAGCCCGCAGTACCTGAACGAGGCCTACCTGCTCCAGAACCTGCAGAACCCCACGGTGGCCGCGGGCTTCGCCGTCCTCCTGCTACGCCTGGGGTACCTGCTGGAGCTGCCGAACCAGCGCGAGCTGCTCGCCCGGGCGGAGCCCCAGGTCGCCATGATCCAGGGCTGGGTGTCCCGGGCCGAGCTGACCCTGTACCAGGGGCTGGTGCTGGCGGCGCGGCACGCCTCGGCGGACGCGGAGGAGCGCGCCCGGATCGAGCGGACGATGGATGCGAACCTGGAGTCGCTCCAGAGCCTGAGCACGCTGTGCCCGGAGAACTTCCTCCAGAAGCACCGGCTCCTGGCCGCCGAGCGGGCCCGCCTGGCCGGCCGCGAGCTGGAGGCCCTGGCGCTGTATGACGAGGCCATCACCGCCGCGGTCAAGCACGGCATCCCCCACGAGGAGGCGCTGGCCAACGAGCTGGCGGCCCGCTTCCACCTGGCCCGAGGGCGGCAGCGCGCGGCGAAGGGCTACCTGGAGGAGGCTCGCGGGGCCTATGGCCGCTGGGGAGCCCGCGCCAAGGTGGCCGCGCTCGAGCGGCAGTTCCCCAACCTGCTGCGCTCGTCCGCCTCCATGGGGGGCGAGAGCGGCACGAGCCTGGAGGGGCTGGACCTCGCCGCGGTGCTCAAGGCCACGCAGGCCATCTCGGGAGAGATCGTCCTCTCCGAGCTGCTCCAGAAGCTGATGGGCACCATCCTGGAGAACGCGGGCGCCCAGCGGGGCCTGCTCCTGCTCAAGGGGGATGTGCCGCTGACCGTGGAGGCTCGCCTGCACGAGGGAACGCGGGCGGAGGTGCAGGTGCATGACTCGACCGCCCGGGCGCTGGAGCAGGCGCCGGAGACGATCCTGCGCTACGTGGAGCGGACGCGGGAGCGGGTCGTCTTGAGCGAGGCCACGCCCCGGAGCGCGTTCCAGGGTGACACGTACCTCGAGCGCCAGCGGCCCCGGTCGGTCCTCTGCATGCCGGTGCTGAAGCAGAAGCAGCTGGTGGGCACGCTGTACCTGGAGAACCAGCTGGTGGCGGATGCATTCACCCCGGAGCGCCGCAAGGTGCTGGAGCTGCTGTCCGCGCAGGCCGCCATCTCCCTGGAGAACGCGCGCCTCTACGACACCCTGGACCAGCGCGTCCGCGAGCGCACGCGAGAGCTGCGCGCGAGCAACGACGAGCTGGCCCAGACGCTGCAGCAGCTCAAGCAGACGCAGGCGCAGCTGGTGATGAAGGAGAAGCTCGCCTCGCTCGGCGTGCTCACCTCGGGCGTTGCCCACGAGATCCGCAACCCCCTCAACTTCATCAGCAGCTTCTCCCTCTTCAGCCTGCAGCTGACGGAGGAGCTGGCCACGCTGTCCAACTCGCAGCGGACGCGGCTCGAGCCGAAGAGGGCCGACGAGCTCGACCGCCTCATCGGCCACCTGCGGCAGAGCGTGCAGAAGATCGACGAGCACGGCAAGCGCGTGGACGCCATCGTGCGCTCGATGCTCGACCTGTCCCGCACCAGCACTACCTCCGAGCAGGTCCTGGTCCCGCTGAACGATCTGATCAAGGAGTACGTGCACCTGGCCTACAGCGGACTCCGGGCGCAGCAGCTGTCCTTCCACGCGGAGATCGAGACGCGCTTCGATCCGGCGCTCCAGCCTGTCGAGGCCATGCCCCAGGAGCTGGGCCGCGTCATCCTCAACCTGGTGAACAACGCCTGCTACGCGGTGGACGAGCGCCGCAAGAAGCAGGGCCCCGACTTCGTCCCCACCGTCCAGGTGTCCACCCGGGAGCTCGGAGACCAGGTGGAGATCCGCGTGCGCGACAACGGGATGGGCATTCCGGCGGCGCTCCAGGACAAGATCTTCAACCCGTTCTTCACCACCAAGCCCGCGGGCCAGGGCACCGGACTCGGGCTGTCCATCAGCCACGAGATCATCGTCCAGGGGCATGGCGGAAAGCTGGAGGTCGACTCCGTGGAGGGGAACTACACGGAGTTCCGCATCACCCTCCCCCGGCGCGCGCGGCGCTCGGGAGCCCTGGCGACCTGAGCCCCCTCAGCCTTCCTGGGGCCTGGGCCAGCTCGGGCGCCACAGCCCGGCCTCCGCCATGTAGTCGGACCACTCCCGCGGGGTCAGCGCCAGCCGCCCGGGGATCTCGGCCACTCGCCGCCGCAGCTCGCCGGGATCGATGGGATGGACGAGCACCCGGTTCGCGCCCGCCGCGATGACGAACCGGCCGTCCGGACTGATCGACAGCGCGCGGACCTCTCCGGTGTGCCCCTCCAGCCTCCGGGTCACGCTCCAGCTCCAGGTCTCGGAGCCAGCCTCCCCCTCCTTCCTCGCGCGGGGGAGCCACTCCCAGATGAGCACCTGGCCGTCGGCGCCTCCCGAGGCCAGGTACCGCCCCCGAGGCTCCCAGGCGAGCGCGCAGACCTTGGTCCTCCGCGAGTCCGCTTCGCTGGCGGGCTCGAGCTGGAGCGTGCCGTCCAGCACCTGGGCGCTCCAGACATGCACGCCCTGCGTGTCCCCCGTCGCGAGCCACTGGCCCTCCGGGCACCAGGCCGCCGCGGTGACGCCGCCCTGGTGCGGAAGCATGAGCGGCTCCTCGGTGGGCTTCTTCAGCGGCTCGCCGCTCCGGGCGTCGAACAGCGACGCCTTCCCGTTGTTGCACGCCGTGACGAGGAAGCGCCCCTGGGGCTCATAGGCCAGCGCCCACACGCCATCGCGCTCGCTCGGATCGCCGGGGTACGTCAGCGGGAGCAGCGGCTGGAGGGTCTGCGCGTCGTGCACCGCCGCCCCATCGGGCTGCCAGCAGGACACCGCGAGGCGCGCCCGCTTCGACTCGCCCCCCGACAGGCGGGGCTCCCACGCCACGGCATGAAAGTCGTGGGCCTGGCGGTACTCGCCGAGCCAGCGGCCGGTCTCGACATCCCAGACCGCGACGCCCCGGGTGAACTTCACGGCCAGCAGCCGGCTGTCCGGGCTGAACGCCAGCTGGACGCCGACGAGCGGGCTCGGGGTGTCATGGAGCCGCGAGGCCTGGAACGCAGGCGCCTCGCGGGCCTTCCAGTCCTGGGTCCGGAAGAGCACGGGCTGTGCCTCTCCGTAGCGGATGGCGGCGACCCAGCGTCCATCCGGGCTCCATGAAGCCCAGGCCTGACCCTTCGCCTTGGGGAGCAGCTGGCTCACCCGCTGCCCCGTGCTCGGGCTCCACACACAGACCGAGCCATCCTCGCTGGCCGACAGGGCCCACTCCGCCTGGCTCGGGTGGCAGGCCGCGACGCTCACCGCCTGCTCGTGCTCCGTGAACGACACCTGCGCGCAGGCGGTGGTCCGCCACTCTCGCAGGGTGCCGTTGACCGAGCCCGTCAGGAGGACGGAGTCCTGTCCGGGCCTCCACGCAGCCTGGGTGATGACGGAGAGGTGCCCGTAGAGGCTCATCTCCAGCTCGCCCGTGAGGGCCTGCCAGACGACGCAGCGGGTGTCCTGGTCCCAGGTGGCCACGCGCTTGCTGTCCGGGTGCCACCGGGCTCCGGCGATGAGGCTGCCGCTCATGCGCAGGATCATCATGAAGCGACCGGTGTTCGCCTCCCAGATGCGCGCCGCTCCGTCCTCGCCCGTGGTCATGAGCCAGCGACCATCGGGGGACCACGCCACCTCGATGACAGGCCCGCGATGCCCGTCGCACACGAAGCACAGCAGTCCGGCCCGGGTGAAGACACGCGCACCCTGCTCGGTGGCCACGGCGATCCGATCTCCTCCTCGGTGCCACGCCACCTGGGACACCGAGCCCAGCTCCGTGGCGAGCACCTTGCGCGGCACCTCTCCACGGCCCAGGCCCTCCCACAGGCTGACCGAGCCATCCGCCGCTCCCGAGGCCACGCGGTTCCCGTCGGGGCTCCAGGCCGCGCACCGCACCGAGGCGGAGTGGGACAGGGTGCTGGTGGGCGTCCAGGAGCCGTCCGGCTGCACGCTCCACACGGAGAGCTTCTTGTCGTTCGGGCCCGTCCCGAGCAGCCGCTCCGAGCGCGGAGAGAACTGGACACCGTACGGATCCCAGCTGCCCACCTCGAGGATGGCGAGCTGCCGCCAGCCCTTCTCTCCCTCCGCCCGCTGGTGGATCCGGATGCGGCGATCACGCCCGGCGCTCGCGATGAGCTGACCGTTGGGAGACCACGCCAGGCCGCGAATCCCGGGGTCCGAGCCGCCAATGTGCTCGATCTGGTGCAGCGGCTGTGGCCGCGGATGGAGCGCATCCCAGATCCGCACGAAGCCGTCCTCGCAGCCGGTGGCGACGAGTCGGCCATCCGGGCTGTACTCGAGGTGGGTGACGTCCAGGGTGCCCGCGCTCCACTCGGAGGTGCACCAGCCGCGACGCGCGAGCGCCAGGCGGAGCACGCGATCCGTCTCCGGCCCCGGGTCCAGCTCCGCGGCCTCGATCGCGAGCAACCTGCCCAGCTCGAGATCGCCCCGGGAGCACTGGGTCGACGCGGCCAGGGTCAGCGTCCGCGACAGCGCGCGAGTCTCCGCCCGCTTCCGCAGGAGCTGCTCCTGCTCGAGCCGCTCCTCCAGCTCCGCGCGCTCCTCGGGAGGCCGGAGCTCGGGGCTGATCTCGAACGAGATGGAGTCCTCGCCCTGGGCGCCCTCCTCGCGCAGCTCCGTGGCCGTGACGCCCCGCCTCCGGAGGTACTCACACAGCGTCCTGGCGCGCTGCCGGCCCAGCGCCTCCGCCTCGGCGGTGACCCGGACGGTGACGGCCTTCAGCTCCAGGTGCGCCCTCAGGAACTTCGCGATCTCGTCCAGCGCCGAGGAGGAGCGCGGCGTGAGGTCCGCGGCGCCCTCGAAGCCCACCCAGCCGTAGTAGACGAGCGTCTTCTCGTCCGGGCCGAGGTGCACCGCGGCGGGTGGATGCCTCAGCAGGCGCCGGAGCGCGCTCTGGGCCTCCGCCACGGCCTGCTGCACCTGAAGCGTCTCTCCCTCCCGCTCCACCGCCTCCCCGCTGCCCTGCAGCAGCTTCCCCCGCTTCCGATCCTGGGAGACGGAGCGGTACATGACGTCCGCGCTCCTGGCCTGGGACTCCCCGAGCCCCCGGAAGAACATGGGCACCATGCGCAGCAGATCCTCCGCTCGGAGCAGGGGGTTGCTCTCGAGGAAGAAGCGGGACAGGGGGATGCGGCCCGGCTTGCGCTGAGGCCGGCGGCGGACGTTGGGGATGCAGTTGGAGGCGATCACCACCCCGACGCCCTCCTGCCGCACCACGTTGATCGGGACGTTGGCCACCACGCCGCCATCGATGTAGCGGCTGCCGCCGATGATCGTCGGGCCCATGGGGGGCAGCGAGCCGCTCGCGCGAACGCCTCGGGCGTACGTGCCGTGCCGCACGTCCCACTCGACGCCCAGGTCCGCGTCGGTGACCACCGGGATGAAGACGATCTCCGTCTCGTCCAGCTGGACGAAGCCCAGATCGTAGAGCAGCAGCCACTCGAAGACCGCGCTCGTGAGGAAGTAGGTGCCCATCAGCAGCAGGATGGGGTTGATGCGCTTCGTGAAGAGCTCCAGCCCCGCCTCGTCCCGCGTCGCGAAGTAGGCGCCCACGGTGGAGCCCACGCTGGAGCCCGCGATGACGTCGATGGGCACCCCCTGCGCGAGCAGCCCCCGGATGAGCGGCAGGTGCTCCGAGCCGTACATGCCTCCGCCCCCGAGCGCCAGCCCGATGCGGCGGCCGGTGATGCCCCGCGCCCACCGATCGATGCTCGCCATGGCCGACTCCTTGTCGGAGCCGCCGAGCGCGAGCGCCTCGAAGGACTGGGGCTCCTGGGTGGAGTCCCACTGCCTCAGGGCCTGGACCAGGGGCTTCCCGAGCCGGACCCGGACGGTGCCCGCGGGCCAGTGGCTGGAGGGCACCTCCCGGGGCTTGATCGCGTCGAGCACCACCCCGAGCCGCTCTCGCGCGGTCGCCTTGAGCCCGTCCAGCGCATGCCTCACCCGGGAGAGCGCCAGGGCCGTCCCGCCGCCATCGCCCTGCTTCACCAGCGAGTCGATCGGCTCCTGCTGGAGGAGCAGCGCCGTGCGCACCACGCCGATCCTCGACGCCAGCAGCTCGAGCGGCGGCTCCACGTCCGGCCTCGCCAGCAGGTGCACCAGCTTGAAACGCAAGTCCTTGGACGTCCGCAGCATCTCGAGAAGGTCCACGTCTCCCTCCTCGGCCTCGTCGATGGCGCAGATGTCCACCAGCGTGACGTCCGGCTGCTCCGGCACCTCGCGGCTCGCGAGCAGGCCCTGGATGCGCCGCCCCACGTCCTCCGTGTTGCTGGAGAGCACCACATCCTGGTGCTCGATCCAGGAGGGCTCGAGCTCCTCGCGCTGGCCCTCGCCCAGTCCGACGGGCCGCGGCCTCACGGACCAGCGCCGCGAGGCCTCGGGTGAGCCGGGAGGCATGACGTGGAGCACCAGCACCCGGTCGCAGAGCCTGAGCGCCAGCCGCTCGGCCAGCAGATCCGCCATGCCCCGCAGCACCCGCTCATCCCGGTACTCCTCGGGCAGGGACGGATCCGCGTACAGGACGAACACCCCGTTGCCGGCGGCGGAGCTCCTCGCGTGGCTCGGGTCGATCTCCTCGTTGACGTTGCGCGCGACAGCCGAGCGGAAGTCCGGATCCTGCTTGAAGAGCTCCCAGAAGGTCTCCGCCTTCAGCCGGATCATCCGCGCCGCGCCCGAGGACGACACGCTGAACTCCATGGGATGGCCGCGGACCAGCTCCGCCAGGCCCACCACCGCGGGCGCGTCCTCCCGCATCCGGTGCGTCCCCGAGCGCCGGAAGTCGAACGAGCCCTCCAGCGCCACGTAGAACGCCGGGACAGGCTGGCCCTGCTCCAGCAGCTCCAGCGGAGGCTGGCCCTCGATGATCTCGGCCCCGTCGAGCAGGCGCTGGAGCGTCCGCGCGGGGATGGAGGCCAGCTCCGGCAGCGTGGACAGCGTCTCCACGAGGACGGGCGCGAGCTCCTGGAGCCGGACCGCCCGCGCCAGCGACATGAACAGCGCGTTGGGCTGGCCTGCCGTCGTGAAGATCTCCTGGAAGTGCTCCGAGGCCAGCTCGAGCACCGTGGTCCGCTCCTGGGCGATCACCACGGGCCCCGCGCTCGCTCCCCCTCCGCGCCCCTGGATGCCGGCCACCACGGCGTCCCCACCCAGCAGCGACAGCGGACCGTATTGACGCTGGCGCTCCCTGGCCGAGGACGTCACCAGGACACGCCCCCAGAGCACCACGCGGAACACGCCCGGCCCCGAGCGGAGCTCCTCTCCGGGCGCGTACCGGCGGATCTCGAACCGGCTCGCGATCTCCTCGCTCAGGTTCTCATCGAGATCCGTCGAGGTGATGAGCAGCTCCAGCTTGAGCCTGGGGCTGACCTCTTGAGCCACCGGGTCCGGTGACGGGCGAACCCCCTCGTATGCGTGCCTCGGCGTAGCCATATGTTGGCTTGAATACAAATAAACACCGCCGACAGTCCACCCATCAGGTCAGGCTCGACCGAGGGGACTCCCCAGGTTCGCATCGATCCAGTCGAGGCCCGGCAGGGAAGCCGAGAACCGCTTCTCGGCCTCCGCGTCCAGCAGGCTCCTCATGCGCTCCGGGGCGAGGACCAGCCCCGACAACCACTCCATCTCGGGAATGATGGAGCGCACCCGGAAGTAGCGGGGCCCGAGCAGCTCGGCGCACTGCAGGTCCACGGTGTCCACCGAGCCCTGGAACAAGGCGTCCGGCAGGTACAGGGCCCGCCCGAGCAGCATCCCCCACCCGGAGCTGTCGAGCCGATCCATCACCCGCGGCAGCCCCGAGAGCATCCCCCGGCCGGGCGCGGAGGGATCCGCGGCGCGAGCCGTCGTCCCCAGGGACAGCAGCCTCAGATGGCTCAGTGGACTGCCTCCGGCGGCGCCATGGCGCTCCAGGTGAGCGCAGGCCTCCTGCACGGTGACGAGCGCGGGGTTGTTGGTGACGTACGCCCCATCCAGGTACTCGAGCCCATCCACCGGGCTGCGGTGCGGCGGCAGGATGGGGATGGCGGCGGTGCACGCGAGCGCGACGTCCACGAGCGTCCGGCGCCGCTCCGCATCGGACTCGAGGTCGAAGCTGCGGAAGACGCGCCTGCGCCACGTGGCCTTCTCGTACGCCAGGACAGCGAGCTTGCGCCCGCTCCGCTCCAGCTCCCCCAGGTCCACGCGCGCGCCGAGGTGGCGCTTGAACATCTGCTCGAACCCGGCGGCGATGTCCCGCGAGCCCCGCCCCCGCGCGTACTGCCACAGCCTGCGCGGGCCGGGGCGGAGGATGGCGCCGATCTCGTGGAACAGGTCGATGCAATCATCCAGGACCCGGAGGTTCTGGGCGGGAGTGCCTCGGCCAGCGGCCAGGATGATGGCCGCCGCGGCCCCATCGGACGTCCCCGAGAAGAGCTCCACCCGGGAGAGAAAGCCAGGGCGCGAGGCCTCGATGCGCCGCAGCAGGCGCAGGCCGAGCACGATGGAGATGCCACCATCCAGCGACAGGATGTTCATGGGGCTATCCGAAGTCTGGAGGGCCGTGACGCAAGAGCGAGATACGGATATGCTCACTTTTGTTCACTCATAGCGGAACATGTCCGGGAGTGCTTCTGGCTCCCTGGCAGCATCCTGGCGGCCCCCCACGGATCATGACCGAACGCCCGATCAGCGGCAGATACGTCCTCAAGCGGAGCATTGCGGGCGGTGGCATGGGCGCCATCTGGCTGGCACTGGATTCGCAGCTCCAGCGGCACGTGGCCATCAAGCTGATGGCCTCACACCACCTCACCTCGCCTGAGTCGCGGCAGCGGTTCGCGCAAGAGGCCAAGGCCATCGCCCGGCTGCAGAACCCGCATGTGGTGCAGATCTACGACTACGGCATCGACGAGGGGGACGTTCCGTACATCGTGATGGAGCTGCTGGAGGGCGAGGATCTCGCGGCGCTCCTCGAGCGGCGCCAGCGCCTGCCCCCCGCGGCGGTGGTGCCCCTGCTCAACCAGGTGGCCCGAGCCCTCACCGCGGCGCACACCGCGGGCGTCATCCACCGGGATCTCAAGCTGGGCAACATCTTCCTGGCCCGCCTCGATGGCGAGGAGGTGGTCAAGGTCCTCGACTTCGGGCTGGCGCTGATGGACGCGGGCGAGCCCCAGCAGAGCGAGGTGGCCGGCACCCCGCGCTACATGAGCCCCGAGCAGATGCGAGGGCAGGCGGACCTGGACCACCGCGCGGATCTCTGGTCGCTGGCCGTCGTCGCGTACCGGCTGCTCACGGGCGACTACCCCTTCTCCCCGCAGGCGCTCGAGCAGCTGCGCCAGGAGAGCACCTCCGTCTCTCCCACGCCCCCCTCGCGCCTGGAGCCCGAGCTGGGCACGCAGCTGGATGCCTTCTTCGCCCGCGCGCTCTCGCCGGTCCTCTCGCAGCGCTTCTCCTCGGCTCGCGAGCTGGCCGCCACCTTCTCCGCGCTGGTGCAGACCGGCCGTCCCACCCGCGCCACGAAGGTGCTCGTCGTGGACGACGAGCCTGACATGGCGCTGGTGATGCAGCTGCTGCTGCGCAAGGAGATCGAGGAGTCCGTCTACGAGTTCATCTTCGCCGCCAACGGCGAGGAGGCGCTGGAGAAGCTGCGCCAGCACCCGGACGTGGAGGTCGTCCTGTCGGATCTCAAGATGCCGAAGATGGACGGGCTCACCTTCCTGGGCCGCGTCGGCGAGGTGAACCCGCTGGCCAAGGTCATCATCGTCTCCGCCTACGGCGACATGAGCAACCTGCGCACGGCGATGAACCGGGGCGCCTTCGACTTCCTGGTCAAGCCGATCAACTTCGACGACCTGCGCAGCACGATGGAGAAGACGGTCAAGCACGTCCGGGAGCTGCGCCGGATGCTGCGCTCCACCGAAGAGAACGATCTGCTGCGGATGTTCGTGAACGGCGGCGTGGTGGAGCGGGTGCTCTCGGCGGTGCGCACGCCGCTGGGCGCCGTCGGCGAGAAGGTGGAGAGCACGGTCGTCTTCATCGACGTGAAGGACTTCACCGAGTGGACGCGCGGCGATCAGCCGGAGGCGGCCATCCAGCGGCTCAACGCCAACTTCGAGGTCATCGTCCCCGAGCTCGTCTCCCGAGGCGGAGTGGTGGACAAGTTCGTCGGGGACGCGGTGATGGCCGTCTTCCGGGGACAGGGGCACGTGGGCCGGGCGCTCGATGCCTGCCTCTCGGCGCGCCAGTTGCTGCGGGCCCTGGCCTTCCGGGCCGGTGAGGGCTCGCCGTACGCCCATGGCGTGTGCATCGGCGTGGACTCGGGAGCCCTGGTGTCGGGCAGCATCGGCACCCAGGGGCTGGGCCGGCTGGACTACACGGTGGTGGGAGACGTGGTGAACCGGGCATCCTGGCTGGCCTCCATCGCGGAGCGGGATCAGATCCTCATCCGAGAGGAGCTCCGCCAGCAGCTGGACTCGGGCTTCGAGTGCGCGCTGCTCGGTGCGCGCTCACTGCCCGGCATGAGCGCTCCGCTCCGCGTCCACGAGGTGGTGCACCGAAGGGAGGCCGTCGTCCCCTCCGCGGAGTCGACCCTCCGGCCGCCCATCCGGGAGAGCGCGCCCCTGCTGGCCGCCCTCAACGCGTCGGCCAAGGACGTGGGCTCGCGCTGAGCTGGATGAAGGCAGGGCGACGGGCCCCCGGAGCACGCGGCCGGATTTCGCGAGGCTGGCCCTCCCCTCCCGGAGATCCTTGAGCATCAGCGCGCAGGAGCGTCCGCTCATCGAGGCGAAGGGCCGCTGGCGATCCTTCAGGGTGATGAAGTCCTCGTAGCTGATCGAGCAGAGCCGGTGCGCTCCCAGGCACTCATGGATCTGCTGGGCGCGGGGCTCCGTCGAGATGGCGATGGCCTGCTGGTAGCCCCTGGCGCCGAGCAGTCCGGTGCGCAGGGCCATCAGCTCGTACCCGAGCGTGGGAGCGATGGTGGCGCGGCGGGTCCGCTGGTACGGATGCTCGGCGGCAATGCCCGTCATCAGCTCGTGCCCGAACACGCCGGACTCTCCCGGGGAGCCGTGCTCTCCCAGGTAGCCCTGCTCGAGCGCCTGGAAGAGCTCGTGCATCGGAGCCAGCCGCTCCGTCACCTTCCACTGGAGCGGGGTGAGGTAGTCCTTGGCGAGGCTGAAGCCCACCACGCACCCGCTCTCGCGCTCGAGCGCGACGACCCCCAGCTCCTGGTAGCAGGCCTCCTCCACGCAGGACTCCACGTAGGGCCGCAGCTCCTCCGGCGTCAGTCCCAGGGCCAGCGCCATCGGCTCACGCTGGGAGTAGACGGTGCAGGCCAGCGCCACCGTCTCCTCCAGGAAGGAGGGGTCGAGGACGCTGAAGACGATGTGGGCGCCTTCTCGAATGGTTCGCATGCCGCGACCTTCTGCACATCCCGGACCAGCCCTCTCCCCGCTCTGTTCCTGGCGGAAATGCGCCCCGCCAGAGCCTCCTGACGGGCCCTGACACACGCGTTGACACACGGATTGACACGTCGCTCCGGCTGACGGACCCGCCCCCCACCTCCCAGGTCGGGATTTCGGGGCCGGGAATGACCTCCCAGGGGGCTGGCCACGGTGTTGCAGAACGAATAGAGAGCCATCGTGCCTGGCCTGCGCCAGACACAGGAGCATCCAAGTCCATGAATCCCCATTCCCCCGCACGCATCGAGCCCCTGGGCTCCAGGGAGAACACTCCCTGGAGGAACCTCTCGGGTGCCGTCTCGCTGCCCTCCTCTCGCGTCCTCCGTGCGGCGCTGCTCGCCCTCTGCGGCATCTTCGCGACGGCCTGCGAGCAGACCCTCTCCGACGCCTCCCCGCCCACGAGCCAGGCCAAGGCCCTCGTCGGCGCGGACGGAGACTTCACGGTCACCGTGCCCAACACCGTCCTCAACCGGTACGCGGTGCTCGCCGCGGACGCCGCCGCGGGCGCCACCAGCGTCCAGGTGACGGCCGCCACGGATCTGGAGGATCCGAACTTCGGTCCCCTGGAGGCCGGCGATCTGGTCTTCATCATCCAGATGCAGGGCGCGTCCATCGACACCTCGGACGGCCCGGCGTACGGCACCGTCACCAACCTCAACGGCGCGGGCCTCCACGAGTTCGCCGCCGTCCTGCGCGTCGAGGGCAACACCGTCCACCTGGCGTGCAGCGGGCTGAAGAACAGCTACAGCCAGGCGGGCCGGACGCAGGTGGTGCGCGTGCCGCAGTTCACCAACCTCACGGTGGACAGCGGCGGCACGGTCGTCGCGGCGCCCTGGAACGGCCAGCGTGGCGGCGTCGTGGTGCTCCACGTGGACGGCATCACCTCGCTGTCCGGGACCATCAACGTCAGCGGCCAGGGCTTCCTCGCGGGCCTGCGTGACAACAGCTCGCAGGCCTCCACGCAGAGGGTCACCCTCTACCGCTCGGACAACCCCGCCGATGGCGCGCAGAAGGGCGAGGGCATCGCGGGCGATGGCACCACCTACGCGACGCTGAGCGGGCGCTACGGCCGTGGTGCTCCGGCCAACGGCGGCGGCGGCGGCAACAGCCACAACGGCGGTGGCGGCGGCGGCTCCAACGGCAACAACGGCAAGCTCTGGCGCGGCCAGGGCGTGATGAGCAGCACCGTCGTGGGCAGCGCGGCCTGGGCGCTCGACCCGGCCTTCATCTCCAACGGCAACGCGCTGACCGACGAGTCCGGCGGCGGCCGCGGCGGCTACAGCTACTCCGCCTCCAACGAGGATGCGCTCACCACGGGCCCTGGCAACGCACTGTGGGGCGGCAACCTGCGCGAGGAGGTCGGCGGCCTGGGCGGACACCCCGTCGACAACGATCCCACCTCGCGGCTCTTCCTGGGCGGCGGCGGCGGCGCGGGTGATGGGAACAACGCCGCGGGCGCCGATGGCGGCAATGGCGGCGGCCTCGTCTACCTCATCTCCTCCACCGTGAACGGCTCCGGCTCCATCTTCGCCAACGGTGGCAACGCCCAGAACACGACCTCCCCGCACAACGACGCCCCCGGCGGCGGCGGCGGCGGCGGAACGGTGGTCGTCCTCAGCAGCGACCTGTCCGGCATCGCCGTGTACGCCAATGGTGGCGCCGGCGGCCGGCAGCTCATCACCACCGCCGAGTCCGAGGGCCCGGGCGGCGGTGGCGGTGGCGGCTACATCGCCCTGAGCGGTGGCACCGTGACGACGTCCGTCGAAGGCGGCGACTCGGGCAACACCACCTCGTCGTCCCTGACGGAGTTCCCCGTGAACGGCGCGACCTTCGGCGGCTCGGGCCAGGTGGTCGCCGCGCCCGCCATCCCACTCCCGTGGCTGACGTGCGTGCCCCTGGATCTCGCCGTCACCATCGACAACGTGGACCCCGTCGTCGAGCCCGGGCTGACCTACTTCTACACCATCACCGTCACCAACTCCGGCCCGGCGACCGCGACGAACGCGCCGTTCTCCGTGCCGCTGCCCGCGAACGCCTCGGCTGTCACGTGGACGTGCACCGCCGCGGGAGGCGCGACCTGCCCGGTGGCGAGCGGCACGGGGGCCATCACCTCGACGCTCACCGTGCCTCCGGGCGGCTCCGTCACCTACGAGTACGAGCTGACCGTGAGCGAGATGGCGACGGTCGGCAACGTGGATGTGACGGCCACCATCTCGGAGCCGGCTCCGGGCCTCGACAGCGATCCGTCGAACAACACCGCCACGGACAGCAACCAGCTCCTGGCGGAGTCGCAGGTGTCGATCATCCTCACCGACGCGCCGGATCCCGTGGTGCAGGGCACGCCCCTGACCTATACGGCCACGCCCTTCAATGGCGGCCCCCACTACACGGGGCTCATCACGGTGACGTTCGACGTGCCCACCGGGACGACGTTCTCCAGCGCCAGCGGGCCGGGATGGACCTGCTCGGAGGCGGCGCGCAAGGTCGTCTGCACCTATCCGAACCAGGGCATCGGCCTCGGCTCGCCCATCTCCATCGTGGTCATCCCCACCATCGAGAGCGGGACGATCCGGGCCGACGTCTACGTGGAGGCGCAGACCGACGGCAGCCTGGAGGACAACTTCGACTCGACGACCACGAGGGTCATCGCCGCCAACGACCCGCCGGTGAACAACCTGCCCACTGCGCAGAGCACGCCCGAGGACACCTCGCTGACGCTCTCGACGGCCAACGGCAATGGGCTGTCCATCAGCGACGTGGATGTGGGCAGCGGCAACCTCGAGGTGACGCTCACCGTCACCCACGGCACCATCTCGCTGGGCGGAACCACCACCGGGCTGACGTTCTCCGCGGGCGATGGCACGTCGGACACGACGATGACCTTCACCGGCACCCTGGCCGCCATCAACGCGGCGATCCAGAGCCTGACCTTCGCGCCGGACGCCAACTACTTCGGCGAGGCCAGCCTCACCATCACCTCGAACGACCTGGGCAACACCGGCCCCGACGGCCCGAAGAGCGACACGGACACCCTGCCGCTCACCGTCAACCCCGTGAACGACGTGCCGACGGCCACGGATGACTCGGCCACGGTGACGGAGAGCACGGAGGGCAACTCCATCGACGTGCTGGCCAACGACTCGTTCGCGCCCGACATCGAGGAGACCCTCACCGTCGTCACGGTGACGCAGGGCAGCGAGGGCGGCACGGTGACCATCGCCGACGGGGGCACCCGCATCCTCTACACGCCCGCGCCGGGCTTCTCGGGGACGGAGACGTTCACCTACACCATCAGCGACGGCAAGGGCGGCAGCTCGACGGCCACGGTGACCGTCACGGTGGAGCCGCTCCCCATCATCGAGCGCCGCGTGGTGGGCCGGGGCTGCAGCGCCTCGGACGACGGCGGCCCGCCGAGCGCCCTCTGGATGGCCCTGGCCCTGGTGGGCCTCACCGTCCTGGGTCGCCGGGGCGCGCGGGTGTCCTCCTCGCGAGGCCTCCGCGCCCTGCTCGGGCTGGGAGCCGTGGCGGTGCTGGCGGCCTCCCCGTCCGCGCGGGCGCAGAGCTCCACGGCCATCGACGTGCAGCAGTTCAAGCCCGCTCCGGGCAAGGCGGACGTGCTGGGCCTGCACGGCGCGGGAGTGCCGGGACACCTGGCGTGGCGCGCCGGCCTGTACCTCAACTACGCCCATGAGCCGCTGGTCGTCATCAACGCGGCCAACGAGGATCTGCTCCAGCACCTGGTGAAGAACCAGCTGGGCTTCGACCTGGTAGGCGCCATCGGCCTGGGGAATCACTTCGAGCTGGGGGCGTCCGTTCCCCTCAACCTCCAGCATGGCGAGTTCAACGAGCAGGCCTCGGGCCCCGTGGAGCAGACGTGGAAGGGCGGCCTGGGCGACCTGCGGCTGGTGCCCAAGGCGCTGCTGCTCGACCACGAGGGCCTGCGCCTGGCGCTCGCCGCCCCGGTGGTGCTCCCCACCGGCGGCAGCAAGGATCTGCACGGCCAGAAGGGCGTCGGCGTGCAGCCGCGCGTCGCGGCGGACTACGCCTTCGACAACGGCACCCGGCTGCTCGCCAACGTGGGCGTGAGCCTGCGCAGCCGCCAGGAACTGCTCAACCTCTCGGTGGGCAACGAGCTGAGCTACGGGCTCGGCGCCGCCATCCCGTTCCAGGTCCGGGGCCATGATCTCACGGGCATGGCGTCGCTGGCGGGCGCGCTGGGCCTGGGCGCCACGGGCGGAGCGGACGAGGAGGAGATCCCCCTGGAGCTGCTGGCCGGGCTCCAGTACCACTTCAACAAGAACGTGCTGGCCACGCTCGGGCTGGGCCGAGGCATGACGGTCGGCTACGGCATGCCCTCCTTCCGGGTGTTCACCGGCTTCTCCTGGACGGCGGAGGCGCCTCCCCCGCGTCCGAAGGACTCGGACGACGACGGCCTGCCAGACACCGAGGACAAGTGCCCGGACGATGCGGAGGACAGGGATGGCTTCCAGGACGAGGACGGCTGCCCGGACCTCGACAACGACCAGGACGGCATCCCCGACGTGGCGGACAAGTGCCCGAACGAGCCGGAGGACAAGGACGGCTTCCAGGATGAGGACGGCTGCCCCGACCCCGACAACGATCTGGATGGCCAGCCCGACACGGCCGACAAGTGCCCGAACGAGCCGGAGGACAAGGACGGCTTCCAGGACGAGGACGGCTGCCCCGACCCCGACAACGATCAGGACGGCAACCTGGACGGCCAGGACAAGTGCCCGCTGCAGCCGGAGGACAAGGACAACTTCCAGGACGAGGACGGCTGCCCCGACCCCGACAACGACCGGGACGGCGTCGTCGATGGCGAGGACAAGTGCGCGACCGAGCCCGAGGTCATCAACGGCGTGGACGACTCGGACGGCTGCCCGGACGAGGGCAAGCCCCAGGTCGAGGTCCATGGCCGCTCGATCATGATCCTCGAGAAGGTGTACTTCGCCACCAACAAGGACGTGGTGCTGGCGCGCTCCTTCCCGCTGCTGCAGCAGGTGGGACAGGTGCTCCGGGCCAACCCGCAGATCACCAAGGTTCGCGTCGAGGGCCACACCGATGACCGCGGTGCGGACGACTTCAACATGGACCTGTCGCAGCGGCGCGCGGGCAACGTCCGCAAGTACCTGGTGGAGCAGGCGGGCATCGCTCCGGAGCGCCTGGAGTCCGAGGGCTACGGAGAGACGCAGCCGGTGGACACGAACAAGACGGCCCAGGGCCGCGAGAACAACCGCCGCGTCGTCTTCACCATCCTGGAGATCGATGGAAAGCCCATGGATCCCTGATCCCGGCGAAGACTGACTGAAGCACCAGAGGGCCCGGGTGAAGTGCTACCCGGGCCCTCTTTCCTCGAGGTGGGAGTCCTCCCAGCGCGCGCGAGCGGTGGCCCAGGCCGGCGCCGGGCGCGCCCTACTCGCTGCGGCCGAACACGCGGCGGAAGATGTCGTCCATGTGGCGCGTGTGGTAGCCCGTGGAGAAGCAGTCGTTGATCTCCTCGGGGGTCATCATCTTCAGCAGATCGGCGTCCTTCAGCAGCGCCTCGCGGAAGCCCACGCCCTCCTCGTACATCTTCATCGCGTTGCGCTGGACGATGACGTAGGCGGCCTGCCGGTCCATCCCCTTGCGCGCCAGCTCCAGCAGGATGCGCTGCGAGTTCACCACCCCGCCCAGCAGCTCCACGTTGCGGGCCATCTGCTCGGGGTAGACGCGCAGGTTCTCCATCAGCCCCGCGAAGCGGTGGAGCATGAAGTCCGCCACGATGGTGGCGTCCGGGCCGATGACGCGCTCCACGGAGGAGTGGGAGATGTCCCGCTCGTGCCACAGCGGCACGTCCTCCATGGCGCTCACCGCGTAGCCGCGCAGCAGCCGCGCCAGCCCCGTCAGGTTCTCCGACAGGATGGGGTTGCGCTTGTGCGGCATGGCGCTGGAGCCCTTCTGGCCCGGCGTGAAGGGCTCCTCCGCCTCGCGCACCTCGGTGCGCTGCAGGTGGCGGATCTCCACCGCGAACTTCTCGATGCTGGTGCCCAGCAGGGCCAGGGCCGTGAAGAACTCCGCGTGCCTGTCGCGCTGGATGATCTGGCTGGAGGCCGGCTCCTCGTGGAGCCCCAGCTTGCGGCACACGTGCTCCTCCACGGAGGGAGGCAGGTGCGCGAACGTCCCCACCGCGCCGGAGATCATCCCCACGGCGATGGCCTCGCGGGCGCGCTCCAGCCGGGCGCGGGCGCGGCTCAGCTCGTCGTACCAGATGGCCAGCTTGTGGCCGAAGGTGATGGGCTCGGCGTGGATGCCGTGGCTGCGCCCCATCATCACCGTGTTCTTGTGCTCGAAGGCGCGCCTCTCCACCGCCGCCATCGCCCGCGCCAGCCCCTGGAGGAGGAGATCCACCGCGTCGCGCAGCGTCATCCCCAGCGACGTGTCCAGCACGTCCGAGGACGTCATCCCCATGTGCAGCCAGCGGGCGCTGGGGCCGATGCGCTCCTCCATGAAGGTGAGGAAGGCGATGACGTCATGCTTCGTCGTGCGCTCGATCTCCTCGATGCGCGCGGCATCCTCCGGCGTGAAGTCCCCGGCGCGAGCCCGGCAGTCCTCCAGCGCCTCCTTGGGGGCGAGCCCCGCCTGCACCATGCCCTCCAGCGCGGTCAGCTCCACGTCCCGCCAGCGGCGGTAGCGGGCAACGTCGGACCAGAGGGCGGCCATCTCCTGACGGCTGTATCGTGGAATCACTCGAGCACCTTGACGGGAAAGTCCCGCTTCGCCGCGTACCGGAGCAGTTCCATCGCGACGTCGCAGGAGGAGCTCAGCTTACGGGTGGCGGTGAGGCTGATGGACAGATCCATGCCCTCGGGCTGCGCCACCGCCAGCGCGCCGGGGTCCACCTTCTCGTGGATGATGCGGTTGGCGAGCCGCCCGGCCTGCTGGCCGATGGCCGTGGGGCTGGGAGCCAGCGAGAGCGTGGCGCCCTCCTTCACCTGGCTGGGCGTCAGCGCCACCAGGGGAATCTTCTGGGTGGTGGCGAAGGTGATGAGCGCCTGGACGACGGCGGTGTTGGCCACCGTCTTGTCGGCCACCATGAGCAGCGCGTCCACCTTGCCCGCCGCGCCCCCGAGCACCTTCTCCACGCGGGCCTGCGTCTCCACCTCCAGCGGGACGATGGTCAGCCCCTGGGCGCTGGCGGCCTCCTGCGCCGCCTGCACCTGCTTCGCCGAGAAGCGCGGATCATGCAGGATGCCCACCCGCTTCGCCTTGGGCACCATCGCCTTGAGGGCGCCCAGCTCCGGGGCGTAGTCGCTCGTCAGCGCGATGCCGGTGACGTTGGGGCCCTCCAGGCCGTACTTCTCGAAGTAGGGCACCATGACGAAGAGGACGGGGATCTCCTCGCCCAGCGAGCGGCGCGCGGCGTTGGCCGCCAGGGGCCCGATGGCCAGCACCAGCGCCGGCTTCTGCAGCGACAGCGCCTTGAAGACGCGAGCGGCCGCGGCCGGGCTCTCGTCCAGCATCATCTCCTGCACGTCGGCGTTGGCCTCGGCGCGGAAGCCCGCGAGCACGGAGGCGTAGGGCGCGAGCGCGGAGGACTTCACCGCCACCACCTTCGGGCGCGCCTGGGCGGCGGCCACCACCGGCAGCAGCGCGAGCAGCAGCGCGGCCCCGGTGCGCCTCATGGCTGCACATCCGCGCAGCAGCGGAAGCCCACGGTGGGCTCCGGCTTGCCTGGATCACCGCTGATCCGTGCCGAGCAGCGGACCGCGTAGCCGGGCCGGTCGAAGGCGCCTCCCTTCTGCGTCCGGTTCAGGTCATTGCCCGTGAAGGGCGAGGACGTCCACTCCGCCACGTTGCCGGAGAGATCGGCGACCTGGTAGGCCGAGCGGCACTCCTCGAAGCGGCCCGCCTCGGCCAGCTTGCGATCCTTGCCCTGGGCATCATCGGTGTTGCAGCGCTCCGGGTTGAATGGGCCCGGGTACGGGTAGCGCGAGCTGCCGGGCCCCTTGCAGGCCTTCTCCCACTCCTCCTCCCGGCAGAGCCGCTTCTTTTCCTTGTCGCAGAGCTGCCGCGCCTCCTCCCAGGTCACGCTGACGCGGGGCTGGGCGCCCTTCTGGTTGGGGTACTCGTACTCGTCGATGCAGAAGGAGACGACCTGGACGCTCCGCAGCGGCCGCTCATCCACCATGCGGTCCTGCTCATCCGCGGGTGCGCCCTGGTTGAAGGCCCCGCCGCTCACCAGCTTCATGCCCGAGGGGCAGCGGCCCACGGGAACCATCGGCCCCACCTCCGCGGGAGTCGAGGGAGCCGAGGGCACCGAGGGCGTCGGCGGCGGCCGCGGCGGCTGCGCCGGGAGCCCTCCCCCGTTCTCCTGGCCCGGCGGGCCCATGCGCTTGAGGATGAGGTAGCCAACGGCCGAGCCCGTGGCCAGCCCCGCGACGGTCAGCAGCACGAGCCAGAGGGCCGGCATGGACCGCTTCTCCACCTTCTTGGAGGTGCGCGGAGCCGCCTGCTTCGCGGACTGGCGAGCGCCTGTCGCCGCAGGCGCCGGAGCCCGGGCTGCACTGGCCGTCGCCGCGGAGGAAGCCGGGGGCTGCCCCGAGGCGGAGAGCCTGCCGGGGCGAGACTCCCCGGAGAGCCGGGGCTCGGGAGGCTTGTCCGCCCCATCGGGCTTGGCGGCGGCCACGGGAGGCGCCGCCATGATGGCGGCCAGCATCGCGGCATCCATCGGCTGGGTGGCATCCACCGGAGGCAGCTCCGGCGCGGGCGGCGACCGCACCGGCAGCGGCGGAGAGACGCTGGCGATGGGGAGCTGATCGGTGGGCACCGGCGGAGGTGGCTTCTCCGAGCTCCGGGCCGTCTGGGTGAGCGCCGAGCTGCCCAGCGGAGCCGCCTGCGGCGCCGGACGCTTCAGGGCGGCCGGCCCCTTGGCCACGATGGAGGAGAACTCGGCGGAGAACTCGCCCGCCGTCTTGGGGCGGGCCAGCGGGTTGGAGTTGAGCGCGCGCCGGTAGAGCGCCTCGAAGGCGGGCGGGAGGTCCGGATTCTTCATCAGGACCTCGGGGATGCCGTCCGCGTCCGGCATCAGCCCGGTGAGCATCTCGCCCACGATGACCGCGAGCGAGTAGATGTCCATGCGCGAGTCGATCTCCCCGTTGGAGACGTACTCGGGGGCGATGTAGCCCTCGGCGCGGTAGCCCTTCTGGGCCTGGACGAACGGCAGGCGCGGGATGCCCAGGGCGAGCCCATAGTCGGTCACCTTGAGCACGTCCGGCAGGACGATGATGTTCTCCGGCTTGAGGTCCGAGTGGGGCCCGTACCGGTGCGCGGCATCCAGCGCGGCACCCAGCTGGCTGAGCAGCGGCTCCACCTCCTTGAGGGTGAAGGGCTGCCCCTTGGCCGCGCGCATCTCCATCATCCGGCGCAGCGGCATGCCTTCGATGACCTGCGAGGTGAAGTACGGGCGATCCTGGTCGAGGCCCTCCTCGTACACGCGCGACAGGTACGGGTGGTTGAGCTTCTTGCCGACCCGCATCACCAGCGAGAACTGGGTCCGCTCCTCGGGCTCCTGGAGGAGCCGGGGGTTGATGACCTTGAAGGCGACGTCGACATCCTGCGAGCGATCCTGCGCCCGGAAGACGTAGCCAACGGGCCCGGCGCCCAGCAGCTCCTTGATGACGTAGCGCCCGGCGGCGACGTCCCCCTGCTTGTAGGGGGCCCCCTCCACGCCCCCTCGCTTGCGCGCGGAAGCGCCCGAGGCCTGTCGAGCCGCGGCGTCGAACTTCTGGCCGCAGGTAGGACAGGTGTCGGTCGTATCAGGGACGTGGCTGCCGCAGCGGTAGCAGAGCACGAGAGGGGACTCCGACTCCTTGCATGGGCCCTTTGCCGGTGGCCCACACCCTCCTTATCCTGCCCACTCCCAGGGCAGCAAGGAACGAGCCGGTGTCATCGTCCGGTGGAGCCGAACCCACCTTCCCCCCGAGGGGTGGCGTCCAGGACGGCGACCTCCTGGATCTCCGCCACGGTGACAGGCGCCACGACCAGCTGGGCCACCCGGTCACCTCTACGCAGGGTGAAGGGCTCCTGGGAGAGGTTCACCAGGACGGCGTGGACCTCGCCCCGGTAGTCCGCATCGATCGTCCCGGGCGAGTTCAGCAGGGTGATGCCGTGCTTGAGCGCCAGCCCGGAGCGGGGCCGCACCTGCCCCTCGTAGCCGGGAGGCAGCGCGATGGCCAGCCCGGTGGGTACGGCCAGCCGCTCGAGGGGGCGCAGCGTCCGCTCTCCATCGATGTCCGCCCGGAGATCCATCCCAGCGGCCTGGGCCGTCTCGTACCGAGGCAGCGGCAGGGGATCCGGATGGTCGGGGCGCACGCGTCGAACCTGCAGGGTAGCCATGCGCGTGCGACCTAGCACGACCTCAGCCGGTCTTGGGGAGAATCAGGTTCTGCGACTGCATGGGCAGGGCGTACCCGGAGAGCGCCAGGGCCTCCTGGATGGCCTGGCCCATGCCGTCCTTCACCGGGTTGGCACTCGGCGGCTTGCACCAGGCCTGCACCGCGAGCACGGGCCCCGTCACGGTGAACTCCTCCACCTCGACGGAGACGGCGGGCTGGGCCAGGACGTCGGGGACGCCCGCCACCCTCGCCTCCAGCGCGCGCTTGACGGCCGGGACATCGCAGCCGTGGACCAGCGGCACCTTGATGGTGATGCGCCGGTTGGGGTGGTGGCTGAGGTTGACGATGTTCTCGCCGAGCAGCCGGCTGTTGCCGACGAAGATGCGCAGGTTGTCCGGCGTGTCGATGGCGGTGACGAACAGGCCGATCTCCTGCACCATCCCGGTGACCTCCCCCGAGGTGATCTCATCGCCCACGCGGAAGGGGCGCAGCACGAGCAGGAAGACGCCCGCGGCGAAGTTGGAGAGCAGCCCCGACCACGCCGAGCCGATGGCGATGCCCGCCGCCGCCAGCAGCGCGGCGAACGACGTCGTCTCGATGCCCAGCATCCCCAGCAGGCCCAGCAGCAGCAGGATGGTGAGGGCGCTGGAGAAGAGCGACTCGACGTAGCGGATCAGCGTGGCGTCGATCTTCCGCTTCTGCATCGTGAGGTGCAGGACGCGCTGGAATCCGCCGATGACCGTGCGCCCGATGAACCACAGCACGAGCGCTCCGCCCAGCTTGAGCAGGAAGGGCAGCGCATCGGTGAGCGCCAGGGTTTTGAGCTGCTGGATGAGTGCTTCCATGTCGGGGGGACCTCGGGCGGGGCCTGTCTGAAAGCCGACAGTTCTAGAGCCGCCCCGCTGGAGTTAGCAAACGCGGTGCCTGGGACAGCTCCCTCGCCTACCCCTCGGAAAACCGCCGCTTGCGAGGAGCCTCCTGCCTCTTCCGCGCTGGAGGCCGGAGCGCTCCCCCGCCACTGACATGTCAGTACCAGTTCTGACGTGTCAGCGCGGCCGCCCGAACGTGGCTCAGAGCTGGGAGCCGGTGGCCACGGCGCGCGAGCCGGAGCGGAAGCGCAGCGGGTCCACGGGCTGGGAGGAGAGCTCCAGCTGGTAGTGGAGGTGCGGGCCGGTGGAGCGGCCCGTGTTGCCCGAGTAGGCGATGACGTCCCCGCTCTTCACGCGCTGGCCCACCTTCACCAGCAGCTCGGAGTTGTGACAGTAGGCCGTCGTGACGCCGCGGCCATGGTCGATGATGAGCACCCGGCCGTTCACCGCGTCCTCGCTGGCGCGGCGCACGGTGCCATCCTCCACCACGCGGACCTCCGTGCCCTGGGGCACGCTGAGGTCCACGCCCGTGTGCAGCTTCCGAGTGCCCAGCGTGGGGTGGATCCGGTAGCCGAACGGGCTGGAGACGCGCGTGGCCTCCGGCACGGGCCACTTCAGCCCGAACGCGGTGGTGAGCGCCAGCGCCTGGGTCGCCGCCACCGTGGCGTCCTCGTAGCCGGGCGGGAGCTGCCGGGAGAGCTCCTCCAGCGTGAACGGGCCTCCCACGGCCGACACGCGCTCCTGGGCATAGCGCGCGGGGATGCGCCCCGCGAACACGGCGGTGAGCCGGGCCTCCTCGCTGGGGAACTCCCCGGCCAGGCCCTCGAGGAGCTTGCGCGTGGCGTCTGGCCCCTGCGCCGCGTCCAGCAGCGACTCGGTGGGGATGCCCAGCTCCATGGCGAGCCCCAGCGCGGGCTTGCGCGCCTTGGGCTGGAGGCCCTTGAGCGCCAGGTGCGTGCCGTAGGCGAGCGTCTCGACCTCGGAGAGGGGGCGCACGGGTGGCGCCTCCGGGACGAGCGCGGAGGGCGTCACCCCGGAGCTGCTCACCCCATCGTAGTAGGCCAGCAGCGGGCGGGCGGTGCTCCGGGAGTTGAAGGCCCAGGCCGCGCCTCGCCGCACCAGCGCGCCCGCGGGCGTGTGGTGCCAGGCGGTCCACAGACACAGGGCGGCCATCAGGAAGTCGAGCAGGCCGCGTGCGTTGCGAGAGAACACAGGGCCACCTCAGCGCAGGAAGGAGAGGACGGGAGAGGCATCCAGCGCCGCGGCCAGCGCCAGGGGCACCGCCAGCGCCGAGCCCACGAGCCCATACGAGAGGGCCTGCAGGCGGTTGTGGACGTTCTCCTGGGAGGCGGTGTCCGCGTGCTGGAGGTTGCGCAGCACCGCGCGCCACCCCAGCGTCACGAGGATGCCCGCCAGCGCGCCCAGGGCGAGCCCTCGCGCCGCCATGTCCGCGGCCTGCTCGCCCAGCAGCTCGCGCCAGGAGAGGTACACCGAGCCCTGGACGAGCCGGGCCACCGCGCACGCGCCGGCGAGCACCACCGCGCCGGTGGCCAGCGGGCGCGTCCAGCGAAGCGTGGTGGGCTTGCGCAGCGAGCGCAGGAAGAGCTGCCGCCAGGTGGGGCGCGTGTCCTGCTGGAGGTACTTGCGCCAGGGCTCCTGCTCCAGGCTGGCGCGGGACTCGCGGTAGCCGAGCGCCGGCAGGGCCAGCACCAGGTCCACGGAGAGCTCCCAGGCCAGGGCCAGCGCCCGGGCGATGAGGGTACGCCGCTCCAGGGAGATGAGGTCCACCAGCCCCTCGGTGACGGTGGAGGCCCCCACCAGCCTGTCGAACGCGGAGTCCACCAGGTCCACCAGCGACAGGAGCCGGTCATCGAGCGTGTCCGCCGCCGCGTGGACGCCCACGGCGATGAGGGCCAGCAGCCCCAGCGGCATGAAGGCCCAGCGGAAGCCGCCGATGAAGCGCGACACCCCCGAGATGAGGCCGGACGGCTTGGCGGGAGGCGTCAGCGAGGGCAGGGACACGGAGGCTCCGGGAACATGCTCGCGCCTTCAACGCGCGGGCCGGCCGGAAGATCTTCCCCGTCCTGGCACCGGGTGCCAAGCCACCCCCTGAAAACACGAACGCCCTCCCCCACCCGGAGGTGGAAGAGGGCGCCGTTCAGCCCCTGAGGCTCAGGCCGTGGTTCAGGCCTTGGCGTTCGGCTGGGTGGGAGCGGGAGCCCCGTCGCCGGCCGGAGGCGTGGCGGCCTGCTGCTGAGCGGCGGCGCGCTCGGCCATGGCCTCCTTGCGAGACAGGCGGATCTTGCCCGTCTTGTCGATGCTGACGACCTTCACCAGCACCTCGTCGCCCTCCTTCAGCACGTCCGACACGCTCTTCACGCGCTTGTCGGACAGCTCGGAGATGTGGATGAGGCCGTCGGTGCCCGGGAACAGCTCCACGAAGGCGCCGAACTCGGCGATCTTCCGCACCGTGCCGGTGTAGATCTTCCCGATCTCCGCCTCGCGGGTGAGCGCCTGGATCATCGCGATGGCGGCCTTCACCGAGTCGCCGTTGGCGCTGGCGATGTCCACCCGGCCCGAGTCCTCGATGTTAATCGAGGCGCCCGTGCGGGCGATGATGTCCTTGATGACCTTGCCGCCCGGCCCGATGACGTTCTTGATGTACTCGGGACGGATCTGGATGGTGGTGATGCGCGGGGCGTACTGGCTGATCTCCTTGCGCGCCTCGGGCATGGCCTTGAGCATCTCGCCCAGGATGTGGATGCGGCCCTGACGCGCCTGCTCCAGCGCGCGGCTCATGATCTCCGTGGTGAGGCCGGTGATCTTGATGTCCATCTGGATGGAGGTGATGCCCTTGGTGGTGCCGCACACCTTGAAGTCCATGTCGCCCAGGTGGTCCTCGTCACCGAGGATGTCCGAGAGGATGGCGATCTTCTCGCCCTCCTTCACCAGGCCCATGGCGATGCCGGCCACCGGCGCCTTGATGGGGACGCCCGCGTCCATCAGCGCCAGCGTGCCGCCGCACACCGAGGCCATGGAAGAGGAGCCGTTGGACTCCAGGATGTCCGACACGATGCGGATGGTGTACGGGAAGCTGTCGCTCTTGGGCGCCATGTTGCGCAGCGCCCGCTCGGCCAGCGCGCCGTGACCCACCTCGCGACGACCCGGGCCGCGCAGCGGCTTGGTCTCGTTCACGCTGAACGGCGGGAAGTTGTAGTGCAGCATGAAGCGCTTGAAGGCCATGCCGCCCAGCAGCTCCAGCCGCTGCTCGTCCTCGCTGGTGCCCAGCGTGGTGACGACCAGGGCCTGCGTCTCGCCGCGGGTGAACAGCGCGCTGCCGTGGGTGCGCGGGAGCACGCCCACCTCGCAGGTGATCTTGCGGACCTCGTCGTGGCCGCGGCCGCCGATACGGCCTCCGTCCACGGTGATCTGCCGCATGTGCTCGTACTTCAGGTCCTCCACCACCGCCTTGGCGTGCTTCTCCACGGTGGGGGTGAAGCCCTCGCCCAGCTGCTCCTTGAGCTTCGCCACGGCCTCCTTCTTGGCCTTGCCGAGCGCGTCGTAGCGAGCCGCCTTCTCCTTGATGGTGTAGCCCTTGACGATGCCGTCCCAGGCCAGCTCACGCACCTTGGCCTTGAGCCCCTCGTCCACGGAGGGCAGCTTCTCGTAGGCGCGCACCTGCTTGTTCAGCTCGCGGCGCAGCTCGTCCTGGATGTCCAGGGCGGGCTGCACGGCCTGCTTGCCGAACTCGAGCGCGGCCACCATGTCCGCCTCGGACACCTCCTCGGCGCCACCCTCGACCATGACGATGGCCTCGCGGCTCACCGCCATGACCAGGTCGATGTCGCTCTGCTCGCGCTGCTTGTGCGTGGGGTTGGCCACGAACTTGCCGTCCACGCGGCCCACGCGGATGCCGGCGATGGGGCCGTTGAACGGGATGTCGGACACCCACAGCGCCGCGGAGGCGCCCGTAATCCCGTGGATGTCACCCTCGTTCTCCGGGTCCGCGGAGATGACGCTGGCGATGACCTGCGTCTCGTACGCGTAGCCCTCGGGGAACAGCGGGCGGCAGGAGCGGTCCACGAGGCGGCTGGCCAGCGTCTCCTTCTCCGTGAGCCGGCCCTCGCGCTTGAAGTAGCTGCCGGGGATGCGGCCGGCCGAGTACAGCTTCTCCTGGTACTCCACCGTGAGCGGGAGGAAGTCGACGTCCTTCTTCTCCTTGGCGCTCACCGCGGTGACGAGCAGCATCGTGTCGCCGTAGCGCACCACGACGGCGCCATCGGCCTGCTTGGCCATGCGGCCGACCTCGATGCTCAGCTCACTGTCACCAATCTTGACGGTCTTCTTCAGCATGTCTTGCCTTTGCTTCCTGAAAGGCCCCTGCCGTGCACGTCCCGCCTCGCCGTGTGCGAGAAACGGTTCGCGCCCCGGAGGGGGCCCCGGGTGTTGAGCGGTCGCCAGGCCTTGAGACAGGCGGAATCAGGCAACCGCGGTCTGACTGCACATTGGGGCGCCTGGGAGCGCCGGAGAGGGATCCCGCGGAATTTTGATCCCTGATCGCGGAGGCCGACGCCTGTCGGCCTCTCCGAACGGAAACCAAAACCTCCGCCAGCACCCCACGCCCTTGCTCCTTCCTCGCCCCTCCTCACTTCACTTCACTTCACTTCCAACGTCCAAACGACGACACACCACAAACGCAAGGGGCGCTGGTGGATGCCAGCGCCCCAGGTGCTGCGAGCCTACTTGCGGATGCCGAGGCCCTCGATGAGCTTGCGGTACCGCGCGGTATCCTTGGTCTTGAGGTAGTCCAGGAGCCGACGGCGCTGACCGACCAGCTTCAGCAGACCGCGCCGAGAGTGGTGGTCCTTCTTGTGGGTCTTGAAGTGCTCGGTGAGCATGTTGATGCGCTCGGACAGCAGCGCCACCTGCACCTCGGGAGACCCGGTGTCCGTCTCGTGGGTCCGGAACTTCGTGACCAGCTCTGACTTACGCTCCTGATGCAACGACATGTTTCTCTCTCTCGAAAACCCCGCTCCGGTGGAACTACGAGGCGCCGCGGTCCGCGGAGGGGTACAGACCGGGCCTTTCTCTACTAACGATCCGGGGGCTTATAAGCTTCGCCTACATCAGCGGTCAACCTTCAAGGCCTGGCTGGTTGCTCGCTGGAGGACGGGACAGGGCGAAAACGAAGACCTTGTGTCCGGCAGCGAGCCCTGAGCCCCGCTCCTGGCGGCTCGACGTCTCACCGATGACCAGGTGCATGTAGCGGCCGCCGGGAGTGCCCCGGTCCCCCGCCAGCAGGCTCCGGGTCCTCGGGTAGAGCCGCAGCAGCGTCTCCACCACGTCCCCGAGGTCCGCGGTGGCGGGCAGGCCCAGGCTCACCACGGAGCGCCCCTCGAAGGCGTTGCGGAGCGGCGGGGCCACCACCACCATGATGTCGAGCGCGCGGGCCAAGAACTCCCCAATCAGGCGAGCACGCGCAGGTAGCTCAGCCGGCCCTTCACCACTTCAGCGACGGCCAGCAGCGCGCCGTCCGGTCCGAGCACGCGGATGCGGCCCTGCATGGGCGGGGCCTCCAGCGGCACGCCGTGCGTCACCCGGGCCGCGTCCGCCGCGCTCACGCGCAGGGAGGGCAGGTGGGCCAGCGCCTCCGAGAGGGACAGCAGCTTGCGCGCCACCGCCGCCCGGTCCTGCGCCAGCGCCGGCAGCTCCGCCAGCGGCAGCGACTGGGCCAGGGTGAAGGGCCCGCTCACCGTACGACGCAGCGCTTCCAGGTGGGCCCCACAGCCCAGCGCCCGGCCGATGTCATAGGCGAGCGTGCGGACGAAGAAGCCCTTGGAGCAGCGCACCGTGAGCTTGAGCTGGTTTGAGGAGAAGTCGCGCAGCGTCAGCTCGTAGACGGTGACCTGGCGGCTCGCCCGCTCGACCTCCTCGCCGGCCCGGGCCAGCTCGTAGAGGCGCTTTCCGGCCACCCTCACCGCCGAGTACATGGGCGGCACCTGCTCGAAGGTGCCCCGGAAGGGGGCCAGCGCCGTCTCCAGCAGGGCGGCGTTCAGGGGCGGCACCGGCGCCTCGGCCGTCACCTTGCCCTGGGCATCCTGGGTGTCCGTCTCCACGCCCAGGCGGACGGTGGCCTCGTAGGCCTTGTCGCTCTCGGTGATGAGGCCCGCCACCTTGGTGGCCTCCCCGAGGCAGATCGGCAGCACTCCCGTCGCCATCGGGTCGAGGGTGCCGGTGTGCCCTGCCTTCTTCACCTTCAGCAGCGCGCGCACCTGCCGCACCACGTCAAAGGAAGTGGGCCCCGAGGGTTTGTCGATGACGAGGACGCCGTCCATGGCTACTGACATCATGGATGCCGCGCGAGGCGGTTACCAGCCTTCCTTCTCGCGAACCTCGCGAAGGAGGCGGTCGATCTTGTCCCCCTCCCCCACCGACTCGTCGAAGGTGAAGAAGATCTCCGGGGAGACGCGCAGGTTGACGGCGGCCGTCACCTCGCGGCGCACGAAGCCCTTGGCGGCGTCCAGGCCCTTCTGCGTCTCCTCGCGCTCCTTCTCGGAGCCGATCATGGAATAGAAGACGCGGGCCACGCGCAGGTCCGGGGAGACCTTGACGCCGGTGATGGTGATGTAGCCGATGCGCGGATCCCTCAGCTCGCCGCGGGCGAGGATCTGCCCGATGGCGGCCTGGATCTCCTGGCCGACGCGCTCCGGTCGAGAATGCGTGCTCATTTCTTCTCCCAGTCCCGGGGGTTGCGCAGGTTGCGCGCGCGCGCCCGGGCTTCATCCAGCGTCAACGGTCCCCCACCCGAGGGCGCGGGCCTCCCAACGCTCTCCTTCCCCTCGTGCCGCCGGTCCCAGTCCGCCATCCCCTCGGCCTCCGCCAGAGAGCGCTCCGCGCGGTTCAAGCTGGCAATCAGCTCGTCGGGGCTCAAGCCCTGCTCTTCCTCCTCCGCCTCCTCGGCGTCACCGTCGGAGCTGGCCCTGGCCTTGGAGCTGGCGGCGCCGGCGGGCGCCACGTCATGGGCGAAGAGCTTGTCGCCGAAGGCCAGGATCTCCTTCTCCCGGGTCATCAGCGGAGCCACGTACATCTCCTCCACGAAGTGGATGATCTTCTCCATCTGCTCATCCACGTGGGCGCGCTCGTTGCCCACGACGGCCAGGGCGATGGTGGCCTTCTGCCAGAGGTCCTGATCATCCACCTCGGCGACGGCGACGTTGAAGCGAGCCTTCACCCGCTCGGTCACCCGGCGGAGGACCTGGCGCTTGGCCTTGAGCGAGCCGCTCTCGTGAATCTGCAGGGTGAGGCGTGCGACACAGACGAACATGGGAGACCCCTTGCCCGGCGGCGGCGCATCGGCCGGCCGCCGGGGCCAACGGTGAACTGCTCCGAAGGCGACCTGGGGCTAGGTCAGGCTCTGACGAGTCTCCTCGATCTCGTAGGCCTCGATGATGTCGCCGGGCTTGAGATCGTTGTAGTTCTCGATGCCGATACCGCACTCGAAGCCCTGGGCCACTTCCTTGACGTCGTCCTTGAAGCGCCTGAGCGACGCCATCTTCCCGGCGAAGAGCTGCTTGTTCTCGCGCATGAGCCGCACGAACGCGCCACGCTTGATGACACCGTCCAGCACCGCGGCGCCGGCGATGGTGCCCAGCTTCGGCACGTTGAACGTGTTGCGGACCTCGGCGCGCCCCAGCTTGCGCTCGGTGCGGATGGGCTCCAGCAGCTCCTCCATGGCCGTACGGACACCATCGATGAGCTCGTAGATGATGCTGTACGTCTGCAGCGTCACCTGCTGGGCCTTGGCCGCGGCCTCCGCGCCGGACTCCGGCTTCACGTTGAAGCCCACCACCAGCCCCTTGGAGGCGGCCGCACGCATGACGTCCGACTCGGTGATGGCGCCCACGCCGGTGTCGATGATCTCCACCCGCACCTTGGGGCCGGTGAGCTTGGTGAGGGCCTGCTTGACGGCCTCGGCCGAGCCCTGCACGTCCGCCTTGATGACGACGCGCAGCTCCTTGGGGCCGCCGCCCGCCTTGGTCTTGGCGAAGAGCTGATCCAGCGTCTCGCGGCTGACCTTGCTGAGCTCCACCTGACGCTCCTTCATGGCGCGGTGATCGCCGATCTGCTTGGCGGCCTTCTCGTCCGCGACCACGTTGATGGCGTCACCCGCGGTGGGCACGCCGGACAGGCCGATGACCTCCGCGCAGTAGCCAGGGAGCACTTCCTTCACCTGCTCGCCGCGGCTGTTGTTCATCGCGCGCACGCGGCCGTAGTGCGTCCCGGTGACGATGGCGTCGCCCAGCTTGAGCGTGCCCTCCTGCACCAGCACGGTGGCCACGGGGCCACGGCCGCGATCCAGCTTGGCCTCGATGATGGCACCCACCGCCGGCCGCTTCGGATTGGACGTCAGCTCGAGGACCTCCGCCTGGAGGACGACGTTCTCCAGGAGCAGGTCCAGGCCCGTCTTCTGCTTGGCGGACACGGGCACCATGATGGTGTCGCCGCCCCACTCCTCGGGCACCAGCTCGTGGTTGGCCAGGTCCTTCTTCACGCGGTCCGGGTTGGCGCCCGGCACGTCCATCTTGTTGATGGCGACGACGATGGGCACCTCGGCGGCCTTGGCGTGCTTGATGGCCTCGACCGTCTGCGGCATCACGCCGTCGTCGGCGGCCACCACCAGGATGACCACGTCCGTGACGTTGGCGCCGCGGGCGCGCATGGAGGTGAAGGCCTCGTGGCCCGGCGTGTCGAGGAACGTGATGTCCCCGCGCGCCGTGGTGACGCTGTAGGCGCCGATGTGCTGGGTGATGCCGCCGGCCTCACCCGAGGCCACGTTGGCGGCGCGGATGGCGTCCAGCAGGCTCGTCTTGCCGTGGTCGACGTGGCCCATGACGGTGACCACGGGCGGGCGAGCACGCTCGTCCTCGGGCTTCGCCTCCACCTCGGGCAGGTAGTCCTCGACCTCGAAGCCGACGCGATCCACCTTCCAGCCGTAGTCGGTGGCGATCATCTCCGCGGTGTCCGCGTCGATGAGCTGGTTGGCGGTGGCCATCTTCCCCAGACCCATCAGCTTCTTGATGATGTCCGCGGTGCGCACACCCATGCGCTGGCCCAGGTCGGACACGCTGATGCCCTCCTGGAGCTTGATGACCTTCTTCTCCTCGGCCATCTGGGTGATCTGCGTCTTGGCGCCCTTCTTCGTGGGCTTCTTCTTCTTGCCACGGATGGGGATGTTGACGCGGCCCCAGACGAGGTCCGAGAGCTCCTGCTTGGAGACGGCCGTGTCATTGGGCCCGCCCCTCTTGCGCGGGGCCTTGTCCTTGTTCTTGGAGACGTCGACCAGCTCGCGACCGCGCCCGGCGTGATCCGGGACGACCCTGAACTCGCGCACCTCGCCGATGGCCTTCTTGCCCGGCGCCATCGGGTACTGCTTCTGCTGGGTGGTGGTCGGCGTGACGCGACGCACCTGGATCAGCGGGCGGGAGATGACGACGGCCTGCGTCGCCGTGGGGCGAAGCTGGCGCGTGTCTCCCTGCGACGGGGCGTGAGGGACGCCACCGACCATGGTGACGTTCTGCCCCGGCTGCGCCGAGGAAGCCTGGGCGCCTGCCTGCGCGGGCGAGGTCGGACGCACCGGACCCGAGCTCGGGCCACCGGGGCGTGCTCCCGGACCACCCGGCCCCCCCGGACGACCGCCGTGGCCACCCGGCCCCCCCGGACGACCGCCATGACCACCAGGACCGCCCGGACGACCACCGGGGCCCATGGGACGGCCACCCTGCGGCCCTCCCGGACGACCCGACATACCCGCGCCCTGAGGCGGACGGGAGATGACAGTGGCCTGCGTGCCGGGAGACCGGACCGTCGGCGGAACCGGCGTGCGAGGCGGATTGGAGGGCAAGGAGGTCCTCTCCTGAGTGGGGAAGCGCTGCGGAGGCGTGGCCGTCGGCTGGGCGGCCTGGGGAACTGCCGGAGTCTCGGGCCTCGCGGCAACGGCCGGAGGCGTCTCGACCGCGGGAGCGGGCGGGGCGACCGGGGCCGCCGCGGCGGCGGGCTGCTCGGGCTGAGCGGCACGCGGCGGCTCGACAGCGGCGGGCGGCTCGGGCTGAGCCGGCTGCGCCGTCGCCTCGGGGGCGGCGGGCTGCTCGGGCTGAGCGGCGCGCGGCGGCTCGACAGCAGCGGGCGGCTCGGGCTGAGCCGGCTGCGCCGTCGCCTCGGGGGCGGCGGGCTGCTCGAGCTGGGCGGCACGCGGCGGCTCGGCGGCCGGCTCGGACTGCTGCGGAGGCGGCTGCTGATGGGCCGCCTCGGACGGCTGCTGGGCATCCTGCAAGCCATCGGACGACGAGCCCGTGGGGGCGCCGACCTTGCGGCGCACCACGAAGCCCTTGGCCGTCACCGGCGCGGCGGCCTGCTTCGGCTTGCGCTTGTCCAGGATCTTCTGGACCGCAGCCGTCGCCTGATCGTCATCAAGCGAAGACGAGTGGCTCTTGACGTCGTAACCAAGCGCCGCAAGCTCGGTGACGACCTCTTTGTTGTCGAGCTCAATGCCGTGGCCCTTGAGCTCTTTCGCGATTTCGTGAACGCGCTTCTTCGACATACGTTGCTTGGCCTTCTGCTCCGCCAACTTCTCGAGGGCGCAGCACCCTAATCCAAAAATGTCCGCGAGTGGTCCCTAACACCCACTCCCCCACCCCACCGCTCAACGCTCCGAGCCAGGCTCCCACGCCTGCTCGAGCTTCGACGGGTCAACCTTGCCCGCCTTGCCACGGAAGGCTCGCCCGAAGGCCTTCCGTTTGAGCGCCGCCGTCAGACATCCGGCACCGCAGAGGTAGGCGCCCCGTCCGGGCAACCTCCTCTCCCTGTCCACCACGACCTCCCCCTCCGGGTCCAGAGCGACCCGCGTCAATTCCCCTTGTGCCTTTCTGGCACCACAACCGACACAACTGCGAACGGGCCCTTCGGGGAGAGGGCCCTGCTGTGAACCGGAACGGGTTTTCGGGCTCATCCCCCCTCCGGCTCCCTAGCTTACGGCGACTTGGTGACTTCCGCGCTCCCGGTCGCGGAAGGAGGTGGCATGCCGCGCTCGGCGTTCAGCTCGGCCCGGAGCTTGGCCTCCTCCACCAGATAGTTCTCGGCCGCGCTCTTGAGCTGGCGGGCCTTCTTGATGCCGACGCCCGGCACGTCGCCGAGCTTCTGCAGGTCCTTCTCGTTGGCGATGTCCTCCACCGTCTTGTAGCCGGTGGACATGAGGGCCTCGATGGTCTTCTCACCGAGCCCTCGCACGCGAGCCATGCGCTCGGCCTGACTGAGCTCGTCCGGGTGGCGGCGAGCCTCGGCGATGCGGGCCTGCTCGCGCTCGTGGTCCATGCGCGACAGCTCGGCGGCGTCATCCACCATCTGCTTGCGGGCCGCCTCCTGCATCGCGGGGATGCGCGAGGGGTCCAGGCCCGGAATCTGGGCGAGCACCTCGGGGCTGGCCTCGGCGACGTCCTTGGCCTGGCGGAAGCCGTGGGCGTAGAGCGTCTCGATGAGCATCTCGTTGACGCCCGGCAGGGCCCCCAGCGAGCGGTTGGCGAACTCGCGCATCTCGCGCACGCGGCTCTCGCTGTTGATGTCCAGCTTCCAGCCGGTGAGCTGGGCGGCCAGGCGCACGTTCTGTCCGCGCCGACCGATGGCCAGCGACAGCTGGTCGTCCGGGACGATGAGCTCCATGGCGTGGTTGGCCTCGTCGATGATGACGCGGCTGACCTCGGCGGGCGCCAGCGCGGCGCACACGAAGCGGGCCGGATCCTCGTCGTAGGGGACGATGTCGATCTTCTCGCCGCGCAGCTCCTGCACCACCGCCTGCACGCGGCTGCCCTTCATGCCCACGCACGCGCCCACCGGATCCACGTCCGAGTCCCGGCTGCTGACGGCGATCTTCGCGCGGCCGCCCGGCTCACGGGCCGCCGCCTCGATGACGACGATGCCCTCGGCGATCTCGGGCACCTCCATCTCGAACAGCTTGGTCAGCAGGTTCACCGAGGCGCGGCTCAGGACGATCTGAGGGCCCTTGGACTCGCGCAGCACGTCCAGCACGTACGCCTGGACGCGGTCGCCCGGGCGGTACGTCTCGCGCGGCACCTGCTCGCGCACCGGCAGCACGGCCTCGGCGCGGCCCAGGTCCACGATGATGTTGCCGCGCTCGAACCGACGGGCGATGCCGGTGACGATCTCGTTCTTGCGGTCCTTGTACTCGTTGAAGACGTTCTCGCGCTCCGCGTCGCGGGTGCGCTGCAGAATCACTTGCTTGGCCGTCTGCGCGGCGATGCGGCCGAAGCCGCGGCGGAACGTCTTCAGCCGGAGGATGTCCCCGTACTGGTCGTCCTGGGCCTTGGCCTCGGCGGCGTCCTCGTCACGGTAGAAGATCTGGAACACCAGCTCGTCGCCGGCCTCCACTTCCATGCCCTTCCTGCGGGCCTCGGCCATGAGGATCTGGTTCACCGCCTGCACGGGGTCGGTGATCTCGTCGACGACGACGATGGCCTGGAAGAGCTCCACCACGCCCTTCTCAGGGTCGTACTTGGCCTCGAGGTTCCGGTCCTGGCCGAAGTGCTTCTTGGCCGCGGTCTTCATCGCGTCCTCGAGGGTCGCGATCAGCACACCCCGCTCGATGCCCTTGTCCTTGGCCACCTGGTCGAGGACGAGGTTCAGATTGATGTTGGGGTTGGCTTGAGTAGGCATGGTCTTCTCCGAAAGGGTCCACGGGCCCGCCGCTCGAGGGCGCGCCCTGTATGTCGACGACTAGAACTCGAACTCCAGGTTGGCCTTGGCGATGTCCTTGAAGGGGATGCGGAAGCTGCCCGCCCCCTCCACCTCGACCGCGATCTCCTCGCCCGACACCTCGGTCAGCGTGCCGGTGAAGTTCTTGCGGGGCGGGTCGCCGATGGGGCCGTAGGTCTTCACCTTGACCTTCTGCCCCTTCACCCGCTCGTAGTGAGCCAGTTTCTTCAACGGCCGGTTGACCCCGGGGCTGGAGACCTCGAGGTTGTACTCGTGGGGAATGAAGTCCTCCACGTCCAGCGCCGGATCCACCGCGCGAGAGACCTGGCTGCACTCGTCCAGGCCCACCCGGCCGCCCGGCTTGTCGATGAACAGGCGGAGCACCCAGCCCTCACGCTCGCGGACGAACTCGAGGTCGACGAGCTCGAGACCTTCGCCCGCAACGATGGGCTCGAGCAGGCTCATCGCCTTCTCCTCCACCGTCTGCTTGAAGTTGCTTTCCGCCATACGTGCGAAACCTGGGCTCCAAAAAAAGAAAAGCGGGCGCGGCGGCCCACTTTTCGAGAAACGACCTTCGAAAAATGTCGGGCGGGTCCCCTAGCACACGGCCAGACGGGGTGTAAAGGATGACGCACCCGGCCCAGCAGTGAAACAGAGCGTCCAAGGACAATGATTCCCGAGAGTTCCGCGCCTCGGGCAACCGGTTATAACCCCCCCATGCACCTCATCGCCGCGGCTCAGATGGTGTCCACAGCGGACAAGGCCCACAACCTGGAGGCGGCCACCCGGCTCGTCCGGCAGGCCGCCGGCCTGGGGGCTCGCCTGGTGGGCCTGCCCGAGAACTTCTCCTGGATGGGCTCCGAGCCCGACCGGCCCAGCGCCGCCGAGTCCCTGGACGGCCCCACCCTCTCGCGCATGGCCCAGCTGGCGCGCGAGCTGCGCATCACCCTGCTGGCAGGCTCCGTCCTGGAGGCCGGCGCGCCGGGCGGCCGCCTCTACAACACCAGCGTCCTCTTCGGCCCCCAGGGCGAGCGCCTGGCCGTCTACCGGAAGATGCACCTGTTCGACGTGGATGTAGGGGACGGTGCCACCTACCAGGAGTCCGCGGCCGTGGCACCGGGCACCGAGGTGGTGGCGGCCAACACGGAGCTGGGCCGGCTGGGGCTGTCGGTCTGCTACGACTTGCGCTTCCCGGAGCTGTACCGGCGGCTGTCCAGGGACGGGGCCACGCTGCTGGCCGTCCCCGCGGCCTTCACCCTCATGACGGGCAAGGACCACTGGGAGGTGCTCCTGCGCGCCCGGGCCATCGAGAACCAGTGCTACCTGTTCGCCCCCGCCCAGGGTGGGCGCCACTCCGACAAGCGCATCACCTACGGCCACGCAATGGTGATAGACCCGTGGGGACTCGTCACCGCGCGGGCGTCCGAAGGTGAAGGACTGGCCATCGCACCGATGGATCCGGAGCTGCTGGCCCGGATCCGTCGCAACCTGCCGTGCCTCCAGCACCGTCGGCTGACGGACTAGCGAGCAAGCCCTGTAGAGCCCCCCGTGTGAGCGGGAAGTTTTCGACGCTAGACTGCGCCTCCTGGAAACCGCTTGTGAACGGACGCTGGACCTACATGCTCCTCGCCCTCGCGCTGCCGGCCTTGCCCCTCGGCTGCAAAGCCGATGAGAAGCCGGCTGCGCCACCCCCACCCACTGCTCGTGCGCCGGAGCCTCGCGCCCAGCTCAAGGAGGTGCGCGGGGACGTCAAGCTCAAGCGCGCCACCGGAGACGAGTGGCAGGCCGCGCGCGAGGGGCTGCCGCTCTTCGAGAACGACAAGGTGCGCACCTCCGCCGGCGCCAGCGCGCGGGTGCAGTTCCCCAACGGCAGCCTGGTGAACCTGGGCGAGGATGCGCTGATCGCCATCGCCGAGACACGGCCGCGGCCCGGCCAGGAGCGCACGGACCTCACGGTGCTCAAGGGGCAGGTGGACGCGGCGCTGGAGACGCCCGCCACCCAGTCGCTGTCCGTCTCCACGCCCGCCGCCACCGTTCAGGCCGGAAGGGAGATCGTGTTCCGATGAGAAGCGCCCTCTTGCTCCTTGCATGGCTCGCCACCACTCCGCTGGAGCGGCAGGTCGTGGTGAACGAGCGCGAGTCCCTGGCCCAGGTCGCCGAGCGCACGCTCGGAGATCCCAAGGGCGCCAGCGAGCTGAAGGCCCTCAATGGGCTCACCTCCGACGAGGTGCCCGCGGGCACCACGCTGAAGCTGCCGGCCGAGGCCGACCGCACCCGGGCCATGAGCGCGCTGGCGGCGGCTCGCAACGCCGTGGCCCAGGCGGACCGCAACGCCGCGCGGCGCGAGGAGGCCTCCGCCAAGCTGAAGGAGGCCGAGGCCCAGTTCCAGGCGGCCGACTACGTGTCCGCGGCCAACACCGCCGACAGCGCGTGGGCCCTGCTCTCTCCCAGCGCGGGGCAGCCCTCCACGTTCCGGGTGAAGGTGGACGAGACGGGGGAGACCACCGTCTCGGTGCACACGGGGCCGCCGGTGCGGGTGCGCGCCGAGGACAAGACGCAGCCGGTGAACGCGGGCCACATGGTGAAGGTGGCCAAGGGCCAGGCGCCGCCGTCGGCCGAGCTGCTCCTCGAGCCGCCCCGGCCGCGCGCGCCCAACGACGGGCACCGCTTCAAGTTCGTGCCGGTGAACGGCCAGCTGGGCCCGGTGACGCTGACGTGGAGCGCCGTCACGGGCGCCCGCGAGTACGAGGTGGAGGTGCTGCCCGCCACGGGCACGCCGCTGCGCCACACCGTGCCCACCACCCAGTGGAAGTTACCGCCGCTGCCGGCGGGCCGTTATCGCTGGACGGTCCGGGCCCTGAGCGAGAACCAGAAGTCCAACGCATCCGCCGAGCACCTCTTCGAGCTCACCGAGGATCGGGTGAAGCTCCAGGTAGGTGAGCCCAACTGGAAGTAGCTCCGAGGGACGACACCCGTGCGCCTCTTCAAAGCCATCCTCCTGCTGATGCTGGTCGCCAGCATCATCCCCACGGTGATGGTGGGGTGGCTGTCCGTGTCCCACACCCGTGAGCTGCTCGTCCGCGACGCGCAGGAGCTGGCCCAGGAGCGCGTGAAGCAGCTGCGGCTCAAGCTGGGCGAGCTCATCTCCGAGCCCACCCAGCCGCTGCTCTCGCTGGCCAACAGCGCCTTCTTCTCGCGCACGGAGGTGGAGCAGCGCGCCCTGCTGGCCTCGGTGCTCATCCAGCGCCGCGAGGTGCTGGCCATCACCATCTTCTCCGCGCGGAAGGAGCGGCTGCCGGGCCTGCAGGCCTTCGCGGTGAACGACATTCCTCCCACCGCCGTGGCCGAGCACGAGGCGCGCGCCCAGGCGCTGCTGGAGGGCCTCACCGACGTGCGCTACTCGGAGGTGGTGCACCAGGGTCCCCAGGCGATGCCGGTGATGACCATGGCCTTCCCCGTGGGAGATCCGGTCAAGGGCTACGTCACCGCGGACATCTCCCTGGCGGCGCTCCAGAAGCTGATGGAGAACGAGCGGCTGGGCTCCAGCGGCTTCTTCTATGTGACGGATCGCCATGGCCACCTCGTGGCGGGCGGCGCCGCGCTGGGCTCGGAGATGGACGTGTCGCGGCGCGGGCCGGTGGCGCACCTGCTCCAGCAGCTGGCGCAGGCGCAGAGCGCGGACTCGGAGCACTTCCACGTCGGCAACTTCGGCACGGACAAGGACGGCATCGTCGCCGCCTACACGCACATGCCCGAGATGGAGTGGGGCATCGTCTCCGAGCAGCCGGTGATGCAGGCCTACCACCAGGCGGAGGCCATGGAGAAGCGCATCCTCCTGGGGCTGGGCGCCGCCATCCTCGTGGCGTGCGTGCTGGCGGCCACCTTCTCGCGCAACATCACCCGGCCCCTGCGCAACTTCACCGCCAAGGCGCTGGAGCTGGCCAACGGCAAGTTCGGCGCGGAGGTGGAGATCCGCCAGAAGAACGAGCTGGGAGAGCTGGCCCAGACGTTCAACTACATGAGCAAGCAGCTCATGGCGTACGACATGGAGAACCGCCGGCTCTACGAGAGCCTGGAGCAGGGCTACCTGGAGACGATCGTCGCGCTGGCCAACTCCATCGACTCCAAGGACGCGTACACCCGCGGCCACAGCCAGCGCGTGGGCGACGTGGCGGTGGAGATCGGCCGGGAGATGAGCCTGCCCGAGCGCCAGCTCAAGCAGCTGCAGTACGGCGGCATCCTCCACGACATCGGGAAGATCGGCATCGTCGAGTCCATCCTCTGCAAGCAGTCGCGGCTGACGGACGCGGAGATGGCCATCATGCGCGAGCACCCGGCCATCGGAGACTCGATCATCGGCCCGGTGAGCTTCCTGTCCGGGGTGCGCTCCTGCGTGCGCAGCCACCACGAGCGCTGGGACGGCACCGGCTACCCGGATAAGCTCAAGGGCGAGGACATTCCGCTGCTGGCCCGCATCGTCGCGTGCGCGGACACCTTCGACGCCTGCACCTCCACCCGGCCCTACCAGAAGGCCATGCCGCTGGAGCAGGCCATGCAGATCCTCGACAAGCTCAGCGGCGCCCAGCTGGATCCGGACGTGGTGAAGGCGCTGCGCGGCGTGCTCCAGAAGAAGGGCCTGCGCCTGGAAGGCCACCGGCAGCCGGTGAAGCTGGCCTCCTGACGTGGCACCTCCTCCCATGTGGGCCCGGTGAATGCTAAGCACCTCCTGGCGCTGTTCTGCCTTCGGAAGGTGAACCGTTGAGCTTCTGGGATCGCATCAAGCCCGCCCCCAAGCCCGTGTCGGCCACGGATGTGCAGCTGTCTGCGGACGGCGGGCGGCTGACGTTGACGTGGGACGATGGAAAGAGCAGCTCCGCCACCGCGCAGGTGCTGCGCCAGCAGTGCCCCTGCGCCGCCTGCGTGGACGAGTGGACGAACCGGCGCACGCTGGACCCGTCCCGCGTGCCGGCGGACCTGCGCATCCAGAACCTGCAGCCGGTGGGCAACTACGCGCTCACCCTGGCCTTCACCGACGGCCACGGCACGGGCATCTATCCTTGGCCCCTCCTGCGCGATATCACCCTGCCCCAGGGCTGAGGACACCAGGAGGACTGCCGTGAACGAACGCTATCGGCTCGTGCGGCCCCTGGCCACGGGAGGCATGGCGGAGCTCTTCCTGGGCATCGCGCGCGGCGCCGAAGGCTTCGAGAAGCCCGTGGCCATCAAGCGCATCCTCCCGTACCTGGCCAAGGACGAGGCCATCGCGCGCATGTTCCTCTCCGAGGCGCGTCTGGCCACCCACCTGCACCACCAGAACCTCGTCTCCGTCTACGACGTGGGCAACGACGCCACCGGCCTGTTCCTCGTCATGGAGCTGGTGAACGGGTGGGACCTGGGTGTGCTGGTGCGCCGCGCGAAGAGGCAGGGCACGCGCTTCCCGCCCCACCTGGTGGCCTTCATCGGCGCCCAGGCGCTCGCCGGGCTGACGCACGCCTACCGGCGCATGCACAACGGCAAGCCGGTGCTCACCGCCCACCGCGACATCTCGCCGTCCAACATCCTCGTCTCGCGCGAGGGCGAGGTGAAGCTCACCGACTTCGGCATCGCCAAGCTGGAGGGCGTCTCCCACGGCACCCAGCCCGGCGTCTTCAAGGGCAAGCCCTCCTATGCCGCGCCCGAGGTCATCACCGGCGGGCCCGCCACCGCCGCCAGCGATCAGTTCTCCCTGGGCATCGTCCTGTACGAGCTGCTCACCGGCCAGCACCCCTTCAGCGACTCCACGGAGGCCATCATCGTCGCCATGGCGATCGCGGGCGGCACGCCTCCGCCGCTCACCGGCGTGCCCGAGCCGCTCGCCGAGGTGGTCATGCGCGCGCTCGAGAAGAAGCCCGAGGCGCGCTTCCCCCAGCCCGAGGCCATGGCCGAGGCGCTCGCGCGCTACCTCGCCCGGTCCGGCGAGCCCGCCTCCTCCCACTCGCTGGCCGCCTTCCTCGGCGGGCTGAACCTGCCCCCCACCCTGCTGGAGCAGTCCGAGGCCTCGGCCCCCCAGCCCCTCCAGACTTCCCCGGCCCCGCAGGCGCCCCCGCCCCCTCAGCCCCCGTCGGGAGTTCCCACCCGGGTCATGTCTCCGGGGCGAGGCTCGGCGCTCGTCTCCCAGTCCGCGGCTTCCGACCCGGGATGGATCTCCCCGCTCGCCGCCGAGCAGCCCGCGCACACAGGCCACTCCTACGAGCGCTCCGCCGAGTGGGTGATGCCCGAGGACAGCTCCGCGCTGAGCCAGAGCGGGCGGCTGGTGCCGCCCACGCCCTCCGAGGGCCTGGCCAGCACCCAGCTGCGCGCGCCCCTGCAGTCCACGGGGGAGGTTCCGCTGGAGGTGAGCCCGAAGCCCGCCTCGGAGCCGGAGCTGGAGCTCCAGACCCGACCGCCCACCGTCTTCCGCTGCGTTCGCTGCGAGGCGCCGCTCCCCTCGGCCCATGCGCCGTGCGATCGCTGCGCCACCGAGCTGGCGACTCCCGGAGTGACGTCGGTCGTGACGGGGCCCAGCGTGCTGGAGACACCCGCGGATCAGCTCCAGTGGGAGACGCGAGGCCCGCGCGAGGGGACGCTCTGGCAGCCGAAGCGCCGCTTCCCCTGGGGCCGGTGGGCGCTGCGCCTGGGGGTGGTGGGGGCGCTCGCGGCGGGCGTGTTCTTCGGCCGGCCCTACCTCGAGCGGCTGCTGCCTGGCGCCCAGAGCCTGGTGCGCGGCGCGATGGAGGGCACCCCCTCCAAGCCTCCGCCCCTCATCATCGGCAGCGAGCCGTCCGGCGCCCGGGTGATGGTGAACGGCGTGGACAAGGGCACGACGCCCCTGGTGATGGACAACGACTACCCCCCCGGCCAGGAGATCCAGTTCGAGGTGACGCTGCGCGGGTACAAGCCCTGGAAGGGCTCGTTCATCGGCCGAGCCCCCGGGCAGTTCGAGGTGGAGCTGAAGAAGCGCTGAGGCGCCTCACTTCACCAGGCGCAGGTGGCCCCGGCGCGGCGTGGGCGGCTCGTCCCTGGGCCCGCCGTCGGGCTCGGGTTCCTTCTCGCCCTGCACCTCGCGGAGCACCGCGCGCGGGCGCGGCTCCGAGGGAGGCGGCACGGCCCCGGGCACCTCCTGCGGGGGCACCTTGCTGGTGACCATCGTCTGCTGGAGCAGCTCCGGCGGCATGTCGTCCGGGTACATCCAGAAGAGTTCTTTCGTCACGTGGCTGGCGATGGCGAACAGCGCCGACCAGGGCACCGCCACCGTGAAGCGCGTCCCCGAGAAGCTCAGCGTCGAGCGCACGCCCCAGTCGCTCACCGAGAGATCCGGCGGATCGAACCGGTACGAGAGGTTGAGCCTCAAGTGGGACTCATTGCGCAGGTGCGGCGGGACGAGCACCCCGGGGCGCCGAGCGTCCAGGTGGATCATCACCAGGCCCTGCTCCAGGGCCGCCAGCAGCCGCTCCTTCTTGTCTGGACCCTTCTTGTCCATCCTGTCCACGGCGGGGGGGCGGGCGCTCAGCGGCGTCGCGTCTCTCGCTCCATCTCCCGCTTGGTCTCCCGTTCCTTGATGTCCTGCCGACGGTCCTCGTGGGTCTTGCCCTTGCAGAGCCCCAGCTCCACCTTGGCCTTCCCATCCTTGAAGTACAGCACAAGCGGGATGATGGAATAACCCCGCTCCCGCACCTTCGCTGCCCAGCGGTCGATTTCCGCACGGTGCATCAGCAGCTTACGGCCTCGAAGCGGCTCATGCGTGAACACATTAGCGGGTTTGTAGCTCCCGATGTGGGCGTTGAGGAGATATAGCTCGCTGCCCTTGGGGAGCGCGTAGGCATCCGACAGGTTGGCCGTGCCTTCGCGCAGGGCCTTCACCTCGCTGCCCTGGAGCATGAGGCCCGCCTCCACCTTCTCGTCCACGGTGTACATGGCGCGAGCCTTGCGGTTCTCGGCGATGATCTTCACGCCCGGCCCCGTGCCTCCACCCTTCGCCTTGCCGCCGGCCATACGCGCGTCCCCTAGCCTCCGATGGGCTGGTTGTCGATCAGCCGGGTGGTTCCGCAGAAGGCGGCCACCAGCAGGCGCGCGGGCGTCCCAGGCTGGAGCGTGGACAGCGGCGTGAGTCGCTCGGCATCCACCAGCTCCACGTAATCCTCCCGAAGGTCCGCGGCGCGCAGCTCTCGACGGACCGCTTCCGTGAGCGCTGACGCCTCCAGGGTGCCAGCGCGCGCCAGCCCCTGGGCCGCTCCCAGTCCTCGCGAGATGGCGAGCGCCCGCTTGCGCTCCTCCGCACCGAGGTAGGCATTGCGAGAGCTCATCGCCAGCCCGTCCGCCTCGCGGATGGTGGGCATGCCGACGATCTCCGCGCCCAGGTGGAGATCGCGGTTGAGCGCCTTGATGACCTGGAGCTGCTGGTAGTCCTTCTCCCCGAACAGGGCCACGTCGGGCCGGAAGAGGGCCAGCAGCTGGGTGACGATGGTGGCCACGCCGCGGAAGTGTCCGGGACGGCGCGCGCCGCACAGCCCCTGGCTCACCTCCGTCACCTCCACGTACGTCTGATAGCCCGGCGGGTACATGGCGCCCGACTCAGGAGCGAAGACGACGTCCGCGCCCGCGCTGGCGCACTTGGCCAGGTCCCCCTCCAAGTCCCGGGGGTAGCGGGCCAGGTCCTCCTTGGGACCGAACTGGGTGGGGTTGACGAAGATGGAGGTGGCGACGACGTCGGCGCGGCGACGGCCCTCCCGCATGAGGGACAGGTGCCCCTCATGCAGGAAGCCCATGGTCGGCACCAGCGCGAGCCGGCGCCCTGCCTTGCGGAGCTCCGCCGCCCACGCCTTCACCTCCGCCACCGAGCGGAGGACCTGCGGAGTCATGGCGCTCAGACCGGGACTCCGTAGATGGGGCCGATCTTCTCCGTGCCCTCGGTGGCCTCGGCGGCGTCCGGCTCCGGGTGGGCGTTGGAGGCCACCAGCCGCAGCGTCTTCGAGTGGAAGGAGTGATCCTCGTCCGGGAAGGTGCCGGCGCGGACCTCGGAGAAGAAGGCGCTCGCCGCCCCGGTGATGGTGCCGTGCAGGTCCGCGTAGCGCTTCACGAACTTGGGCTTGAAGTGCGGGTTCATCCCGAGCAGGTCGTAACAGACGAGCACCTGGCCGTCGCAATCAACTCCCGCGCCGATGCCGATGGTGGGGATGCTCAGGCGCTGGGTGATCTGCCGGGCCAGCTCGGCGGGAACGCCCTCGAGCACCAGCGCGTAGCAGCCGGCCCGCTCGAGCGCGAGCGCGTCCTGGAGGATCTTCCGAGCCGCCTGCTCGTCCTTGCCCTGCACCACATAGCCGCCCATCTTGTGCACCGACTGAGGCGTCAGCCCCAGGTGCCCCATGACGGGGATGCTCGCGCGGGTGATGGCCGCCACGGTGTCGGCGAACTCGGCGCCGCCCTCGAGCTTCACGCTGCCCACGCCACCCTCGGCCACGAGCCGACCGGCGTTGCGCACCGCCGCCTCGATCGACGTCTGGTAGCTCATGAAGGGCATGTCCCCCACCACGTGGGCCCGGCGGGCACCGCGGGTGACGGCCACGGAGTGGTAGATCATCTGGTCCATCGTCACCGGGAGCGTCGAGTCATGCCCCTGGACGACCATGCCCAGCGAGTCGCCGACCAGCAGCACGTCCGCGCCAGACTCATCCAGGATGCGGGCGAACGTGGCGTCATAGGCCGTGACCATGCAGATCTTCTGGGCGGCCTGCTTCAAGCGCTTCAGCGTGTGGATGGTGACCTTGTCCTTCACGGTTCACCTCCTCTTGCGGTGATGGGGGTATTTACTGGTGCTGCGCTGTCCACCTCTCGCCGTCCCAGGGGGATCGACGGAGGTCTGAGCGTACTCTAACGCCCTCTTGGGTCGTATGGGCACCCATTATCTGGGCCCCCATGCCGAGGTAGGCAGGCGAGTGCCCGGGCGCTACGCCCGCCTGGCCGTCTGCGGATCGTAATGGTGGGTGCCTCCCGTGCGCGCCTTCTGGATGGCGGCCATGAGCCCCTCTCGGTCCGCTTCATTGTTCACGAAGTCGATGTCCGAGGTGTTCACCACCAGAAGCGGCGTGTCGGTGTAGTGAGCGAAGAAGTCGTTGTAGGCGTGCACCAGCTCCTCGAGGTAGCCGGCGTCGAACTTGCGCTCGAACTCGCGCGCCCGCTTCTTGATGCGGTGCAGCAACACGTCCAGGCGGCCCTGGAGGTAGATGACGAGGTCCGGCTTGGTCACCCGAGGCCCCAGCGCCTCGAACACCCGGTCGTAGAGCGCCAGCTCGTGCGAGTCCAGGGTGAGGCAGGCGAAGATCCGGTCCTTGGCGAACAGGTAGTCGCTGACGGTGATGGCGCTGAAGAGGTCCTGCTGGAACAGCTCCTGTTGCTGCCGGAAGCGCGAGAGCAGGAAGAAGATCTGCGTCTGGAACGCGTATTTCTGCCGATCCGTGTAGAAGCTGGAGAGGAACGGGTTCTCCTCCACCACCTCCAGGATCCGGCGGGCGCTGAAGCGCTCGGCCAGGAGGTTGGAGAGGCTCGTCTTGCCCACGCCAATGGGCCCCTCGACGACGATGTACCGGTAGTCCATCCGCGAAAGGCGGATAGCACAGATTCCGAATGCGTGCCTGCTTGACGGTCCGGGGGGCGTTTCCGTACGGTCCGCCCGCCGATCCAACACGTGGGCGTGGGGTGCGCAGGGAGATGAGCGGAAGGCAGCGCTCGAAGACGGTGGTGAAGCTGGAGGAGCGCAAGCAGGCCGCCCGTCCGAAGGCGCCGGCCGCACCCGCCGTGGAGCCGGATCCTCTCTATGGCGTGGTGCTGCTCAAGACGGCGCTGGAGCTCAAGCGCCGCAAGGACGGCAGCGCCGAGGAGATCCTCCGAGGCGTGCTGGCGCGCATGCGCATCCCCGAGCACGAGTTCCGCGCGTTCCTGGAGCAGCGCGGAGATCTGCTGAAGGCGCTCGGGATGCAGGGGAAGTAGCAGCGCGGCGCCCCCTCCCCTGGCCGAAAGATCCGCCGATCCCGACGAAAGACCCGCGCTACCGACGGGCTCCCTCCGGCCGCTACTTCAGAGACGACTCTGGAGACTGCTTCTGGGAGGAAGCTCATGGCTTACGACGTCGTCATCGTGGGAGGTGGGCCGGCCGGGCTCGCGGCGGCTCTGATGTTCGGTCGGGCGAGGAAGCGAGCGCTCCTGTGTGATGCGGGCTCGCCACGCAACGCCGCGGCCGAGCACATTCACAGCTTCGTCACCCGGGATGGAACGCCCCCCGCGGAGTTTCGCCGCATCGCCCGCGAGCAGCTCCGGCCCTACGCCTCCGTGGAAGTCAGGGACACGAGGGTGGACACCATCGAGAAGCAGGGCGAGCGCTTCGCGGTTCGCCTCGGCTCCGAGACGGTGTCGGCCCGGCGCGTGCTCCTCTGCTCTGGACTGGTGGACGAGCTCCCGCCGCTGCCGGGCCTGCGTGACCTGTGGGGCAAGAGCGTCTTCGTGTGCCCGTACTGCCACGGCTGGGAGGTGCGCGATCGCGCCTTCGGGTACCTGGTGCCCGCGGCGCAGTGGCTGGAGTGGGCCCTCTTCCTCAAGAGCTGGACGAAGGACGTCATCGCCTTCACCGATGGGGCGTTTCCCGTGCCCGCCGAGGCTCGGGAGAAGTTCGAGCGCGCTGGCGTGCGCATCGAGGAGCGTCGGGTCATCGGGCTCCGCTCGAATGGCGAGGGGCTCGCGGCCGTGCAGCTCGAGGGGGGCTCTGAGGTCGCGCGCGACGTCCTCTTCATCCGCTCTCCCCAGCGGCAGACGGCGCTGGTGGCGTCGCTCGGGCTCGAGCTCGACGAGCAGGGGTTCGTTCGCGTCGATGCCCACTACCAGACGTCGGTGAGCGGCATCCATGCGGCGGGCGATCTGACGACGCTCCTCCAGGGGGCCCTCGCCGCCGCCAACGCAGGCACCACCGCGGCGGCCATGATGAACCACGCGCTCACGATGGAGCTCGTCGCGGAGGGAGCCCTCTGACCCCTTCGGGTCTCCGCGAACCGGTATGCTTGTCATACCAGTTCGGTACCGAGCCAACCCACCGCGGGCTCAGCGCGAACCCGGCGTGCCCGGGTGGCGGTTTCGCGCTCGCCAGGCGGCCGGGGTGGCGCCATGGGTGCGCCGGAAGATCCGGATGAAGTGCGTCGCATCCGCGTAGCCCACCCGGTCGGCGATGACGTCGACGAGTTCATCCGAGTGGAGCAGCCGGCGGCGGGCCTCGCTCATGCGGCCGGCGATGATCCACTCCTGGACCGAGCGGCCCGTGGCACGCCGCACCGCCGTCGTGAGGTGGGCGGGCGAGCGGTGGACCGCGGCCGCCACGTCCCGCAGGGAGATGGGCTCCAGGCAGCGGCGCTCGATGAAGCGAAGGGCGTTGGAGACGACGTCATCGACGGCTGGCGCCTGCTCGCCCCGAGAGGTAGCTCGGGAGACCTCGGCGAGGATCAGCGTGGTCAGGCTCTTGCGGATGACCTGGGTTCCTTCGCGGGTCTCCGTGAGCTCGCGCTGCAGCTCTTGAAAGAGGTTCTCGAGGAACGGCCGACGGCTCTCGGGGATCGTCACGACCGCCGAGGCGCCCGAGCGCACCCGCTCGAAGGGCTCGAGGAGGCTCTCGCTGCCCTCGGCCACGACGCACACCGGACAGAACCCGAGCCCCCAGACCTCGAGGTGCTCCCCTTCCTTGAAGCGATGGGGCGAGCCCGCGGGGATCAGCAGGACGTCTCCCGCCCGCACGGTCCAGTGGCTCTCGAGTTCGAGGGTGGCGCTGCCCGCCGTATAGAAGGTGAGCGCCATGTAGTCGTGAGTCACGGCGTCATCGAGCCGTCCATGCGGGGTGACGCCGCGCCTCATCACGAAGATGGGCTTTCCCTGTCCCAGGGTGTTGTCGGACCGGACTCGCGGGCGTCGAGTGCTCACGCTCCGGGTCTACCCCGGCCGGTGCGCCGTGGCCAGGGGCGCTCGGCTCCTCTGACACACGGGGAGTCGCCGCCGCCCGGCCCCGAGAGGGTGAGGCCAGGCAGTGCCTCGTGCGCGCTACGGGCAGTCCGTGCCGCAGGTGGCGTTCGTCTCCCAGGCCTGGCACACGTTGTCACCGCACGCGGAGCCGAGGAACGCGTCGAGCACCTGCTTGCGGCGCGGGATGAAGGTGTTCACCAGCGCCGGTGAGATGCGGTGGCGCGGACCGTCCGGGCCCGGGTCGGTCTGCTCGGAGATGTGGGTGAAGCCCAGCGAGGGGGGCCAGATGATGCCTCCGCCCAGGTTCGCCCCGTTGCTGAGGCGGTGGCAGCCGGCGCACGAGAGCGCCATGGCTCGCGCCACCACCTGGTCCGGCGTGAGCGAGCTGCCCAGGGCGTTCAGCTCATTCTGGATGTTCGCCCGCAGGGTGCTGGGGCCCGTGCCGAACTGGTTCACGTAGTGGTTCTCCATCGGGTTCTGCGCGTCGCTCTGGCCGCTGTTGAACGCGTCCGGGATGCTCAGGCCGAAGAGGTTGATGTCGTTGACGGCCAGGCTCGCCACCTGATCGGGGAAGACGACGCTCTGGAAGTCCGACGTCCGCGGATGCGTCGAGCCGGGGTTGAAGAGGATGCCGCCCGGGTTGCTCTTCACCGTCACGGGGATGAACTGGACGGTGCACGGGCCGGCGCTGCAGTTCCGGCGGAGCTTGAACTCACGCAGGTTCCAGGTGGGCTGCATGAACTGGTTGATGCGCACCTGCCCGGTGTTGCTGGGACGGTTGCCCAGGTTGTCGGCGTGGATCACCGGCACGAAGCCCGGCAGCCCCAGGAAGTAGAAGTTGCGCAGCTTGTCGCCTCGCGAGTTCACGTCCGCGTCCGCGGTGAGGCTGCTCCAGAAGCTGGCCACTGGACGGCAGCCCTCCAGTCCCTGGGCTGGCGTGGGATTGGGCAGCACCGCCTCGAAGATAACGAAGAGCCTGTCGCGGGGGTTGGTGATGCCCGAGCGCCTGGCGAAGACGATGCGGTACTCGCCGCAGTTGGCGCCGTTGGTGGGCGCCAGATCAAAGCGATTGAAGAGGCCGACCGCGAGGTAGGCGCTGGGGCTCGTCGTGGCGTTGAGGAAGGGGTTCACGAGGGCCTGGCCGCCCTCTGCGGGCCGACACGGGAACGGGAAGCCGTTCATGTTGGCGATGCCCGGGCTGTCGCAGTGCGGACCCGCGCCCAGACCCGGGCCCGGTCGCTCCGTGTCCCACCACTGCTGGAAGAGATCCAATGCCGTGGTGGGCACGCCGCTGGTGCCCACGAGCTGATCCATCACCGCCTGCAAGGTGAACTTGTTGAGGATGGCGGTGTCGGTCACCACGAGCGAGCGCTGCGGATCCACTCCGCCAAGGGGCGGGGGCGGAGGTGGTGGCGGCAGCGGGGGTGGCAGCTGCTGCTGATCCGGAGGCGGAGGCGGCGGGGGGAGCATGCCGATTCCCCCGCGCTCTGGTTGGGTGGGCACGCTCTCCGGTACCGGGTCCACCGTCGAGGTGTCCTCGGTCATGGCACCACAACCGCTCGCCCACACCGACAGGATGGCTCCCAGCATGACTGCTCGGCCCTGCTCGCTCAGACTCTTCATGGCTCCCTCCACAGGCACAGCTGTCTTTCTCGGAGGAGCACCCGGACCGTGCTCCTGGCCTGTGCTTGAGCAAGGCGTGCGCCAGCCACGGCGAACCGGTGAGTTCGCGTGGTTACGTCAGCCGCGTGTCTTAAGGGATGCGGGAAGTGCAGAGAGCACTGCGGATTCCGCAGTGCGGGTGCCGCAAGCGCTCTTTCCCTATGGCGAGCCCACCGGCCCCAGGGCCTGCTCCAGCGCGGCGAACTCCTGGGGCGCGAGCGTCTCTGCCCGACGCATCGGGTCGATACCCGCCGTCTCCAGCGCCTTCGCGTACTGCTCAGGCGTGGCCAGCGTCCGGTCCGACTTGAGCGAGTTCAGCAGCGTCTTGCGCCGCTGCGCGAACGCCGCCTTCACCAGGCGGATGAAGCGCTCCTCGCTCACCACCGGCGCCCGCGGCGCCTTCAGCCGCGTCAGCCGCACCACCGCCGAGTCCACCTTCGGCGGCGGGTGGAACAGGTGCGCCTCCAGCGTGAACAGGTGCTCGATGTCGAAGTACAGCCCCAGCAGCACCGTCAGCAGCCCGTAGTCCCGCGTCCCCGGCTCCGCCGCCAGCCGCTCCACCACTTCCTTCTGGAGCGTGAACACGGCCCGAGACACATGCGCCCGCTGCTCCAGCACCTGGAAGAGGATGGAGCTCGTCAGGTGGTACGGGAGGTTGCCCACCACCGCCACCTCCTCCGCCCCCGCCGCCTGCGCGAAGTCCACCGTGGCCGCGTTGCCCGACACCACGCGCACCCCCGGGATGGCCTCCTTCTCCAGCACCGCGAGCATGTCCCGGTCCTTCTCCACCGCCGTCACACGCGCCCCCGTCGCCGCCAGGAAGCGCGTCAGGTGCCCCAGCCCCGGCCCCAGCTCCACCACCGGCTCGTCCTTGCGCAGTTCCAGCGCCTCAGCGATCTCCTGGAGCGCTCCCTCGTCCCCGAGGAAGTTCTGTCCCCAGCTGTGCTTGGCGTGCAGCCCGTGGCGCTTGAGAATCTCTCGCGGCGATTCCACCCGTCACTTCCTCCTTCACATCCGCCAGGCCGGATCCGCCGCGAGCTTGAAGTCCCCTCGCAGCCCGCGACGCCAGGCCTCGTACCCAGCCACCGCGATCATGGCCCCGTTGTCCGTGCACAGCCGCACCGGCGGCAGGTAGAGCTTCAGGCCTCGCTCCTCGGCCCGCTCCAGGCACAGCGAGCGCAGCCGCGAGTTCGCCGCCACTCCTCCACACACCACCAGCCGCTGCAGCCCCAGCCGCCGCCCCGCGGCGATGAACTTCTTCGACAGCGCGTCCGCCACCGCCTCCTGGAACGAGGCGCACAGGTCCGCCAGCGCCTGCCCCTCCGGCACGCCGTGCTTGCGCACGTGGTTCAGCACCGACGTCTTCAACCCGGAGAAGGACACGTCGAACGTGTCCGGCTGCGGCAGCGCGCGCGGGAAGTGGATGGCCTGCGGATCGCCCTTCTGCGCCAGCTGATCGATAGGCAGCCCGCCCGGATACGGCAGGCCGAGGATCCGCGCCGTCTTGTCGTACGCCTCGCCGGCCGCGTCGTCGCGCGTGCTGCCCACCAGGCGGTAGCGCCCGTAGTCCTGCACCTCGTAGAGGCTCGTGTGCCCGCCCGAGACGACCAGCCCGAGGAACGGCGGCTCCGGCGCATCCTCCAGCAGCCGGATGGCGAGCAGGTGGCCCTCCAGGTGGTTGGCCCCCACGAAGGGCTTGCCGGTGGCCAGGCTCAGGGACTTGGCCACCTGCACGCCCACCAGCAGGGCGCCAATCAGCCCCGGCCCCGAGGTGACGGCGATGAGGTCCACGTCGTCCAGCGTCTTGCCCGCGCGCGTGAGCGCCTCGTGGAGCACCGGCATCACCTGGACGATGTGGTTGCGGCTGGCGAGCTCCGGAACCACGCCGCCCCAGCGACGGTGGATGTCCACCTGCGTCGAGACGACATCCGAGAGCACGCGCCGGCCGTCCTCCACGAGGGCGGCGGCGGTCTCATCACAGCTGGTTTCCAGTCCCAGTACGAGCAAGGCAGTGACCTTCCAGGCCCTCGAGGGCCTGAGCCCCCGCCCCTACTTGCCGCCCAGCTGCTTGAGCGCGAGGCGCACGTCGGCGGCGAACTTCCCGGAGGGCTCCATGGCAAGGTACTTCTTATAAGCCGCGACCGCCTGGTTATTCTGCTGGGTCACCTGGAGCGCCATGCCCAGGGCGAACCACGCCCGGGCGTTGGTGTCCTTGTCCTTGACCACGTCCTGCAGCAGCCGCGCCGCCTCGCGATAGGCGGAGTCGCTCGTGCTGCCCATCACCAGGGAGAAGCCCAGCCCCTCCTTGGCCTCGCTCGAGCCCGGCCTGGCCCGCAGGGCCTTGCGGAACTTCGACGCGGCGAGCTTGTAGTTGTCCGAGGCGATGGCCGAGCGCGCCTGCCGGATGGAGCTCGCATACTCGGCCTCCAGATCGACGGGCTTCGAGGTGTCCGCGGGCGGCTCGGGCGGCTCCTCCGGCTCCGTGGGCTTCGCCGTCTCGGCCACCGTGGGCTTGGGCGTCTCCGTGGGCTGAGCCGTCTCCGGCGGCTTGGGCGTCTCCGGCGTCTTCGCCGCGTCTTCCGGCCGCGCGGCCACCGTGCCCGCCTCCGTCGGGGCGGACGCAGGCTCCTTCACCACCGCCTCGGGAGGCTTCGTCTCCGGCGTCTCGGGAGCCTTCGTCTCCGGCGCCTCGGGGGGCTTCGTCTCCGGCGCGTCGGGGCGCTTCGTCTGAGGATCGGTCTGCTCCGGCGGCTTCGTCGTCGGCCCGGAGGTGCCCGAGTCGCGAGTGCCCATCACCACGGCGGCCACGGCGACGATCGCCGCGACGCCGATGCCGATGAAGAGGCCCGTCCGCTTGGGCTTCACCGCGCTGGCGAGCGCCGCATCATCGGCCTCCGTGTCCTTCTTGGACGCGGGCGCCGACACCGGCTTCGCAGGCGTGGGAGCCGGCGCCGGCGGCGTCTTGAAGTCCAGCGTGGGCAGCGGCGGGTCCTCGCGCTTCGGCGCCGGCTTGGGCGCGGCGGCCGCCGGCACGGGCGTGAGCGTCGGAGGAGACGTCGGCGGAGTCTTCGGCTCGGGCTCCGGAGCGGCCGGAGCGCCATGCCCCGGGTACGGCGGGAGCGCCAGCTGCGCCGGTGGCTGCGCCGGAGCCTCCTCCTCCACGGGGATGGGAGTGCTCGCCGACACAGGCGCCGTCACATGCGTCACCTCGGAAGACGGCGGTGACGGAGGAGGCGGCGGAACCGGCGGCAGCGGGTTGGGACCGATGGCGGCCCCACCGAAGATGGGAGCCCTTCCAGCGCCGTTCGGATCCTGGGACGCGTCCGCCGTGCTCGCGGCAGCCGGCGGAGTCGCCTCGGCCGACGGCGAGCCGTGCGAGTGGGACGAAGCGCTGGCCTGAGCGGCGGCACGACCTCCCGGAGCCCACGCGGGAATCGGCGCCCAGGTGCTCGCCGAGCCCAGGCCATCGGTGTCCACGCGGCTCCAGTCCAGCAGCAGGCTGCGCCGCGCATGCTCCTGCGCGCGGTGCTCGGGCGGAGGCTCCACGAGGAACGAGGAGGACTCATCCGAAGGCGGAGACGGCACGGACGACTGCACGGTCGGCGTCTCCACCGTGGGCGCGCTGCTGGCGCGCTTGGGCCGCGGCTGGAAGACGACGACATTGGCCGGCTGGGCCGAGGGCTGCCCCGCGGCAGGAGGAGGCGGCGGCGGGGCGCTGGCGGCGGGCGCCGGCGGAGGCTCCACCGCGGCAGGCGCCGGAGGCGCGGGAGGCTTCGTCTCGGAGGCCTGCGCGGCAGGCGCGGCGGGCGGAGGAGGCGGCGCCACCGCGGAGATGGCCGGAGGCGGCGGCACGGCGGCCGTGGCCGCGGCGGGATCCGCCACCGGCTCGGTGGCGGGAGGCTCGGGCGTAGGCGCGGGCGGCGGCGGAGGCAGCGGCGCCGACGCGTGCAGCCACTCCTCGATGCCAGGCTTGCCGCTCTGGATGGGCTCCTGCGACACGTTGCCCAGCTCGCGGATCAGCCCCTCGAAGTACAGCTTGCTGATGATGCCCAGCGCGGCCAGGTCCTCGAAGTCCGAGTCCTCCACCACGCGGCTCAGGGTGCGCTTGCCGTCGAACAGGCGCAAAAGCCCGTTCACCTCGTCGGGGATCTCCGACAGGCGCTCGGCCAGCTGGTGGTAGTCGATCTCGAACACCGTCTCGAGCGGCGGCAGCTGCTCGAGCATGCGGCCCCACTCGTCCAGCCGGCGCATGCCCTCCATGAGCAGGCCCTGGGTGGAGACCTCGATGCGCTCGGGCCGGTCCAGCGGGGTGAACTGCACCTCGAACTGGCCCTCGAAGGTGTTCAGCATCCGGTAGAACGCGTTCTCACCCTTGAGGCGCCCCAGCTCCGCGTCGATGACGCGGCCCTCCTTGAAGTAGATGGCGCCGACGCGCTCGCCCTGGATGGAGATGGTGCCCGTCTTGCGGCCGATCTCGAACGTCTGGACCAGGTCCACCACGCCCATGTCGGCCAGGCTGCCGGAAAAGCCGCCCTTGGTCGTCTCGCGCTTCTCGATCCTCTCCTTCTCCGCCTTCTGGAGGATCATCTTCACGCGGGTGACGATCTCTTTGATGTAGATCGGCTTCGTCAGGTAGTCGTCGCCACCGAGCTCCAGGCCGCGGACCTTGAACTCGACCGACTTCTGGTTCGTCAGGAAGACGAAGGGGATGTGCTTGAAGCGCTCATCCGACTTGAGCGACTTGCACAGCTCGAAGCCGTCCATCTCCGGCATCTTCGTATCGGCCAACACGAGATCCGGCGGACTGATCTGAACCTTCTCGAGTGCGTCCTTGCCGTGAATGGCCGTCGTCACGGAGAAGCCCGCCTTCTTCAGGCTGACCTCCATCACGCGAAGGCTCTTCGCGTCACCATCGACCAGGAGCAGGTGCTGCTTGGCCACGTTCGGTTGCCTTTCCCTACGGACGGCTCACGAGGAGCCCGACGCCCAGGAGTCGCGGGATGATCACGCCCAATCTCCAGGCATGTCAATGGTTTGGCCGGCTCCTCCCCCTACCCGTCGAGCAGGGGCACGAATGCCTGGCTGGTGGATGTTCAGCGGAAGAAACCCTTCTTGGGAGGAGGGGTGTTCTTCTTCCGCATCTCGATGAGCCGCAGCTCCTGGTTGGCTTCCAGGTGCTTGGGATTGGCGCGCACCGCCTCGCGGAAGTGGCGCTCGGCCCGCTCGCCGTCGCCCTCGACGCGGGCGATGACCCCCAGCTGGTAGTGAGCCCGATCACAGTTGGGATCGGCCTTGATGGCCTCGGCCATCATCTGCTTGGCCTTGGCCACCTCCGCCTTGCGCTGGGGATCCATGTAGATCGTCCAGGCGAGCGCGGCCAGGTAGACGGGCTTGGGCTCCAGCGCGTAGGCGCGCTCGAAGTGGGTCGCGGAGGCCACGAAGTCCCGCTTGCGGAAGAAGATCTCCCCCATCTTGAAGAGATCCCCAGGGTCGCTGCCCGAGGTGCCCTTGCCGCCGGGACTCATGCCCGGCGCGGACGGGGACGGAGGAGGCTTGGGAGCCGCCGCCTTCTTCAGGCTCTCCACGTACGCGGCGCGCTTGGCGTCGTCGTAGAGGATCTCGTACGCCTCGCGGATGGCCTCGAAGACGGAGGTCATCTTCGGCGCCAGGTGCGGCAGCGAGGGCGGCAGGCGGTCCGGGTGGAAGACCTTGGCCAGGCTGAGGAACGACGCCTTCACCTGGTCGCGAGGCGTGTCCGCCGTGACGCCGAGGATGGCGAAGTGGTCGGGCTTGTTCTGCAGCTCGGAGAAGCGCTGCTCGATCTGCTGCGCGAGCCCGGAGTCCTCCGCGCCGGGCGGAGGCGCCGCTGGAGCAGGAGCCGCCACGGGCTCGGGGGCCGGGTTGACGGCGACGGCTCCGACCGGGGCATCCGGCCGGGCGCCCAGGGCGCCCATGTTCTCCATGGCGCGGCGCAACAGGCGTTGCCGCCGCTGCCGAGCCGCTTCGTCAGGGTTGGAGGGATCTCCCGCCACGTCGTCCTCGTCGAAGTCCCAATCGTCTAGATCACTGAGATCATCCAGCCCGTCGAGCTCATCGTCCAGGGCTCTCGCGGATGGGGTGTTGCTCGCAGTCTGGCCAGTTGCCGAGGCCTTGTCACCAGGGGGAGGTGGGAAACCGCCCACGGCGGAGGTCGGCTGGGGAGAAACCGCCCCGGGAGGTTCACCTACATCGGCTCCTGCCTGGGGGACTTCCTCCTGGACGAGCGACTCCAGGTGGGACTCCACCTTGTTCAGGGCGGCCTCGAAGGAGGCGGAGAGGTTGGTGGGGATCTCCGTCTCGTCGAAGGTGACGATGCGCCACAGGTCGTCCTCGCCGGCCGGGCGAGTGTCCGGCCCCGAACGAGAGGGCTGGCTGGGAGGGGGCGTGGGGCGCGCGGTGACGGCTGGTGCCACCGGGAGGGGCGCGGGGGTTGGCGCGCGCGGAGCGACGGCCTGGCTCGGCGCGGCCGCCGTGGCGGGCGGAGGAGCCTGGAGCCCGGTGCCGGGTGGCTCCATGAAGGGGACGAGATCGCTCCACATGTCCTGGTCCAGATCGACTTCCTCCGTCGTGCGATCCGTGGACGAGGACTGGGCGGCAGCCGCCTGGGGCTCGGGCTCGAACGGCGAGGGCTGCGCCGGGGTGGCGAGTGGCTCCTGGGGAGCGTCGTCCGCCGCCGTGGCGGACCTGGCGGCGCGCACGGGCTCCTCGGTGAGCCAGGAGTCGACCCGAGGCGCTACCGTGCGCCGCTGCGCCTCCTCCAGGTCGTGGAGGAGCGCGGCCTCCGCCTGCTGTCGCGCATGGCGCAGGGCCTCCTTGTTCTCCGAGAGCAAGGGCTCCTGGGGCGCGGGCTCCGGGTGCGGGATGGCATCGGACCAGGAGAAGTCGGTGATGGACGCCGCCGGAGCCGGGGCCGGGGCTTCCTCGGCGATGAAGTCCCCGTCGTCCAGGGCGACCGGCTCGATCACCTCCTCGGGCTGTGCGGGTTCCGCGAACGGATCCGACTCCGCGGCGCGGCGCGCCTTCTCCGCCAGTCGGGCTTCCTTGGATCGACGCCGCTCCTCCGCGAGGCGGGTCTCCTCATCCTCGAAGGGATCGGCGAACGGATCGACGGCGGTCGAGGGCTCCTCCGCCGGACGGGTTCCGTGCCACCGCGCGGCCTCGGCGGCCTGACGCGCCTCGGCGGCCTGACGCAGCTCCTCGGCCAGACGCGCTCCTTCGGCCTGGCGGGCCTCTTCCGCGAGTCGGGCCTCCTCGGCGTGGAGCTCCGCCTGGCGCGCCTCCTCCATCAGCAGGACGGCATCGTCGAGGTGGACCTCCTCGACATGCCGCCTGTCGTCTGGAGGCGCTTCGTTGCCACTGGCGGGCTCCGCGAGCTGGGCGGCCTCCGCGATTCGCCGGGCCTTGGCCGCCAGTCGTGCCTCCTTGGCTCGGCGGCGCTCTTCCTCGCGCAGAGACTCCTCGTCCTGCGGCGTAGCCTCGGGCTGGGGCGCGGCCTCCACGGGATGTGCAGCCTCGGCGGCCTGACGGGCCTCGGCAGCCAGACGCAGTTCCTCCGCCAGAGGGGCTTCCTCGGCCTGGCGGGCGTCTTCGGCCAGCCGCGCTTGCTCGAAGGGGCTCGGCGCGTCCGCGGGCGCTGTCTCCTCGACCGGGAGCACCTCCTCGAGCGCGAGGACTTCCTCTTCGGGCTCGGTCTGCTCCTGGAGCGGAGCCGACTCCGCGGCCTGACGCGCCTTCTCCGCCAGACGGGCTTCCTTGGCCTGGCGCTGCTCTTCCTCGCGGCGGGCCTCCTCATCCAGGAAGGGATCAGCGGGGGCTGGGAACTGCTCCGCCTGACGCGCCTCTTCCGCGGCGCGGCGAGCCTTCTCCAGCAGGCGCGCCTCCTTGGCGCGGCGGCGCTCCTGCTCGACGATGGCTTCCTCGGCCTGACGGGCTGCTTCGGCCTGTTGGGCCTCGTCGGCCAGACGAGCTTCCTCTTCCAGCCGAGCGGCCTCGGCCGCCTGACGAAGGTCCTTCGCCAGCCGCGCGGCTTCCGCCAGGAGCCGATCCTTGTCCTGACGCGCATCCTCGGCTTGCCGGGCTTCCTCCGCCAGACGCCGCTCTTCGGCGAGGCGGAGGTCCTCTGCCTGACGAACCTCCTCTGCCTGGCGAGCCTCCTCTGCCTGGCGAACCTCCTCTGCCTGGCGAGCCTCTTCGGCCTGACGCGCTGCTTCGGCCTGACGCGCCTCTTCAGCCAACCGAGCCTCTTCGGCCTGACGCGCTTCCTCCGCCAGCCGAGCCTCTTCAGCCTGGCGAGCCTCTTCGGCCAACCGAGCCTCTTCGGCCAACCGAGCCTCTTCGGCCAACCGAGCCTCTTCGGCCAACCGAGCCTCTTCGGCCTGACGCGCCTCTTCTGCCAACCGGGCCTCTTCGGCCTGACGCGCCTCTTCGGCCAAGCGGGCCTCTTCCGCCAGACGCCGCTCCTCCGCGAGCCGAGCCTCTTCGGCCAGCCGGGCCTCTTCGGCCAAGCGCATTTCTTCGGCCTGACGAGCCTCTTCAGCCAACCGAGCCTCTTCGGCCTGACGCGCCTCTTCAGCTCGACGAGCTTCTTCGGCCAGTCGGGCCTCTTCGGCCAGTCGGGCCTCTTCAGCCAACCGAGCCTCTTCGGCCAAGCGCGCCTCTTCAGCCCGACGAGCTTCCTCCTGCCGGGCTTCCTCAGCGCGACGAGTCTCTTCAGCTAGCCGCGCTTCTTCAGCTAGGCGAGCCTCCTCAGCCAGACGCTTCTCTTCAGCGATCCGCGCCTCTTCGGCCAGTCGAGCCTCTTCCGCCAGCCGTCGCTCTTCCTCGATACGAGCTTCCTCGGCTCGACGAGCCTCCTCCGCCAGCCGGGCCTCTTCGGCCAAGCGCGCCTCTTCCGCCAGTCGGGCCTCTTCGGCCAACCGAGCCTCTTCCGCCTGACGCGCCTCTTCCGCCAGGCGCTTCTCCTCGGCCTGGCGAGCCTCTTCGGCCAGCCGCGCCTCTTCGGCCAGCCGCGCTTCTTCAGCCAGTCGGGCCTCTTCCGCCAGACGACGCTCTTCCTCCAGTCGAGCCTCTTCTGCCAGTCGAGCCTCTTCCGCCAGACGCTTCTCCTCAGCCTGGCGCGCCTCTTCGGCCAGCCGCACTTCTTCAGCCAGACGACGCTCTTCCTCCTGCCGGGCCTCTTCAGCCAGTCGAGCCTCTTCTGCCAGTCGGGCCTCTTCGGCCAACCGAGCCTCTTCCGCCTGACGCGCCTCTTCCGCCAGACGCTTCTCCTCGGCCTGGCGAGCCTCTTCGGCCAGCCGCGCCTCTTCGGCCAGCCGCGCTTCTTCAGCCAGTCGAGCCTCTTCCGCCAGACGACGCTCTTCCTCCTGCCGGGCCTCTTCAGCCAGTCGAGCCTCTTCGGCCAGCCGAGCCTCTTCCGCCAGACGCGCTTCTTCAGCCCGACGCGCTTCCTCCGCGAGGCGAGCCTCTTCAGCCAGCCGAGCCTCTTCCGCCAGCCGACGTTCTTCCTCGAGGCGAACCTCTTCCGCCCGACGCGCTTCCTCAGCTAGCCGGGCCTCCTCAGCTAGCCGAGCCTCCTCGGCCAGTCGTGCCTCTTCGGCGAGCCGAGCCTCCTCGGCCAGTCGTGCCTCTTCAGCCAGCCTTCGCTCCTCCGCGAGACGGGCCTCCTCGGCTTGACGGGCCTCTTCAGCCAGGCGCTCCTCTTCAGCGCGACGAGCCTCCTCGGCCAGACGCGCTTCTTCCGCAAGGCGCCTCTCTTCTGCGAGTCGCGCCTCCTCAGCCAGGCGAGCCGCTTCAGCCTGCCGGGCCTCTTCAGCCAGACGCTCCTCCTCGGCTCGACGGGCCTCTTCAGCCAGCCGGGCCTCTTCGGCCAGACGACGCTCCTCGGCCAACCGGGCCTCTTCAGCCAGGCGGGCCTCTTCAGCCAATCGGGCCTCTTCAGCCAGGCGGGCCTCTTCGGCCAGTCGGGCCTCTTCAGCCAGACGCTGCTCCTCCGCGAGGCGAGCCTCTTCCGCCAGCCGGGCCTCTTCGGCCAGACGACGCTCCTCCGCGAGCCGAGCCTCTTCCGCCAGCCGCGCTTCTTCAGCTAGGCGAGCCTCCTCGGCCAGACGCTTCTCTTCAGCAATCCGCGCCTCTTCGGCCAGTCGAGCCTCTTCCGCCAGCCGGCGTTCTTCCTCCAGACGGGCCTCTTCAGCGCGACGAGCCTCCTCCGCCAGACGAGCCTCTTCCGCCAAACGACGCTCTTCGGCCAGCCGCGCCTCTTCCGCCAGCCGAGCCTCTTCCGCCAGCCGGGCCTCTTCGGCCAAGCGCCGCTCTTCAGCGAGCCGCGCCTCCTCCGCCAGACGAGCTTCTTCGGCCAGCCGGCGCTCTTCAGCCAATCGCGCCTCTTCCGCGAGACGACGCTCTTCCGCCAGCCGCGCCTCCTCCGCCAGGCGCTTCTCCTCCGCCAGGCGCTTCTCCTCCGCGAGCCGAGCCTCTTCGGCGAGCCGAGCCTCCTCTGCCAGGCGCTTCTCCTCCGCGAGCCGAGCCTCTTCGGCGAGCCGCGCCTCCTCGGCCAATCGCGCCTCTTCCGCGAGCCGGGCCTCTTCCGCCAAACGACGCTCTTCTGCGAGCCGAGCCTCTTCAGCCAGTCGGGCCTCTTCAGCCAGTCGGGCCTCTTCGGCCAGCCGAGCCTCTTCCGCCAGCCGACGCTCCTCGGCCAGACGAGCCTCTTCAGCCTTGCGCGCCTCTTCCGCCAGCCGACGCTCCTCGGCCAGACGAAGCTCTTCTGCGAGCCGAGCCTCTTCAGCCTTGCGCGCCTCTTCCGCCAGCCGCGCCTCTTCCGCCAGCCGCGCCTCTTCGGCCAGACGCGCTTCTTCCGCCAAGCGCGCCTCTTCCGCCAGCCGTCGCTCCTCGGCCAGTCGAGCCTCTTCCGCCAGTCGAGCCTCTTCCGCCAGCCGGGCCTCTTCGGCCAGCCGACGCTCCTCCGCCAGCCGCGCCTCCTCCGCCAGCCGCGCCTCCTCCTCGATCCGTGCCCGCTCTCGCGCCTCCCACTCCTCGACGCTCAGGGACTCGACGAGCCCCTCGCGCTCGAGCAGCTGCAGCAACACCTCCTGAGCCAGCTTCAGCGCCTCCGGCTGCCGGAAGGCCCCCAGCGTCCCCAGCAAGGCCCGCTCCTCCTCGCTCGAGAGCCACGGCTCGCACGCCGCCACATCCGCGCAGCGGTACACCCTCGCCCCTCGCCCCTCCCCCACCGCCGGCTCCAGCGCGGCCCGAATCACCCGGGCGCCGGCAATGGGCCGGAACATCTCCTCCACCTCGCCCGGCTCGAACGCGGAGCGCTCGGCCAGCTGGCTCAGCCGCCGCACGTGGGCGAGCACCTGAAGCTCGGCCACCGCGCCCTCCTCGAGGCCCAGCTCCTCGAGCAGGTCCTCATCCGGCCTGCCCGCCCCACCCCGAGCCCAGAGCGCGTCCAGCGCCTCCACCTTCAGCCGACCGCTCAGCAGCAGCGCCTGCGCCGGGCTCTGGAAGCCGAACCCCAGCTGCGTGCCGACCAGGTTCCCCTCGTGCAGGAAGAGCCGGGACTGCCTCCCCCCCGCATGGAGCGTGAGCTGCCCGGTGGCGCGAGACTTGTGGGCGGAGTAGAGGGCGTCAGCGACGAGAGAGGGAGACATTGCCCCCCGAGTCTATTCCCTCTACGGGGACCCTCAACTTGCCGGGGGCGGCTGCCTGGCCGCCTCCCCCAGCTGGACCTGACGCAATGCTTCGTAGGTGGCAATGCCCACGGAGGTGGACAGGTTGAGGCTGCGCCGCTCCGGGAGCATGGGGATGGTCACCGGCTGCCCGGATCCGCCCTCCATCAGCTCGGCCGGCAGCCCCGTCACCTCGGAGCCGAACACCAGGTGATCCCCCGGCTCGAACCGCGCGGCATACAGGGATGTAGTCGCCCGGGCCGAGAACAGCCACCGCCGGGCCTCCGGGTAGTCCGCCAGGTAGGAGGCATAGGTGGGATACAGCTTGAGGAACACCTTGTCCCAGTAGTCCAGGCCGGCGCGCTTCAGGTCCCGGTCCGCGATGGAGAAGCCGAGCGGCTCCACGAGGATGAGCCGGCTGCCCGTCACCGCGCACAGGCGGGCGACGTTGCCGGTGTTGGGGGGAATCTGCGGCGACACCAGTACCAGGTGCAGCGGCCGCGCGAGAGGCTCAAGCATGGGGTAGAACGCTCGGCATGCGCTGGAAGGTGAACAATCTGACGCGGGGGAAGCTGCTGGCGGATCGCGCCGAGCGGGCCAGCTCGTTCATGGACCGCTTCATGGGGCTGATGGGACGGCGCTCGCTGGCGTTCGGCGAGGGCATGCACATCGTTCCTTGCAACTCCATCCATACCTTCTTCATGCGCATCCCCATCGACGTGGCCTTCCTGGACCCGGACGGGCTCATCGTCAAGCAGATCCCGGCGATGCCCCCCTGGAGGCTCAGCTCGGTGTACTTCAAGGCCCACTCGGTGCTGGAGCTACCGGCGGGGACGCTGGCGGGAAGCCAGACCCAGGAGGGGGACAAGCTGCTCTTCGAGCCCGTGGACCCGGCCGCCGGGCAGACGGCCCCCGAATGAGCGCCACAGGAAGGTGAGGATCGGTTTTGCCCCCTCAGGGGCGCTTTGTTAACCTGCAGGACTGTTTCCACGCGTCCCACAGCCACGCGTCACACGAGCTCCCCAGCATGCGCATCGAGGTAGCAGGCATCACCCACGTCGGGATGAAGCGCAACCACAACGAGGACAACTACCTCCTGCTGCCGGAGGAGAACCTCTGCTGCGTCGCCGACGGCATGGGCGGGCACTCCTCTGGAGAGATCGCGTCCAAGATCGCGGTGGAGGAGCTCGGCGAGTTCTTCCGGATGACGTCGCGCGACGCGGACGCGACGTGGCCCTTCAAGATGGACAAGACGCGCAACTACGATGAGAACCGGCTGGCCACCGGCATCAAGCTGGCGAACTCGAAGATCTTCGAGCGCGCCGCCGGCGACACGAAGTTCAAGGGCATGGGCACCACCATCGTCACGGTGTACTTCGCCAATGCCACGGCCTACGTGGGGCACGTGGGCGACAGCCGCGTCTACTTCTTCCGGGACGGCACCCTCAAGCAGGTGACGGAGGACCACTCCCTGCTCAACGACTACCTCAAGGCGAAGAAGCTCACGCCGGAGGAGATCGAGAACTTCCCCCACAAGAACGTCATCGTCCGCGCGCTGGGGATGAAGGAGTCCGTGGTGGTGGACGTCACTCGCATCGAGCCGAAGGAGGGCGACGTCTTCCTGCTCTGCTCGGACGGCCTGTCCGGCATGGTGACCGATCCGCAGATCCAGGAGGTGCTCGGGCGCACCTCGGAGCTGGAGAAGGCCTGCTCCCAGCTCATCGATCTGGCCAACGCCGCGGGTGGTAACGACAACGTCACCTGTGTGCTGGTTCGCTACTACAACAGCTGACCCGCCCACGTTCCCGAGCCGGGAATAGATGATTTTTTCGGGGAGTTTCTGGCCCCCTTTTCGATTGCCTCAGCGGGGCGAGTCAGGCTCGTACCCGTGCTGGGTAATGCCGATTTCTACTTCGCCCGCCGCGCGGAATTAGGCGCGCTTCACGAGGTGAAAATCGTGACGCAATCGATGATTCAGATCGAAGGGCTGACCAAGAGCTATGGCGCCACCCAGGCGCTGCGTGGGCTGAGCTTCGAGGTTCCACGCGGCCAGGTGGTCGGGTTTCTCGGTCCAAACGGCGCAGGCAAGTCCACCACCATGCGCATCCTGGCCGGCTACGTGACGCCGAGCACGGGGACGGCGAAGGTGGCCGGGGTGGACGTGGCGGTGGATCCTGTGGCCGCGCGACGCTCCATTGGATACCTGCCGGAGAACAACCCCCTCTATGAGGAGATGATGGTCCGGGAGTTCCTGGGCTTCATCGCGGAGCTTCGGGGCATCCCTCCGGCCCAGCGCAAGGCGCGCATCCTGCGCACCGCCGAGCGCTGCGGCCTGCAGAACCACCTGGGCAAGGACATCGGCCAGCTGTCCAAGGGCTACCGGCAGCGCGTGGGCCTGGCGCAGGCCATCCTCCATGATCCGGACCTGCTCATCCTGGATGAGCCCACCACGGGCCTGGACCCCAACCAGATCGTCGAGATCCGCAACCTCATCAAGGAGCTGGGGCGCGAGAAGACGGTCATCCTGAGCACCCACATCCTCAGCGAGGTGCAGAGCACCTGCGGCCGCGTGCTGATCATCAGCGACGGCCGGCTGGTGGCGGACAACTCGCCCGAGCGGCTCACGTCGGGCGAGGGAGGCGCCGTGGCCGTGGTGCTGGCCTCGCGCACGGGCTCGCGGCTCGACCCGGGGGCGGTGCGCCAGCTGCTGGCGGCCGTGCCCGGCGTGTCGCGCGTGGAGACCACCGAGGGCGAGGGCGCCGACACGCTCGGCTTCACGCTCCGGTACGGGCTCGAGGATCCGCGCCGCTCGCTGTTCGAGGCGGCCGTGAAGAATGACCTGCTGCTGCTCGAGGTCCGACGCCAGCAGATCAGCCTCGAGGAGACCTTCCGCAAGCTGACCGCGGCGGAGAACTCCGACACGCCGCGTCCGGCGGCGGAGAACTCCGACGGCGCCCGCTCCGCGGTTGCCTGAGTTCCCCCCATTCATCGCCCTACATAAAGAGAGGTTCAGGCCATGAGTACGTCCTTGGCGATCGCCAGACGTGAGTTCAAGACCTTCTTCAACTCTCCGATTGCGTACATCGTGCTCGGCGGCTTCCTGCTGGTCGCCGGGTGGATGTACTTCAGCACGCTCTTCCTGGCGGGACAGGCGTCGCTGCGCGGCTTCTTCGGCATCTCGCCGGTGCTGTTCGTCGTCTTCGCCCCCGCCATCACCATGAGGCTGGTGGCCGAGGAGCGCAAGACGGGCACGCTGGAGCTGCTGCTGAGCATGCCGCTGCGCGACTGGGAGGTGGTGGCGGGCAAGTTCCTCGCGGCGCTGGCCATGATGGGCGTGGGGCTGCTGTGGACGCTGCCCTACCCCGTCACCGTGGCGGCGCTGACGGCACAGGGCGCCAGCTTCGACTGGGGCCCGGTGGTGGCCGGCTACCTGGGCCTGCTGCTGATGGCCTCCAGCTTCATCGCCATGGGGCTGTGGGCCAGCACGCTGAGCCGCAACCAGATCGTCGGCTTCATCATCGGGCTGCTGCTGTGCTTCGCCTTCTACTTCGTGGACAAGTTCGCCCTGCTGCTGCCGGACGCGCTGGCGGAGCTCTTCCAGTACCTCTCGGTGGACTACCACTTCGAGAACATCTCCCGCGGGGTGCTCGACAGCAGGGATCTGCTCTTCTACCTGAGCCTGACCGCCATCGGTCTGCTCATGACGACGCGGTCGCTGGCCGCGGTCCGCCAGTGAGTGAGGTGCTCCCATGCGTGCTGATTCTCGCAACGCGACTGTCTTCCTGATGGCCCTCGTGGGCATCGTGGTGCTGCTCAACCTGCTCGCCGTCCGCACCTTCTTCCGTGTGGACGTGACGAAGGAGAGCGTCTACACGCTGGCCAGGGCGTCCAAGGACACCATGGCCGGCCTCGAGGATCCGGTGACGGTGACGGCCTACTTCACCGAGAACCTGCCGGCGCCCTACTCCGGCAACGCGCGCTACGTGCGCGATCTGCTGGCCGAGTACCGCTCGGCCTCCCAGGGGAAGCTCTCCTTCGAGTTCATCGATCCGTCCGCCCAGGAGACGGAGGAGGACAAGGAGGCCAGGCGCGAGGTGAAGCGGGACATCTTCGGGCGCCAGTTCCGCGAGCAGACCAGCGTGGAGCGCGAGCTGTCCTCGCTGGGCATCCAGCCGGTGGAGATCCGCGTCATCGAGCAGGACCAGATGCAGACGAAGCGGGCCTACATGGGGCTGGTCATCAAGCACCAGGAGAAGAAGGAGGTCATCCCGGTGGTCCAGGACGTGGGGACGCTGGAGTACGACCTGACCAGCCTGATCCGGAAGATGACCCGGCCCAAGACGCCGGTGCTGGCCATCCTCCAGGGCCACGGGGAGCCGGCCCTCCATGAGAAGTTCACCCGGCTCCAGGCGATGCTGTCGCAGCTCTATGACGTCCGCCCGTTGGACCTGACGGGCAAGGACAAGGTGGACGACGACGTGGACGCGCTCCTCGTCCTGGGGCCGAAGACGGCCTTCAAGCCCGAGGAGCTGCGCGCGGTGGACCAGTTCCTCATGAAGGGCAAGAGCGCGGCCTTCTTCCTGGACTCGGTGCAGGTGGACACGCGGACGCTGGAGACGACCCCGGCCGAGCACGGCCTGGGGCCCCTGCTGGCCACCTACGGCATCACCGTGGGCGACAAGCTGGTGGCGGACGTCCAGTCGGCGCACCTCAACGTGGAGGAGCGCCGCGGCTTCATGGTGGTGTCCATGCCGGTGCCCTTCCCCTTCATCCCGCAGCTACAGCGGCTGGAGGTGGACAGCCCCGTCACCCGGGGGCTCTCGGGCGTCACCTTCCCGTTCGTGACGGATGTGACGACCCAGCCGGTGGAGGGCACCCAGGCCACCGTCCTGGCCCGCTCCTCCGCCAAGAGCTGGCTGGAGTCCAAGCCGTACAACATCGACCCTCGGCGCGACTGGCGTAACGAGACGATCACTCCCGCCGGGCCCTACAACCTGATGGTGCAGGTGAGCGGCAAGCTCAAGAGCCACTTCGCCTCGGAGGCCAACGCCTCCAGCCCCAACGGGCCGGTGCTGGCCGACAGCCAGGGCGAGTCCCGCGTCATCGTCGTGGGCGGCTCGTCCCTGCTGTGGGACGACTTCATGGCGCGGCCCAACCAGGCGCTGCTGCTCAACGTGGCGGACTGGCTGCTGCTGGATCCGGCGCTGCTGGCCATGCGCACGCGCGGCCTGGCGGGAGCCCCGCTGCAGCAGGAGCTGAGCGAGGCCACGCGCAACGGGGTGAAGTTCGGCAACGCGCTCGGGCTGCCGCTGCTGCTGGCGCTCTACGGAGTGGTGCGCTGGCGCAGGCGTGAGGCGAGCCGGAACGTGGCCATGACTTGAGAACTGGAGCTGATTGCGAGGGTACCTATGAAGAAAGGAACGCTCGTTGCCATTGGAGTCTTTGCGGTCCTCCTCCTGCTCTTCCTCACCACGCGCGAGCGCCAGGTGAGCGAGGGCGTCACGAAGCTCGAGCTGAGCGGCCTGGAGAAGGACGCCATCTCGGGCCTGGAGTTCTCCGGCCCGCGGTCCGCCACCCTGCGCAAGGAGGGCGACGCCTGGGTGGTGATCGATCCGGCGAAGCCGGACACGAAGCACCCCGCCGACGAGGTGCAGGTGCGCTCCGCGCTGGACAGCCTGCCGGCCCTGAACAGCTCCGAGCTGGTGACGGAGCGGGCCGAGAAGCACGCCGAGCTCGAGGTGGATGACGCCCATGGCAGCAAGGTGCGGCTGCTGAAGGGAGGCCAGCCCGTGGCCGAGCTCATCTTCGGCAAGACGGCCAGGAATGGCACCTATGTGCGCAAGGCCGGTAGCAACACCGTGTTCGCCACGCCCAGCCGCCTGGGCTGGATCGCTCGCCGGGAGTTCAACTCCTGGCGCAAGCGGGACTTCATGGAGCTGAAGCCGGAGGAGCTGGCGCAGGTGACGGTCCGCCCGGCCGGTGCCGAGCCCTACACCCTCGAGGCCGGAGACGCCGGGAGCTGGAAGCTGAAGGAGCCCGCCCAGCCGCCAGCGGACTTCCGCTTCGACCCGCAGGTGGCGCGCTCCATGGTGCACCAGCTCACCTCGCTCTCGGCGCAGGACTTCGCGCAGGGCCTGAGCGACGACAAGACCGGTCTGGCGGGACCGCATGACGTGCTCGAAGCCCGGCTCAAGGACGGCAAGGTCGTCACGGTGCACCTGGGCACGCAGAGCGATCCGCGGGACGCCCCGGATGCCAGCCTCCTCAAGCAGCGGTTCTCGTTCGCGGACGGAGCGGGGACCGCGGACTCGAAGGTGACCCTCGAGGACCTCCAGAAGGTGGCCGCCACCCCCGAGCAGGAAGAGGACCTGCGCAAGGTCGCCACCCGCCTGATGTCGGATCCGGCGGCGTTCGCGCGGCTCGACACGGGTGGCTTTGCCGCCAACCCGAAGGACGGCGCCATCACGCTGGACGACCTGAACGGCGCCTCGAAGACGCTGGGGCTGGTGCCCGTTCGCAAGGAGGGGGATGCGCAGCTCTACATGGTGTCCGCGCCCGTCGCCCAGGGGCTGCGCAAGCGGCTGACCGAGCTGCGCGACCTGTCCCTGCTCAGCTTCGATCCCCAGAAGGTCACCCGGCTCTCCATCCAGGCCGGCGGCAAGAAGACGGTGGTGGTCAAGGACGGCTCCACCTGGAAGCTCACGCAGCCCGAGAAGCTGCCGGCGGGCTTCGAGTTCGATCCGAGCCGGGTGGATGCCCAGCTGAGCGAGCTCAAGGGCCTTCGCGCCGCGAGGTGGCTGGAGACGCCCGTCAGCGACGCGGATGCGGGGCTGGGCAAGCCGTCGGCCGTGGTGGAGCTCACCCTCGAGGGCGGCGGCACCCAGTCCCTGCGCTTCGGCAAGGAGACGACCTCGGCCACCGGGGCCGCGGAGCTCTTCGTGAAGGGAGCGGTGGACACGGCCGTCTACGCCACCCACCTGGGCCAGCGCACCCGCTTCGAGCCCGGCGTGGAGCTGTTCAAGAAGCTGCCCACCGCCCCCGAGACCACCGCCTCGATGCAGGGCTTCGAGAGCCTCCCGCCCGACATCCGTCGCCAGATCGAGCAGCAGCTCCGCAGCGGCCGCTCCCATCCGTGACGAACGGCGCGAGCTCAGGCGTCCGTGCGGGCCCAGCCCTCCGCGGCGCGCCTGAGCACCGCGGCCGTGGCCGGATCCGCGGGGAAGAAGGACTCGATGGCGAGCTCGGCGAGGGTGATGTCGACCGGAGTGCCGAAGACGGTGGTGGTGCTGAAGAACGAGAGGACCCCGTGGGGGCTCTGAAGGCGCATGGGAATCACCACCCCCGCGTAGTCCAGTTCCTGAACGGTCTTGGGCGAGGAGGCCTTGCCGCCCGGAGCGCCATAGGCGCGGAGCTCCTCCAGGAGCGCGGTGAGCTTCTCATCCCCGGAGAGCTCGATCTGCCGGTGGAGCCGGGTGAGGATGTGGCTCCGCCACTGCTCCAGGTTGACGATCCGGGGCGCGAGCCCTGAAGGGTGCAGGCTGAGCCGCAAGACGTTCAGAGGAGGCGTCAACAGCTCGGGTGCGACTCCCTCGAGGAGCGGCGCCACCGCGCGGTTGGCGGTGATCAGCGTCCAGTGCCGGTCCACGGCGAGCGCCGGGTAGGGCTCGTGGCCCGCGAGCACGAGCTCGACGGCCTCACGCGAGGCCTTGAGCGCGGGATCCTCGAGGCTCCGCTCGGGGTAGACCGGGGCGAACCCGGCGGACATCAGCAACGTGTTGCGTTCGCGCAAGGGGATCTCCAGCTCCTCCGCGAGGTGGAGCAGCATGTCCCGGCTCGGCTGCGAGCGGCCCGTCTCCAGGAAGCTGACGTGCCGGGCGGAGACCTCGGCACGAAGCGCCAGCTCGAGCTGGCTGAAGCCACGTCGCTGGCGCCACATGCGGAGCAGCTCTCCTATCGGGCGGCCCTGCGCTGAGGTCGTCGTCGTCATGCTCCGAAGGATAGGGGCGTGCCCTCAGCGCACCAATTACCTCGGACGTAATCGACACCGGACAGGCCGGCGCGCATCTTGACCATGAAGCGACGGACGACTCGTGAGCCGCCGCCCCAACCCGCCTCACCGGAGATAACCGATATGAACGCGATGACTGGCTCGTGGAACCTGCTGCGCCGCGCCCTGCTGGCCGATGGGATTGCCTGTGGCGCCATGGGTGCCCTGCTGCTGTTCGCCGCCGTCCCCCTGGAGGGTCTGCTGGGGCTGGAGACGGCCCTGCTGCGGACGGCCGGCATCATCCTGATCCCCTTCGGGGCCCTGGTCCTGTACTTCGCCGCGAAGCCCCACGTCTCGCACCGAGCCGTGTGGTTCATCGTGACCGTCAACCTGCTGTGGGTCGTCGACAGCATCCTGCTGCTGGTGACGGGCTGGGCCGAGCCCACGCTCCTGGGCTACCTCTTCACCGTGGGCCAGGCGCTCGCCGTCACCGTCTTCGCCGGGCTGGAGTACGCCGGCCTGCGGCGCTCGGCCCCGGCCCTGGCCTGACGCGAGCCTGGAGCTCGGCGGACCGGCGCGCGAACTGGTCCGACAAGTAGACCAGTTGAGCGCCGGCTCGACCGGCGGACCGGCTCAGGGAGCCAGAGGCGCGGGGACGCGGTGAGCGCCCCAGGCGAGCACCTCGACCAGCTCCTCGCCAGGGGCCACCTCGGTGTCCTCGAAGACGGCGACCCGGTTGAGCCGCGCCCCATCCCCGATCCGAGCCCCCTCCCCCACCGCCACCGCGGAGCCCACACGTGCGCTATCCGCCAGCTCGCAGCCGGCGCCGAAGTACGCGGGGCCCGCCACCTTCGCGGCTCCCAGCCGAGCCTCCGGGTGCGCCCACCAGTTCCCCTGTCCCCGAGGCGCCGATACGAACGGCGACGCCTTCCCCAGCCCCTCCAGCGGCACGCGCCCGAAGAGCACGTCCCGCACCGTGGCCAGGTACCGCGAGGGCGTGCCCAGATCGGACCAGTACGCCTGGACCACCTCGCCTCGCACCGGCAGCCCCGCCTGCATCACCCGCACGTAGATGTCGCGGTTGATGTCCTCGGGGCCCGACGGAGACATGAAGTCGAAGACGCGCGGCGAGATGACGTGGACGCCCGTGAAGTGCCACGGGCTCAGCCCCGTGCCCCCAGGCCCATGCCCGCCGATCCGGCGCACCTGCCGCTCGGCATCCATCTCCACCGCGGCGTACTTCTCGTTCTCCGGCATCGGCATCAGCACCATCGTGGCCGCCGCGCCCGATTTCCGGTGCGCCTCGACCACCGGCCGCAGATCCACCGGGAAGAGGATGTCCCCGTTGAAGACGATGAAGTCGTCCTCGGAGAGGAAGTCTCGCAGGCCGCGGATGCCGCCGCCCGTGCCCTGGATGACGGGCTCGTGCACCACGTGCAGCGGCAGCCGGGCGCGCTCGCACTCGGCCCGAGCCGTGTCCGTCATCACCTCCGGCAGGTGGTGCGTGTTGATGCCCACCGCCGTCACTCCGGCCGCCTTGAGCACCGCCAGGTGGTAGCGCAGCAACGGCTGCCCCAGGAACGGCAGCGCCGGCTTCGGCCAGCGCTCGGTCAGCGGGCGCAGGCGCGTCCCCAGGCCCGCGCAGAGGATCATCGCCTTCATAAAGAGTGGGTCACGCGGAGAGCTCGGGGACGTACCGGCTGATCAGCTCCTGCAGCTTGCGCAGCTCCGGGCGCCGCGAGAAGGCCGCCTTCACGTAGCGCAGCGACGCCGGGATGGACACCAGGAAGCCCGGGTTGCCCTTCACCCGGTTGATGAACTCGAAGCGCCCGGCGTCCTTCAGCTTGCGCTGGATGGTCAGCAGGTCGAAGAAGTCCTTGAACGGACCGCGGTCGATCTTCTCGCCGCCCGCGTCCGCGAAGGCGTCGATGTACCGGTCCAGCATCTTGTCCACGAAGTCCCGGTCCAGCTCCACGTAGCTGTCGCGCAGCAGCGCCACCAGGTCGTACTGCCGAGGGCCCTGCAGGGCGTCCTGGAAGTCGATGACCACCAGCTCGCCCTCCTTCACCATGATGTTGCGGCTCTGGTAGTCGCGGTGCGTGAAGCCGCGCGGCGCCGCCGCCAGCGTCCGGGCGATCTCCCGGAAGGTGCGGTCCAGCTCGGCGCGCTCGGCGTCGGTGGGCTTCTTGCCACTCCAGGCCTCCAGGCCCCACTCGCGGAAGTGGTGCAGCTCCCAGTCGTACAGGTCCTCGTCGAAGGCCCGAGTGAAGGCCAGGCAGTCCGGGTCCGGCTGGCGCTCGGCCTGGTGGCGCAGGCGCGCCAGGAGCTCCACCGCCCGCCCGTAGAGCGCGTCCCGGTGCTTGCCACCGTCCAGCGCCGCCTCGAACGTGGTGTCCGTGAGGTCCTCCAGCACCATCATCCCCGCCGGCTCGTCGTAGCGAAGGATGCGCGGCACCCGGACGCCCAGCTTCTCCAGGTAGCGGTGGACGTTGACGAAGGGCAGCTCCTTGGGCGGCTCGCCCTTGGTGGCCTCCTCGCTCTTCTTCGTCGCATCCAGCGGCATCACCATCACCACCCAGCTCTCCGGGGGTGTGCCGACGCGGTAGTACGAGCGGTTGCTCGCATCGCCCTTCAGCTTCTTGATGGCGGCATTGGGAACGGGGCGGCCAACGGCCTTGCCCACCTGGTCGCGCAGGGCGGCCTCGAGTTCCATACGGAAGAAATCTCCAAGGGATGGGGAGGCCGCCAGTATGGGGGCCACCGGGGGGTGGGTCAAAGGAGGAGATGCAGGCACGCCAGGCAGGCACCCGGGCTGTCGCCTACGCGACGGGCTCCGAAATGACGTGGTGCGGCACCATCAGTCCTGCTCAGGGTTCCCGGAAGGACAGCCCCCACTCCGCTGTTCCCCAGTGACTGCCCGAGGTCCGGCCCCTGTCGACCCGATGGGGAGCGGCGACGTATAAGGGCCGCCCGCAACCCCTGCCTGGAAGCCACGATGGACATCCACGAGAACATCCTCACGGCCATTGGCCACACCCCGCTCGTCAAGCTCAACAAGATGGTCGGGCCCAACGACGCCACGGTCCTGGTCAAGTGCGAGTTCATGAACCCGGGCGCGTCCATCAAGGACCGCATGGCGCTCTACATCCTCGAGAAGGCCGAGCGGGAGGGGAAGCTCAAGCCCGGCGGCACCATCGTCGAGAACACCTCCGGCAACACCGGCATGGGCGTGGCGCTGGCCGCCGCGGTGAAGGGCTACAAGTGCATCTTCACCATGCCGGACAAGATGTCCCTGGAGAAGATCAACCGGCTCAAGGCGCTGGGCGCTCAAGTGGTCGTCACGCCGACGAACGTGCCGGCGGAGGACCCGCGCAGCTACTACGAGACGGCCAAGCGCCTGCACCGCGAGACGCCCGGCTCGTTCATGCTCAACCAGTACCACAACCCGGACAACATCGAGGCGCACTACAAGATCACCGGCCCGGAGATCTACGAGCAGACCGAGGGCAAGTTCGACTACTTCGTGTCCGGCCTGGGCACCGGCGGCACGATGAGCGGCGCCGGCAAGTTCCTGAAGGAGAAGATCCCCGGGCTGAAGAACGTGGGCGTGGACCCGGAGGGCTCGGTGTACGAGGGCTACTTCAAGACGGGCAAGCTCACCACCCCGCACGTCTACAAGGTGGAGGGCATCGGCGAGGACATGCTGTGCGGCGCCATGGACTTCAAGGTGGTGGACGACGTGCGGCAGGTGGATGACCGTCAGTCCTTCGTCGCGGCGCGGCGGCTGGCGCGCGAGGAGGGCATCTTCGCCGGCGGCTCGGCGGGCGCGGCGGTGCACGTGGCGGTGCAGCTGGCCAAGGAGGTCGGCAAGGGCAAGACGATCGTCGTGGTGCTGCCCGACTCGGGCATGGCCTACATCAGCAAGTTCCACTCGGACGAGTGGATGCGCGACAACGGCTTCCTGGAGGAGAAGGGCGCGGGCACGGTGCGCGACATCATCGGGGACAAGCGCCGCGAGGTGCTCACCGCTCGCAAGGGCGACAAGGTGGACCAGGTGGTGGAGCTGATGCGCAAGCACGGCATCAGCCAGATGCCGGTGCTCAACAGCGACGGCCGCGCCGTGGGCATGGTCCATGAGTACGATCTGCTCAACGCGCTGGTGGCCAACAAGGCGCGGTTCAACGACACGATCGACGCCATCGTCGCGCCGATGCAGGGCGCCGTCTCCCCGGACACGAGCATCAACCGCCTGCGGGAGATCTTCTCCCAGGACAACGTGGCCGTGGTGAAGGAGGGCGAGAAGATCGTCGGCATCGTCACCAAGATCGATCTCATCGACTACCTGCACCGCACCGGGGCCTGAGCCCTCTCGGCGTCCCGGTAGCACGAAGGGCCTCCACGCCACCCGCGAGTCGGGGAGCTGGGGGCCCTTGGTGTTTCCGGCGCGGGCCGGGGAGGCTCAGACTCCCGGCTGCACGCCGAGCCCCAGCATCTCGTCGAGCCGGCCGGAGTCCTCGAGCATGTAGAGGTCGTCACAGCCGCCGACGTGGCGACCGGCGATGAAGATCTGTGGCACGGTGGTTCGTCCGTTCGCCGCGGCGATCATCTCGCTCCGCCTGGAGGCATCACCCTCGATGCGGATCTCTTCGTAGCTCACGCCTTTGCTGTCGAGCAGCTGCTTGGCGCGGATGCAGTAGGGGCACGTGGCCTTCGTGTAGATCTTGACCGGATTCATGGGGGTCAAGGTAGGCACCGCTCCAGCCCTGGGAAGCGCGATGCGGGGTATGCGAGAGGGTTGCTTCCTTGCCCCCCAGCCATCGGCACGGCTCGCCAACGCTTCGAGGCATGTCCAGCTTGAGGAGCATGAACCTGGGCGGGTGTGCTCCGCCCCCGCCTCTGGAGGATGCGATGGGCCGTAGCTACAGCGAATATCCCTTCCATCAACAACAGCCGATGCTGGGTGTACAGGGCTCCGGCCCGCGACTCGGCAACGACGAGGACAAACAGAAGCTGGGCCAGCAGAAGAGCGCGCCGCCCGATGCGCCCAGCGGCTTCCGGCAGCCCCACGCCGAGACCATCCAGCGCTACCAGAAGAAGAAGACGGCGCGGAGGGCGGCAGCCAAGGAGGGCGCGGGAACTGGCCGACGCGCCGCGGCGAAGAAGACACCTGCGGCCAGGAAGGCCTCTGCGGCCAAGAAGGCACCCGCGGCGAAGAAGGCCGTCACCGGCAGGAAGAGCCCCCGGCAGGCCCCTGCCGCCGCTCCGAAGTCCGCCAGCGGGAGCAAGATCGTGTCGCGCGTGGCCGCGGCGGCCAAGAAGTCCGTGAAGCGCGTGGCCCGCAAGATCGGTGTGGGCAAGTCGCCGAAGAAGCGCTGAGGGGCAAAGGGCAGGAGGCAGCCAGGCGCTCCTGCCCTCAGGCTCCGTGAGGCGGGCTACTTCGCCGCGTCGAGCGCCTGCGCCAGGTCGTCGATGAGGTCCTGCGCGTCCTCGATGCCCACCGAGAGGCGGATGAAGCCGTCGGCGATGCCGAGCTTCTCACGCGTCTCCTTGGGCACCGAGGCGTGCGTCATGATCGCCGGGTGCTCGATGAGCGACTCCACGCCGCCGAGCGACTCGGCGCAGGCGAACACCTTCACCGTCTTCAGGAACGTGCGCGCCGCCTCCAGCCCGCCCTTGATGTCGAACGTCAGCATGCCGCCGAAGCCCTTCATCTGCTTGCGCGCCAGGGCGTGCTGCGGGTGCGACTCCAGGCCCGGGTAGGTGACCTTCTGCACCTTGGGGTGCGTGGCCAGGTACTGGGCCACCTTCATCGCGTTCTGCGCGTGGCGCTCCATGCGCACGTGCAGCGTCTTCAGGCCGCGCAGCACCAGGAAGCTGTCCAGCGGGCCCGGCACGCCGCCCACCGCGTTCTGCAGGAAGTACATCTTCTCCGCGATGTCCTGCCGGCTGGTGCCCGAGAACCCGCCGATGACGTCGCTGTGACCGTTCAGGTACTTCGTCGTGGAGTGGGTGACGACGTCGAAGCCCAGGTCCAGCGGCTTCTGGAAGTACGGCGTCATGAAGGTGTTGTCCGCCACCGAGAGGATGCCCCGCTTCTTCGCCACCTCGGCCAGCCGCGCCAGGTCGATGAGCTTGAGCATCGGGTTGGTGGGCGTCTCCACCCAGACCATCTTCGTCTTGGGGGTGATGGCCGCCTCGAAGTTCTCCGGCTTGGACAGGTCCACGAAGGAGAAGGTGAGGCCCTGGCGCTTGAAGACCTTGTCGAAGATGCGGAAGGTGCCGCCGTACACGTCATCCGAGACGATGACGTGGTCCCCGGCGTCCAGCATGTGCATCAGGCAGTCCGTGGCGGCCAGGCCCGAGGCGAACGCGGCGCCGTACTTCGCCCCCTCGAGCGCCGCCAGGCAGGCCTGGAGCGCGTTGCGCGTGGGGTTCTGGGTACGGCTGTACTCGTAGCCCTTGTGCTCTCCCGGTCCGGCCTGGACGTAGGTGGAGGTCATGTAGACCGGCGTCATGATGGCGCCAGTGGTGGGGTCCGGCTCCTGGCCGGCATGAATGGCGAGCGTGTCGAAGCGCATGCCAGGGGCCTACCACAGTCATCCAGCCCCCGGGGAGAGGCAGTTACCCCCCTGCACACACCGTCACAGTTGGGCCGCAGCCCCCTCCCCTGCCCGCTCGCCCTCGAGCAGCTCGGCCACCCCCCGCAGGTCCTCGATGAAGGCCCGGAGCGCGGCCTTGCGGTCCTCCTCCTTCGGAGCCCGGAGGATCGACGACGGGTGGACGGTGGCCACCACCACCCGGGCGTACTCGGAGGCAGTCGGCTGCCCCCGCTGCTTCGTCACCCGGAAGTCCCTGCCCAGCAGCGCCTGGGCCGCGGTGGCGCCCAGGCAGACGATGATGTCCGGCCGGAACACGCGGATCTCCGCCTCCAGCCACGGCTTGCAGGCGCGAATCTCTCCGGAGGCGGGCTTGGCGTGGATGCGCTTCTTGCCCTGCGTCTCCTCCCACTTGAAGTGCTTCACCGTGTTGGTGACGTACACCTGCCGGCGGTCGATGCCGACGACCTTCAAGGCCTCGTTCAGCAGCCGGCCGGCCGGGCCCACGAAGGGCCTGCCCGCCTTGTCCTCCTGGTCGCCCGGCTGCTCCCCCACGAACATCACCCGAGGCCCCCGCCGGTCCCGCCCCTCCTGCTCGCCGAAGACGGTCTGCGTCCCCGTCTTCCAGAGAGGACACGCCCGGCAGCCTGCGGCGGCTTCTCGGAGCTTGTCCAACGTGGGCGACTCAGGGATGAGGGGGGCAGCGGTTTCCAGGGAAGAGGGTCGCTTGGGCATGGCTACTCCACAGGGTAAGCACACACCTCACAATCCAACAGGTATGTTCGAGAACCGGCTGCGCAAGAACGCCCGCCACTTCCGGAAGTGGGCGCACGCGCGCGGCCTCACCTGCTTCCGCGTCTATGACCGGGACATCCCCGAGTACCCCTATGCCGTGGACGTGTACGGGGACCGGGTGCACCTGGTGGAGTACCCTCGCCGGCGTGCCCTCCGGACAGGCACGGTGGAGGAGCAGCGCGAGGAGGTGCTCGCCGCCGTGGCTCGCGTGCTCGAGGTCCCCGCCGAGCACATCCACGTCAAGACGCACACGCCTCAGCCCTGGGGCCGCAAGCAGTACGAGCGCCAGGGCCAGGGCAGCGAGCGGCTCGTCGTCGAGGAGCAGGGCCTGAAGTTCTGGGTGAACCTGGGCGACTACCTCGACACCGGCCTCTTCATGGACCACCGGCTCACCCGGGCCCGCGTCCGCGAGGAGGCCCGAGGCAAGCGCTTCCTCAACCTCTTCGCGTACACGGGCGCCTTCACTGTCTATGCCGCCGCGGGAGCAGCCGCGCGCACGGTGACGGTGGACCTGTCCAACACGTACCTCGACTGGGCCGAGGAGAACCTCGCGCTCAACGGCCTGGCGGACCCGCGCCACACCCTCATCCGCGCCGACGTGCTGCCGTGGCTGGAGGAGCAGGCCGACGAGCCCGAGCGCTACGAGCTCGTCGTGTGCGATCCGCCCTCGTTCTCCACCTCCAAGCGCATGAGCGGCAGCTTCAACGTCCAGAGGGACCACCCTCGGCTGCTGGCCGCCATCCGGGACGTGCTCGCGCCCGGCGGCGTCCTCTACTTCTCCACCAACTTCCTGGGCTTCGAGCTGCGTGACGCCGCCGTCCAGGACATGGAGGTGGAGGAGCTCACCCCCGCCTCCATCCCGGAGGACTTCCAGCGCAAGGAGATCCACCGCTGCTGGCGCATGGTGGCGCCTGGCCCCAGCCGCTCCCGCTGAAACCCGCTCCCCAAGCAGTCAACCTGACCTTGCCATTTGAACTTTGGGGCAGGGCCCGGGGAGAATGCGCGCTGCATCCGTCGAAAGAGAAAGGCAGAGAATGCATCCGCCTCGTAGGGCCATCCTGGGCCGACCGTTCCGATTGCTGGCACTCGCTGCAGCCCTTGCCTTGACCGCGGGCTGTGTGGAGGAAGATGGAGGTGATGGCGGTGGAGGTGGGGGTGGCGGCGGTGGAGGAGGCGGCGGCGGTGGCGGCGGTCCCATGTCCGTGAGCGGCAAGGTGACCTACGACTTCGTCCCGGCCATCTACAACCCCTCGACGCGCTCCGGCACGCTCGCCTTCGCCCAGGTCACCGAGAAGCCCGTGCGCAACGCCGTCGTCCAGGCCCGCCAGGGCTCGAACGTGCTCGGCACCACCAACACGGATGAGCAGGGCAACTACCAGCTCTCCTTCACGGCGGGCTCCACCGGCGCCGTCACCATCGTCGCGCTGGCCAAGAGCAGCAACCCGACCATCCAGGTCGAGGACAACACGGACGCGGACGCCATCTGGGGCATCGGGGATACCGTCAGCTCCGGCACCACGACCAAGAACCTGCGCGCCACCCATGGCTGGAACGGCTCCAGCTACGACGCCGCCAAGCGCACCGCGGCGCCCTTCGCCATCCTCGACAGCATGTACACCGCCGCCAAGGGCTTCATGGCGGTCCGCCAGGTCAGCTTCCCGGCGCTCCGGGTGAACTGGAGCCCGGACAACGTCCCCCAGTCGGGTGACAAGAAGCAGGGCTTCATCGGCACGTCCCACTACGCCTTCGGGGACAAGGAGATCTACATCCTGGGCAAGACGGGCGTCGACACCGACGAGTTCGACTCGCACGTCATCGTCCACGAGTGGGGGCACTACTTCGAGGACGGCCTCTCGCGCTCGGACAGCCCGGGTGGCCCGCACAGCGCGGGGGACGTGCTGGATCCGCGCATCGCCTTCGGCGAGGGCTACGGCAACGCCATCGCGGCGATGCTCCTGCCCGAGTCCATCTACACGGACACCGCCTGGGGCAGCAGCAGCTCGGGCCCCCCGGGGGCCTTCGGCTTCGATGCCGAGACGGCGCCGAGCCCCACCGACGATCCGACACCCAGCGTCTTCTCGGAGTACAGCGTGCTCCGCCTGCTCTACGATCTCTACGACTCGGGCTCGAACGAGTCGTCCTTTGACACGGTCGCGCTGGGCCTGGGCCCCATCTATGACGTGCTGGTGGGCCCCCAGAAGACGACGGAGGGCATGACCACCATCGGCTCGTTCATCACGGGGCTCAAGGCGCAGCCCGGCGTGAACGTGAACGCGGTGAACACGCTGCTGAACCGCTACAGCATGGGGCCCATCACCACGGCCTTTGGCGACGGAGACTCCAAACTGCGCGACATGTACACCAACGTGACGGCATACCCGTTCAGCCGGTCGATCTTCCTGGACGGCGGCCTCGACTCCAACAAGTGGGGCCAGAACCAGTACTACGTGTTCACCGGCAACGGGTCGCGCATGACGATCACCGCCAACTCCGCCTCGGACGTGGCGATCGCCGCCTACCAGAAGGGCGTGCGCGTGGGCCAGGCCGACGAGAACCTCACCGGCACGGAGACCTTCAACTTCATGTCCCAGCCGGACGTGAGGTACGTCCTGGTGGTGACCGGCTTCGAGGAGCAGTCCGGTGAATACGCCGTTTCCATCTCCATCAAGAGCCCGTGACACGGCCTCGATGCCCGCACACACCTCTGGAGCGCACATGAACCGCATGGCACTCGCAGTCCTCTCGAGCCTCACGCTGCTCTCGTCCGCCGCCTGTTCCTCCTCGGCCCCGGCGGCCCCGAACTCCACCTCCCAGCACGAGACGGCCAAGGTCTCCGCGCCCGTGGCGGTGAAGGCCGATCTCCAGGGAGATCAGGCCCGCGTCACCGTCCGCTTCGACGCCGCGGCCACGGGTGTGAAGATCAACGTCCATGGCGCGGATGGCCTGGTGGTGAAGAGCGCCGCCACGCCCGTGGACAACTCGAACTTCACCCAGGGCTCGGAGACGACCTTCGACGTCGCCTTCACCCCGGGCACCGGCCGCTCCCACCTCGTGGTGGCGGTGGACGGCACGTTCAAGGGCTCGCACCGCACCAGCGTCTCGAGCTTCGCCATCGGCACGCCCTCGCCCGAGCAGCAGCGGGCCTCGGGCACCGCCGTCACCGGAGACGACGGTCAGCGGGTGAAGATCATGCCCGCCAACGGCGCCGACACCCAGTAGCCGCCGGACCCACGGCCGACCCGCGATTCGCCGCGGGTCGGTCCGTCCTCAGGGACCGGACCGCCGCCTGTCGGTCCGACGGTCTGCGAACTGGTATGACAAGCATACCAGTCGGCGGCGCGCGCGCCCGACACGGGCACCTCCCCGGGTCAGCGCGAGCAGCGCCCGCCCACGCAGCGCTCGCCCGAGGGGCAGTCGCAGCTGACGTTGCACACCTGGCCGGAGCCATTGCCGGAGCCAGAGCCCGGCAGGCAGTAGCCGATCTGGCACGAGTAGCCCGACGGGCACTGCGAGGCGTAGCTGCAGGGCGCGCGGCACTGGCCGTCCACGCAGTCCTGCGAGGCCGGGCACTGGGCGTTGGTGGTGCACTGGTTCAGCGGGGACGGGCGGCACAGCCCGGACTGGCACGTCTCGTTGGCCGAGCACTGGGTGTTGGTGGTGCACCCGCGGAAGCAGACGGCGTTGATGCAGTAGTTGCCGTAGCCGCAGTCACTGTTCTGGCGGCACGAGGCGCCCCCGTCCGGCTCCTGGCAGCTGCCCCCGTCCGGCGTCCCACCGTCCTGGGGGGGCGGCGGCTTCGGATCGCAGTAGTTGTCGTTGCCGCACCTGCCGCCCCCACTGCAGTCCGAGTCCTGATCGCAGGACTGGCAGCACACGCCGTCGATGCAGCTCTCCCCCCACCCACACTGGGAACCGGAGGTGCACCGCTTTGCGTTCGAGTCGATGTCGCGACAGGTGCCATTGCGGCAGAACTGGTTGTAGCGACAGTCGGTCGAGTCCTCGCAGTAGCTGTACTCGTCTTCGTACCAGTCGTGGCCATCGTGCTCGATGACGCATCCGGTGGAGAAGACCAGGGCGACGAGGGGAACCAACAAGGAGAGGCGAGAGGGGGCGTTCGGCATTGGGGGTGCTCCGAACGAGGCGGTCCGGCCAACCGTCCTCGGTTTGACGGGCTTGGTGTCCGAAGCCCTCGATCTTGATCAAATTTCCTTTTTGATCGCTTTCCGCAGGTGCGGCAACCCAGGTGCACGGAGGTACTGTGCTGGCCTGGACCATCCAAATCACCACCCACCCTCGGGGGCCCTGGTTGTTCTTCCGCGGAGAACCTTCCCAGGAGACGTCACCGGCGCTCGGAGAGCGGCTCGGCCTGGCTCCCCCGGCCACCCAGGCCCCCGAGGAGGCCCAGCTGCTCGCGCTCGTCCGGCGCATCCAGCAGGGGGACTCCACCGCCTTTGAGCGCCTCTACCAGCTGACGCGGGTGGATGCGGCTCGCACCTTGCACCACCTGGTGGGCAACCGGGCGGATGTGGAGGACCTGCTCCAGGAGACGTACCTGCGGCTGCTGTCGGCGGTGAAGGGGTTTCGGGGCGAGTCGCGCTTCCGCACGTTCCTCTACCGGGTGTGCTCCAACGTGGCGCTCTCGCACCTGCGCTGGAAGCGGCGGCGGCCGGAGGATCCGATGGAGGTGCTGCCGGAGGTGCTGGCCACCGGCCAGGATCCCGAGCAGGAGGCCGCGCGGCGGCAGGCTGCCCGCTTGGTGGAGCTGGCCCTGGAGCGGCTCAAGCCCAAGAAGCGCATCGTCTTCGTCTATTACGAGCTGTGTGGGATGAGTCCGGACGAGATCGCCGAGGCCGTGGGAAGCTCGGTCAATACTGTGCGTAGCCGCCTGCACCACGCGCGACTGGAGTTCACCGAGGCCATGCACCGACTGCTCGACAAGCCGCGCGCGGGAGGCGTCCATGGGGCCCCATGAGACAGACGCGCTGTGGGCCTTCGCCGCGGACGCGCTGGAGGCCGAGGACAAGGCCCGTGTGGTGGCCCACGTCGCCAGCTGCGAGGAGTGCGCCCGCAAGCTGACGCAGGTGCGCCAGGCCCAGGCCCTGCTCCACACGGTGCGGGCGGAGGTGCCCGCGGTGCGCTGGGCCGAGACGGACGAGCGCATCCAGAGTGCCGCGGCGCGGCGGCTGACCGGGATGGAGCGCAAGCCCCTGTGGCCGTGGGCGTTTGCCGCGGTGGGGGTGATGGCGGCCTTGCTCGCCCTCGTGGTGCTGCGGCCCTCGGCGCCGGGGCCCGAGCAGAGCGCGCCGGTCGCGGTCCGGGAGGAGCCCTCCGCGCCGGTGGCGCCGGCCCCGCGTGAGGAGCTCGCGGCGCGGGAGCCTTCGCCTGCTCCCGTGGAGCCTTCGCCTGCTCCCGTGGCCGTCGCCACGCGCGTCGAGAGCGCGGCGGGAGCGTGGATCCGGGAGGCGAACGCTCCGGAGCGCTCGCTCCAGGCAGGCACCCAGCTTCGCTCCGGCAGCTCCGTGCGGACGCGCGCGAAGTCCGACGCCCTGCTGCGGCTGCCGGATGAGAGCCGGGTGCGGCTGTCTCCGAACTCGGAGGTGACGCTGGCGCGCACCGAGGCGAAGGACGTGCAGCTCACCGTCACGCGCGGACGGCTCGCCGTGGAGGCCTCGCACGTGGCCCGGGAGGGCTTCACCGTGGAGGCGGCGGGAGTGCGCGCCTCCGTGGTGGGCACCGTCTTCTCCGTCGAGTGCACCGAGCGCGGCGCGGTGGTGGCCGTGCTCGAGGGCAAGGTGCGCGTCGAGACCGAGGGACAGCCGGTCCGCTTCGTCGGCGCGGGAGAGCGGCTCGAGGTGCGCGCGGGCCAGCCGGCTCCCAAGGCGCGGCCCCTCTCCGCGCAGGATCGCCGGGCCTTCCAGGAGCTGAAGGCGCCGCCGGCCGAGGCGTCCTCCTCGCCCCGTCCCAGCCCGGTGCCAGGGAGCGCCGCCGCGTCTCGCGGTGTGGCCCCCGCGCTGGTCCCCGAGTCCCCCGCCTCCGCGCCGCCGCCCCAGGAGACCGCTCCCGCCGAGCCCGCGAGCTCCGCGCCGGTGAAGAGCCCGTCCGCCGTGGCAGGCACGGCGCTGCCGGGCGAGGAGGCCGCCGGCTCGGAGATCGCCCCCTACCCCGTGCCGACGAGCCCGGAGCCGCTGGAGTCCATGGTGGTGGCGCCGTCGACCTCGGCTCCGGAAGCCACGTCGCGCACGGGCTCGCCGGCTCCCTGGACGCCGCCGGAGCCGGGAGGCTCGGAGCCTGACGCCGCGGATGCCCGCTTCCTGTGGCACGCCCGGGAGCAGCTCGCCGCCCGGACGTGCGAGAGCTTCCTGGTGGGGCTGGCGGAGCTGGCCGAGCGCAGCCGGGTCCGCGAGTTCCGCGAGCAGGCGCGCTACCTCCGGGCGCGGTGCTTCGAGGAGCGCCTGGCCAAGGCGGAGGCGGAGGCCGAGTACCGCCGCTACCTGCGCGAGTTCCCCAAGGGCCGCTACGTCAAGGAGGCCAGGGCCGCGCTGCTGCCGTAGCCCTGACCGCTACTGCCGCAGCGCCGAGGCGAGCACGAACTGGCCGACCAGCAGGATGGCCAGGTCGGACTCCGGCTCGTTGTAGAAGCTGCCGGTGAAGGTGGCGACCAGGTCGAGCGAGGGGAAGACGAAGGTGTACTGGCCGCCGTTGCCGCGCGCGAACCAGGCCTCCACCGGCGTGCCGCTCACGCCGAAGGTGTTGAGCCACCAGAGGTAGCCGTAGCGGGAGTCCCCCAGGCGCCGCTCGCTGGTGGTCGACGCCTGGATCCAGGCCTCCGAGACGAGCTGCCGTCCCTGCCACCTGCCTCCCTCCAGCATCACCTGGCCGAGCTTCGCGAAGTCCCGGGGGCGCAGGCGCAGGTGGCCACCGGTGTCGGTGCGCCCGCCGTTCGCCTCCTGCCACTTGAAGCGGGTGATGCCCAGCGGCTCGAAGAGGTGGCGGCGGGACAGCTCGGGGAACTTCACTCCGGCGGCCTCCTCCACCAGCGCCCCCAGCACCATCACGCCACCGGTGCAGTACACGGTGGACTGGCCAGGCTCCTCCGCCATCGGCAGGTCGAGGACGAACCTCACCCAGTCCTTGGAGTCGTACATCTTCTCCTCCTTGCCGGGGGAGTCCTCCTCCCAGTCGTTGCACGCCAGGCCCGTGCGCATCTCGAGCAGGCGGCGCACGGTGATTCGCTCCTTGCGCTCGTCCGCGTTCTCGAGCGGCGCGTACTTCTGGAGCAGCGGCAGGATGGGGGTGTCCACGCCGGGCAGCAGGTGCTGCTCCAGCGCGATGCCCGTCAGCAGCGAGGTGAAGCTCTTCGTGGCCGAGCGCAGATCATGCAGCTCGTCGCTCTTGAAGCCGTTCCAGTACCGCTCGTACACGAGCTTGCCGTGGCGCGCGATGAGGAGGGAGTCCGGCGCGCGGATCTCCTCCTTCTCGATACGCCGCTCGAGCTCCGCGAGAGGCTCGGGGGCCATGCCCTCCGCCTCCAGGGAGGAGACGGGCCACCCGTCATCGAGCAGATCGGGTGGACTGCCGGGACCGGACGTCCGGTGGTGTCCGCACGCCATCAGGCCAGCCACGAGCGCCACATGGAGCAGGCCCGACAGAGGAGAAGACCTCGGGAGGGAGCACAGCCGCATGGGTGTCCTCAGCGCCCGGATTTGTCGTCGGTGAACTCGGCATCCACCTCGCCTGGAATCTGGCGGCTCGGAGGCGAGGGCGTCCCGAAGGTCTCCCTTGACGGGCGCGACTGGGCAGAGCCGCTCCACGTCCAGGTCGTCACCCGCATCGAGCCGGTGGCCATGCCGCGCTCCATCGAGCGACGGACCCGGCCGGCCACCCACCGCCGCGTCGGAGGAAGGAGCAGGAACAGGCCCACCGCGTCGGTGATGAACCCCGGGAGGATGAGCAGCAGCCCGCCCAGCAGCACCAGGGCGCCGCTCAGGATGCCCTCCTCGGGCACCCGGCCCTGGGCCACCTGGGTCTGCCAGCTCCGGAGGACGCGCCGCCCTTCCCTCTTGGCGAGGACGGACCCCAGCAGGGCCGTCACCAGGAGCAGCCCCAGGGTGGGTGCCAGGCCCAACTGCCGGCCCAGGACGACGAGCAGGTACAGCTCCAGCACCGGCACCACGATGAACGCGAGGAGGAGGTATTTCGCCACGCTTCCTCCCTAATGCGCCGCGCCCGCTTTTGCCGCCCCCGCGCCGACCCGGGGGGCGAGCGCCTGGAAGAACTGTTCGATGCGCTGCGCATTGGCGCCCAGGTCCCCCTTGCCGACGCGGGACTTGGAGCGCATGTCCACGCGGCTCCCCTCGCCTTCCGGCCGGACCCTCACGACGAAGTCATCCCGGAAGCGGAACAGGCTCGTCTCCACCACGCCCTCGAAGGTCCGCGCCTGCGGATCCACCGTCGTCACCTGCCAGCGCGGCTGCTCGCGGGCCAGCGCCAGGGCCTGCTGGAACACCGTGTCCGGCGGGGCACTCACCTTCAGAGGCGCCAGGGACTTGTAGAACTCGCGCACCACGGGCTTGAAGTCCGCCGGGTAGGCCATGTCCCGCTCCTTGTTCTCGGGCGCGGCCTGGGCCTGGGTCAGCGCGGGCACGTCCTCCAGATCCGTGCTGATGTCGTTGATGCGCGGCCGCCCCCCGGAGGCGAAGCCGGGGAACAGCACCACCAGCATCACCGCGAGGCCCAGCCCCACCGCGGTGAGCCCCGGCCGGACCCGCCCTCGGAGCGCGGCGATGATGCCGGCCATCACCCCCACGAAGCCCACGAGGGCCCCGAGCACGAAGAGGAAGAAGCCATACAGGCCGGACAGCAGGCCTGAGAGCGCGAGCAGCGGCCCCAGCACCGAGAGCAAGGCCGCGAAGAGGGAGATCCGGACCGACCAGGAGCGAAGCATGCGTGCAGGCTTGCTCGACTGGGGGCCGGAAATCCAGCTTTCAGCCGCCGAGCTTCTCCATGAGCGACGTCACCAGCACGTAAAGGAAGATGAGCCCGCCCACGATGGCCACGAAGTACTTCACGCTCGAGGGCAGCACCTCGGGCGGGGGCGCGTAGCTGGCGGCCACGGCCTCGGACACGCCCATCATCTCGCCCGCGTAGCGCGCGGTGCGCAGGAACTGGTCGGCCACCGAGCCGCTGTCGTTGGCCGTCAGCGTCCTGCCGAGCTGGGGATCGATGAGCCGGGCCTCGGCGGCGGTGGCCAGCGCGGCGCCCTCCTCCACCACCTCGCGCACCAGCTCCGTCTTGTCCGAGAGCGGCACGCGCAGCTCCGTGGCGATGACCTGCCCGTTCTCCCGGACCAGCCCCACCTCCACGTCCCCGTTCTTGAGCCGCCAGATGCGCTGGCCGTCCGGGCGCGCGAACACACCCTTCTCCGTGAGGAGGGCATCCACCCGGGCGCTGTCATAAGGCGTCCCGGGAACCATTGTCTGAAGGAGCAGCTCGTATCTCACGCGGGTTGGCAGTATACGCCGCGCCACGACCATGCCCATGACGCCCGGACAGAAGAGGGGAAACCACCCGCGCTCGCAGCACGGCCGGGGACGGCCTCACCGCCCCGAGAAGCCGGCCCCCGACCGCACCACGCCGGAGCTCGGCCCGGACGGGCTCCCCCAGGTCTCCCTCGTCCGCCGCGGCGTCGAGCGCTGGCAGGGCGGCCACCCGTGGATCTACCGCGCCGACCTGAACGGAGACCCAGGCCTGGCCGGCGGCGAGGTGGTGCGCGTCACCGACGGGCGAGGCTGGTTCCTCGGAAAGGCCTTCTACTCGAAGCACTCGAAGATCTCCCTGCGCTGGCTCTCCTATGACGACGTCCCGGTGGACGCGGACTTCTTCCGCCAGCGGCTGGCCGCGGCCGACGCGATGCGCCGCAAGGCCCTGCCCGGAGAGACCACCTACCGCCTGGTGCACGGCGAGGCGGACCAGCTCCCGGGGCTCGTGGTGGACCGCTACGGCGACTACCTCAGCGTCCAGTTCCTCGTGCCCGCCATGGAGAGCCGCAAGGAGCTCATCGCGAACCTGCTCACCGAGCTGTTCAAGCCGCGCGGCATCGTGAACCGCTCGGACGTGGGGGTCCGCAACCTGGAGGGCTTGCAGCCGGAGAAGGGCCTGCTGCGCGGCGAGCTGCCCGGCCCGGTCTCCTTCGACGAGGGCCTGGTGCGCATGCGCGCGGACCTGCTGGAGGGCCAGAAGACAGGTGCCTTCCTGGACCAGCGCGAGAACCACGTCATGGCCTCCCAGTACGCCATGGGCGAGGCGCTGGACTGCTTCTCCTACGTGGGGGGCTTCGCGCTGCAGCTGGCCGCCCGGGCCCAGCGCGTCACCGCCGTGGAGATCTCCGACGACGCCGCCGCGCAGCTGCGGGAGAACGCCGCCGCCAACCGCCTCACCAACCTGGACGTCGTCGTGGCCAACGCCTTCGACTTCCTCCGGGACGCGGTGGACGAGGGGCGCCGCTTCGACACCATCGTCCTGGACCCGCCCTCCTTCGCCAAGAACAAGGACGCGGTGGCCGCCGCCGTCCGCGGGTACAAGGAGATCAACCTGCGCGCCATGCAGCTGCTGCGGCCCGGCGGCTACCTCATCTCCGCCAGCTGCACCTACCACGTGGACGAGCAGTCCTTCGAGGACATGCTGGCCTCCGCCGCGGCTGACGCACGGCGCCGTGTGCAGATCATCGAGCGCCGGGGAGCCGGCAAGGATCACCCGGTACTCCTGAATTTGAGGGAAACGCGCTACCTGAAGTGCTTCGTCCTGCGTGTGTTGTGAGGCTCGCCGTTCGACCGCAACCCCTCCATTATGAGAAAAGAAGAATCGGATGGGACTGCGGAACTGGGACGATGAGGACGACACCCCTCCCGCGAGCGGGGCCGTCGCGGAGGCACGCGCGCTTCAGGAGTTGCGGGCCATCTACCGACAGGCGGACGCGGCCTATGCCGCCTTCTCCTGTCCGGCCAGCGGCGAGTGCTGCCAGCTGGCGGTGACCAAGCGCCAGCCCTGGCTGTGGTACCCCGAGTGGAAGCTGCTCTCGGCCCAGCGCGCGCTGCCCCCGCCCCGTGAGGATGGGGGCTGCCCGTACCTGGATGCCGTGGGCCGGCGGTGCACCGTCTACGCGGATCGGCCCTTCGGCTGCCGCACCTTCTTCTGTGAGCGGATCCGCGGCCCCGCCCGGCAGCCCGCGGACACGGTCGACGCGCTCCTGCGGCGCCTGGAGGCCGTGTCGCAGCGGGTGATGCCGTCCCTCACCGGTCCCCGGCCCCTGCTGGAGTGGCACACCGAGGCCTTGCCCCTGGAGTCTGTGGAGGAACGGCGATGAACCTTCGATGGAAGCAGTGGGCCGCGGTGGCGCTGCTGGCGCTGAGCGCGGGCTGTCAGTCGAGCGGCTCGGGAGGGGCGGCGGACGCGGCCATCAACACCGCGATCGCGGTGGCGGCCTCGGGCGTCTCGCGCGCCCAGGGAGGCTGCTACGCCGCGTGCCCCACCGGGACGACGTGCGACACCACCACCGGCTACTGCGTCTCCCTGCCCTGCCGGGGCCGGTGCAAGGCCCACGAGCAGTGCGTGGAGGACGGCATCCAGTCCCGGTGCATCGCCATTGGCCTGCCGGGAGAGACCGTCACGGTGGAGCCCACCCAGGAAGCGAAGACCCAACCGTGATCCTGCGCTGGCTGATCGCTCCTCAAGAGTTCAAGGGAACCCTCACCGCCTCGGAGGCCGCCGAGGCGCTCCGCGCGGGGCTCCGCCAGGAGGCCCCCGACGTCCTCCTGGATGTCGCGCCGCTGGCCGATGGCGGGCCTGGGACGGTGGATGCGCTGCTCGCCGGAGCTCCGGGCGAACGCCGCGTGCTCACCGTGCAGGGGCCGCTCGGCGAGCCCGTCCAGGCGGCCTATGCGCTGCTGGAGGGCGGACGCACGGCCATCATCGAGATGGCGGCGGCCTCGGGGCTGTCCCTGCTCCGCCCGGAGCAGCGGGATCTCCGGCGGGCCTCCACCTACGGCACCGGCGAGCTGATGCGGGCGGCGCTGGACGCGGGCTGCTCGCGGCTCATCGTCGGGCTGGGTGGCAGCGCGACGAATGACGCGGGGACCGGGGCGCTCAAGGCGCTGGGCTACCGCTTCCTCGACCCGGAGGGCCAGGAGCTTCCCCCCGGAGGCACGGCGCTGCGCCGGCTGGCGCGAGTGGACAGCAGCCAGGCCCACCCGCGGCTGGTGGAGGTGGAGCTGCTGGCGGCCACGGACGTGACGGCGCCGCTGCTCGGGCCGAATGGGGCCTCGCGGCTCTTCGGCCCGCAGAAGGGCGCGGATCCGCAGCTCGTGGAGGAGCTGGAGGAGGCGCTGGCCTTCTTCGCCCAGGGCCTGGCGCCCGAGTTCATCCGCGTCCCCGGCGCGGGAGCGGCGGGCGGGTTCGCCTACGGGCTCGCGGTGCTCGCGGGCGCGAACATCGTCTCGGGGTATGGGCTGGTGGCGCGAGCGCTCCACCTGGAGCGGCGGGTGGCGGTGGCGGACGCGGTGCTCACCGGCGAGGGGCGGTTCGATCGGCAGACGGCGCTGGGCAAGGGGCCCTCCGCCCTGGCGCGCTCGGGCAAGGAGCTGGGCAAGCCCGTGGTGCTCTTCGCGGGCTCGGTGGTGCGCGAGGAGGGCCTGGACACGTCCATGTTCCAGGAGGTCATCGACGTGGGGAACCCGGCGCTCGACAAGGAGGCCGCCATCCTCGCGCTGAAGGCGGCCGCCGCGCGCTGGGCCTCCACGGCCCGGCACATGAAGCCCCACGACGCCCGGGATCGCGACCGGGGGCGCCGGGACGAGCACGCGGACGGAAACGCTCTGTAGCGGTGTGGCGCCGGGGGACGCCGCCCCGGCTCACACGTCGAGGGGCTCGGTGGTCTTCACCACGCGCATCCCCGCCTGCTGGAGCTCGCGGAAGGCGGCGTCGGCCACGCGCGGGAAGTCGAGCGAGGGCGGCAGCGGCTCCAGCGGCGGCGCGGGCACGGAGCTCATCGCGTCCTCGAGGATGAAGATGCGGCCCATCTTCGAGGGGTCCGTCTTCTCGATGTGCTGGCGCAGGTCCATGAGCGTGGACAGCACGCAGTGGGAGCGGGCCTGCCCGAAGACGTAGACGCGGTCGAAGGACATGAGCCGGTCGAAGAGCGCGGTGTTGAAGGCGCCGACCTTCTGGCCACGCACCTCGGTCACCTCGGGCGAGAGGACGGAGTAGTTCTCCGTGAGCGGGTGCTCGCCCTTGAGCTCGAACCACGTCTGCGTGTCGCGCACGAGCGTGTGGAAGAGGCTGGCCTCGTACACGGCGGGCACGAGCGGGTGGCTGAGGCCGCCGAGCAGCGCGTGGAAGGGCCAGATGGTGAGGATGTACCTGCCGCTGGACTCGAGCCGCTCGCAGTAGGCGAGGCTCTCCTCCGGGTGGCGGGTGGGCCGCCAGCGCCCGTCGCGGATGTCGGCGGAGGTGATGGGGGTGAGCGGCGGCGGCGGCATCCCCCCGGCGTCCTGCCACCAGGAGGGGTGGAAGATCTGGAAGGCGCGGTGGGTGTCGAGCGAGAAGACGAGCTCGCTCACGCGATCCAGGTTCGCGTAGAGCCAGCGCAGCGCGCGCTGGGTGTCCTCGACGGCGCCGGGGACGAAGAGGCTGGCACCGGGGGTGCAGAAGGCCACCTGCACGTCGATGCCGAAGGCGGCCACGCGGACGCGGTCCTCGCGAGCGGGGCGGATGCGATGGGCCTCGGCGTAGCGGCGGGCCTCCTGGGCGACCTCGGCGGCGCGCTCGAGGTAGAGCTGTCCGGCGCGAGCGTCCTCATGGAAGCGGGGGATGGGCAATGCCATGACGTTCTCCGAGGTCTGGGTTGCTGCGCCATCATAGGCGCCTGGAGGTCCGCTAGGGCGCGTTGTCCTGGGACACGGCGCTGGAGCCCGGGTCGGACTCGTCCAGCACCGGGCCGCCCCCTTCCTGCTCGAAGAGCGCGGGCGGCTCGTCGATGAGGAAGGCGGAGAGCGAGGCCAGGGCCGGCTCGCGCAGCGGATCCTTGTTGGCGTCGTAGCACTCGTAGCGATCGACCAGGAAGCCGCGCTGCCACATCGGGTGCTGCTCGTAGGGCTGCAGCGCCTTCTGGCAGAGCCCGCGCCAGTCGAGCACCCGGGCCAGGCTCAGCCGGGCCCGCTCGCGCTGAGGCTGGAGCGCCAGTCCAGCGAAAGGCTTCTCGAGCTGGGCATAGAGGCGCATGCCCAGCGAGCGCTCCTTCTGCGCCAGCTCCTGCGTCGCCGCCATGAGGAGGCTGGCCACGGTGCGCTGCCCCCAGGGCTCGCGGTGGAGCGCCTCGTAGGCCAGCCCCAGGGCATTGGCGGCCTCCGTCCAGCGCCCCTGCCGCAGCCGCAGGACGCCGAGTAGCGTCTCCGCCTCCATGGGCGCCAGCGGCCGGAGCTGATCCAGGACGGGCACGGCGGCCTCATCCCCCATCTGCGCCAGCGCCTGCCCCACCATCGTCAGCTCCACCAGGCCTCGGGGCTGCCACCCCGCCTCGCGCCACCGGCGAACGGCGCCCGGCACGTCCCCGCGGGTGAACAGCTCGACGAACAGCTGGCGGTCCGCGGCGCCGCGAGGCACCTGCGTGGGATATGTCAGCAGCTTCTGACGGCTGGCGGCGGCCACGAGGACTCGCTGCATCTCCACACGGTCCCAGTCGACCGTGCCCTTGCCCACCTGGGGACGCGTCGTCTGGAGGCTGGCAGCCCCCGCGCGCAGCGAGACGGGGAGCTTCGCGGACTCCGTGCGCCCCACCGTCCGGGCGATGGCGAACTCCATGAAGGAGAGATCATCGGTGTTGATGAGCTCCTCCTGCCCCTCCGCCAGCTTCCGGGCGAGCAGGTCCCCACCGATGTAGTGCGCTAGCACGCCCTCCAGCTCATCGGTGGACCACGCGACGGTGGTGGCCTTGTGGAAGGGCTCCTGGGCCAGCCGGGCCCGCATCCGGTCGGCGTCGTACGTGAGCGGGGCCTCGGTGGCCACCAGCAGCAGGTCCACGCTGTTGGTCTGCCACGTCTCCACGGAGGGGAACACCGAGGCCAGCGTGGCGTAGGCGCTCTTCACCGTGGTGGCGTCGATCTCGTACGCCTGGAGCCACTGGATGAAGATGCCGCCGGGGGCCAGCCGCTCCCTCACCGCCTGGTAGAAGTCCTGGGTGAAGAGGCTGGAGATGCCGGCGCGGTAGGGGTTGGAGGGCTCGGAGAAGATGATGTCGTACTTCTCGCGGGAGGCGAGCAGCACCTCGCGCGCGTCTCCGATGAAGGTGTGGACCTTCGGGTTGGACAGGACGTTCTGGTTCACCGCCGAGCAGTGCTCGGCGACCTTGAGGATGGCGGGCTCGATCTCCACCACGTCCACACGTTCCACGTCCGGCACGGCACCGATCCACCCCGCGGTGCTACCGGTGCCCAGGCCGATGACGAGCGCCTTGCGCGGCTGCGGGTGGAGCAGCATGCCCACCAGTCCGCTCATGACCTGGGTGGAGGCATCTCCGATGCTGCCGCCGTCCGACTTGCCGTTGACGTGGAAGGCCGGGCCATCGCGCACGAGCACGCCGACGCTGCTCTCGATGCCCTCGTACTCCCACATCGTCTCGCGCCGGGGCGTCTCCAGCCAGTTGCGCAGCTTGTTGAGCGTGGGCTTCTCCAGCCGCGCGCGGCCGGCGCCGATGGGGTTGTGACGCCAGGCGGCGGTGGGGCCGGCCTCCATCAGCATCATCACGGCCAGGGCTCCAGCCAGGGCGGGCACCCAGAGCTTGCCGGGCTGGCGCTCCAGCTTCAGAGACAGCACGAGGGCCGCCGCGCCCAGCACCAGGAGCAGCGCCACGACGAGCCGCCAGGTTCCAGGTGCCGTCAGCAGCGGCATGAGCCCGAAGCCACCGGCCAGCGAGCCCACGATGGAGCCCACGGTGTTCCACGCGTACGCCAGGCCCACCTCGCGGCCCACGTTGTCACGGCCGCGCCCCAGCAGCGCCAGGAGCAGGGGGAACTGGACGCCCGAGATGAAAGCCGCCGGGAGGATGACGAGCGAGGCCACCATGGCCCAGCTCAGCACCAGCCCGAGGAACCCGAAGCCCTCGAGCGAGCGCAGCATCATCGCGACGACGGCCAGCCGGTCCCCGAGCGCATAGGGCACGGCGATGAAGAGCGCCTCGGCGAGGCACGTCAGGGCAAAGCCCCGCATGGTCGCGGGCCGGTCCTGCCGCCACACCGCGTAGGCCGCGCCTCCCAGGCCGATGCCCAGCAGCGCGACGATGAGGATGAGGCCGAAGGTGAAGGTGGAGCCGCCCAGCAGCGGGCTCAGCATCCGGTACCAGACGAGCTCCATCAGCAGGAAGGCGAAGCCCACCGCCGCGGCGGCGGCCAGGACGAAGCGACGCGGCGGAGGCGCCACGGTCGAGGCCGGGGACTCGGCCACGGGAGCAGCGACAGCGGGAGCCGCGGCGGTCTCCTGCTCCGGCATCGAGCGCGAGGCGACCCGCGCCGCCACGGCGATGAGGCCGTTGGCGAGGCACGCCAGCCACAGCGTCTGCTGGGTGCCGAAGACCTCGAACAGGAAGAAGGTGGACAGGGCCGCGCCGGCCACGGCGCCCAGGGTGTTCACGCCATAGAGCACGGCCAGCGCGCGCCGCCGTACGTCATCGGAAGTCTCCGCCGCGCGAGCCGCCGCAGGCAGGGTGCCGCCCATCAGGATCGTGGGCACGGCGAGCAGCAGCGCCGAGAGCACCAGCCGCACCACGCTGCCGCCGAACATGCCGAGCGCCACCGTGCCGCCCAGCGCGACGTACACCTTGCGCGCCAGCCACACGAGGACCGGGGTGGCCGCGGCGCTCAGGGCGATGAGCCCCTCGAGGTTGCCGTACAGCTCCAGCGGGCGGCGGTGCTTGTCGGCGCGGCCACCCAGCAGCGCGCCACCCAGGCCGAGCCCGGCCATGAAGATGGCCAGCACCGCCGCGGACGCCGCGGTGGAGGCTCCGAAGATGAGGCGCAGCTCGCGCTGCCACGCGGTCTGGTACACCAGTGCGCACAGCCCCGAACCAAAGAGAAACGGGGCAATCTTCAAGGCACGTGCGTTCATTCAATCTCTCGTGTGCGCGCGGGCAGATCCCACCCCGGGCCCTCGCGGCGCGCCAGGGCGCGGATTAAACCGCAGCCCCTTCAGGGCGGCCAGAATCGGCGCCACGTTCCCCAGCCTGGGTCACGGGCGACCAGGGCCCTCGAGAGCCTGCTGCCTGACCGCCCCGGGGCCGACCAGGTACGTGGGCCGAAGGTCCTGGACCCTGGAGGGAGGCACCTGAGCCAAGACACCGGCCTGGCCAGGGAGGCACCCTGTCAGCGGACTTGTAGCGAACTGGTATGACAAGCATACCGGTTCGGATTGGTACCGAACTGGTATGACAAGTAGACCAGTTCGTACAGAGCGCGCCCGGCAGGCGGGCGGACCGGACGCGGGCGCGACTCGGCCCTCTGCCCGTTTCAGGGGCAGCCTCTGACGGAGTCGTGACGAGACTTCTTTGGACCGCCTAGCGACTCTGAGGGAAGTGGCGGCGACGCAGCTCGTCGACGAGCGCCTGGGTCGCGGGCGTATAGGCGACGCGCATCTCCTTGGCGCCGGTGTTGTGGGAGCCCACGAGCGAGGGGGATTCGGGAGCGCTGTCCGTGAGCTGGAAGTAGCCCTCGGGCGGCGCCTCGCCCTCCTGGGCGATAAGCCCGATGGGACCGGAGCCGTGGCGGCGCCGGAAGAGGACAGGCGAGCCCGGGACGCTCTGCTTGCCCTCCGCCAGCTCGTTGCCGAACTTCATGGTCGGGTTGTGCCCCGTGAGTGACAGCTTGTAGACGGCGGCCACCCGGTCGCGTGTGAACGGGCACTCCATGGGGCGAGCGACGATGTGGCCCCCGTAGCCGTAGAACTGGGCCGACGGCTCCCAGCCCACCTGCCGGCGCAGCTCCTCGAACTCGCGAGTGGCCTGCGCGTCCAGGCCGTCCTCGAGGATGTGGACGGGGCGGATGCCCAGATCGCGTGCCTGCGTCACGGCGTAGAGGTACTGGAGCTTCTTGTTGCCCGAGTCGAAGCGGATGGAGTCGCTCCGGCCCGGCTCCTCGCGGATGAGGCGGAAGGCGGCGGGCAGGCCGGAGGCCAGCGTGTCATAGGTGTCCAGCAGGTAGCTGGAGCGCTGCGGTCGGCGCTCGCGCATGGCGCGGAAGGCCGCTTCATCCGAGCCATAGCGTTGGATGTGCTCGTGCCCCATGGTGCCCACGGGGATCATCCCCAGCGCGCGGGCGCCCTCCACGTTGCTGGTGCGTACCACGCCCGCTTCCTTGCAGGCGCGCAGGGCGATCTCGTGCTGCTCCAGACAGGTGGCGGCACGCAGGCCCACCTCGAAGATGCGGCTGGGGTCCTCGACGATCTCCACCAGTTCGCGAACCTGGCCGCGGACGCGGTTCAGGTAGCCCTCCGAGTCCACGCGGATGGGCACGGCCTTGACGCCCACCTCATCGAGCGTCTCCAGGGCGATGTGCTTCTGTTGCTCGCAGGTGACGACGGCCAGGGCGCGGGCCAGCTCCTCCCGGTCCATGAGCGCCATCGTCGCCACCTGGATGCGGAAGTTGAGCTGGATCAGCAGCGGCTCCAGCCAGGACACCATGGCCGAGGGCCCGCAGAGCGAGAGCACCGGCTCCTTCGGATAGAAGAGCGCTCCGCGAGGCAGCGCGTGGATGACGAGCCGATCCTTTCCCAGGATGCCCGCCTTGAAGCCGATGCCCATCTCGTAGTCGTTGCGAGACAGGAACTCGTAGTCCTCGGGCCTGGGCTCGGGCAGCAGCTTGTGGATGAAGGCAGGGATGTCCAGCGGGACTACCTGAAGGCCGCCCTTGCGGTGGGTGTAATAGAACGTCTCCCGGCGCAGGGGCCAGCCCGCCTCCGCCATGCTGAACTTGTAGCCGTCCGTCGCGAGCAGCGAGGTCGCCATGTAGGTATCTGCCTCCTGGCCGCGGAGAGTATCATCCCGCGCGTGGGGGCATCCTCATGCTCCACGCTCCGCCCGACCGGCGCCGAGCGCGATGGAGCGACCGCGTTTAGATCCAGGACTCCATGTCGCCGGCACCTCCCCGTCGCCTGCTGCTCGCCCTCGCCCTCAGCATGGGCGTGCACGCACTCGCGTGGCTCCTGCTGGCGGCGAACGCGCGGGATGCCGCGAACCGTCCTCCTCCCCCTCCTCCGGTGACGCTCGAGTTCGTGGAGGTGGAGGTCTCCCCACCCGCTCCGCAGCCTCCCGAGCCACCGCCTCCTCCTCCACCACCCGCTCCGGCGCCACCACGCCCCCCACCCAGGCCGGTCGTGGAGGCGCCTCCTCCACCTCCACCGCCTCGCCCCGCGACGCCGCCCGAGGCGACGGCTCAGGTTGCCGAGCCTCCTCCTCCCGCCAGCGACGTCCCGCGCGCCGACATGCCCCTGGCGGCGGATGCGCCCCGTGCCGACAGCCTCCGTCTCACTCCCAGTCCCAGGCTCATCCCCTCCCCGTCCCTCACTCCGGGCGGTGGGATCGCCGTGGGCCCGGTGGATGCAGGAGTCCCCTCGGGAGGGCTCCCCACCCAGTCCGCGCAGCAGATCGTCGACAACCTGGCCCTCAACAGCCTGGGCAAGGGCAAGGTGGAGCGTGGGCTGGTCCACCCCTACTTCACCCAGCTCGGCAAGAGCCTGCTGAAGGCCTGGGATGCGGAGCGCGCCGTCACCTCCCAGGGCCTCAAGGGGTTCCTGGAGCAGGCCCAGGAGAACAGCAAGGCGTGGAACAGCATCTGGCGGGACCGGGCCGCCGCCTATGGCTCCTCGGGCTCGCCCCTCGAGGCGGATGCCGCCGACAAGCCGAACCGCCGGCCGCCCAGCGGAGACCCCAACCTCAACGCCCGCCGGGAGATGAGGCAGCAGATGCGAGAGCAGTTCCTGGCCACCCGCCGCGCCATCATCCGCGTGGTGCAGGACACGCAAGGGCAGCTGCTCGAGGTGACGCTCGTCTCCCCCAGCAACAACGTCCAGGTGGACAAGGAGGCCATGAAGGACGTGCGCGCCGCCGCCGAGCAGCTCCCGCCCCCTCCTCCCGAGGCGCTCGCCGGCCGGCAGACGCTCACGAGCCTCTGGCAGTTCGAACTCATCATCTCCATCACCCCGCCCGTGCCCACGCTCAGCTTCGAGTTCGACGAGGCGCTGCAGTTCGTGGACATGCGGCTGCCACTGGACCGCCGCATCACCAAGCGGGTGCGGCTGCTCTCGGTCCAGTGAGCGGAGGCGGGCTCAGCGCTTGCGGCGATTCGCGAGCAAGGTGCCCGACTTCCCCGTTCCATAGAGGCGCTGGTAGTCCTTCAGGCTGCGCCGGATGACCTCCAGCGCCTCGGGCCTGTCATACACCTCGGCGATCTCCACCTTGCGCTTCCCCTCGCCCGGAATCTGCTTGTACGTGAGGAAGTAGTGCTTGAGCCGATCCAGCATCGCCCGGGGCGCCTGGGCCATGTGCTGGATCTCTCCGTAGGCCAGGTCCGACTCCAGCACCGCGATGATCTTGTCGTCGGCCTCGTTGCCGTCGATCATCCGGAAGCCGCCGATGGGCACCGCGTGCACCAGCAGGTTGCCGCTGGTGATGGCCTTCTCCGTCAGCACGCAGACATCCATCGGGTCTCCATCCCCCTTGATGTCCTTGTAGCCGGTGCGCTCGGCGGCGCGCTTCGCCACGTTCGAGCCACAGTACGTCTGCGGGATGAAGCCGTAGGGCGTGGGGCACTGGCTGGAGAACTGCTGGGGCCGGTCCAGCCGCAGGATGCCCGTCTCCTTGTCCAGCTCGTACTTCACCGCGTCCGTGGGGACGATCTCGATGTACGCGGTGATCCGCTCGGGCGCGTCGGCGCCGGGGCTCACGCCGTGCCACGGGTGGGCCTGGAATGCGTGCTGCGGGGGCTTCTTCATGGTCTGTCTCCTGAGAGCTCGCACGCCTCGGCGTAGAGCTTCGCAACGGTCTCTTCCAATCGATGCGTGAGCGCCTCGCGGTCATCCACGGTGAGCCCCTGCGTGGAGATGGGCTCGCCGATGACCAGGGCCGCGCGGTGTCCCCACCGGATGCCCAGGCTGCCCTTGGGCAGGATGAGGCGCGTGCCGGACACCGCCATGGGCACGATGGGCACCCCCGCCTGGATGGCGAACACCGCGGCGCCCTTCTTGAAGGGCTTCAGCTTCCCGTCCGAGTTGCGAGTGCCCTCGGGGAAGAACATGACGCTCACCCGCTCGCGCACCGCCGTCACCGCCTCCGAGAGCCGGCTCTTGTCCGAGTCGCTCCCGTCGCGGTCCACGGGGATGTTGCCGGCCAGGCGCATCGTCTGGCCGAAGACGGGGATCTTGAACAGCTCGCGCTTGGCCACCCACCGCGTGTGCTTCCGCACGTGGGCGAAGAAGAGGATCACGTCGTAGTTCGACTGGTGGTTGCACACGAAGACGACGTTGCCCTCGGGCAGGTGCTCCAGGCCGCGCGCGGTGTGGGTGGCTCCGGCGGCGGCCATCATCGAGCGGCCCCAGTAGTACAGCAGGCCGTCCGCATCCCGTGGATCGCGGATGGAGAGGATGGACGTCAGCGGCGAGGTGACTCCCGTGAGCCCCGCCGCGACGACATCCGAGAACACCGTCTTGAGGAAGGCTGGAATCACACGAACTCGTGGGCGGGAAAGAGGAGGACGTCCGTGATGCTGGAGACTCCCATCAGCAGCATGAGGATACGATCGAGCCCCACGGCGATGCCCGAGGAGGGCGGCATGCGCCCCACGGCCTCCAGGAAGCGCTCGTCCAGCGGGTACACGGGGCGGTTGAGCGACCTGCGCAGCTGCTGCTCCTCCACGAGCCGGGCGCGCTGCTCCGCCGCGTCCGTCAGCTCGGAGAAGCCGTTGGCCAGCTCCAGGCCCTTGGCGTACAGCTCCACGCGCTCGGCCACCGTCGGGTCTCCCGGCTTCAGCCGCGACAGCGAGGCCATGGAGGCCGGGTACTCGATGAGGAAGGTGGGCCGCTCCATCCCCAGCCCTCGCTCCACCTTCTGCAGGAAGAGGTGGAAGAAGACATCATCGAAGCTCGTCGCGTCCCAGGTGCGGACCCCCACCGCCTCGGCGGCGCGCTTGAGGGACAGGCCGTCCGGGCAGGCGCGCAGGTCCACCCCCGTGGCGCGCAGCACCGCGTCCCGCACGGTGACGCGCTCGTAGGGCACGCGGGTGAAGAAGGCCGGGTCCGCCCCGGGCTCACCCTGCGTCGCCGAGCGCCCCGCCTCGGCCAGCGCCTCCTCCAGGTCGCGCATGATGGCGTGGTAGTCGGCGTGGGGCCGGTAGAACTCCAGCATGGTGAACTCGGGGTTGTGCGTGAGGGACACCTCCCCGTTCCGGAACACCTTGCAGATCTGGAAGATGGGCCCTGCCCCGTCGGCGAGCAGCCGCTTCATGGCGTACTCGGGGCTGGAGTGCAGGTAGAGCGAGCGGGGCTTGCCCACGTCCGTCTCGGGGATGAAGGGAGCCTCGAAGGCGTTGATGTGGGGCTCCATGCCCGGGACGGGCACGAGCAGCGGGGTCTCCACCTCGAGGTACCCCTGGCTGGCGAAGAAGCGCCGGAGGGCGGCATGGAGCGCCTGTCGGCCGGCGGCGGCTCTCCAACGGACTGGATTGGGCATGGGCCCGGCGGAAGTTACATTGCCCCCCACATGCACCCAAGGCTTCCCTTCCTGCTGGCTGTTGCCTTCTGTATCAGCGCCTGTCCCAAGGCGCCCCCACCCGCTCCGCCCCCCGTGCCCACGGAGACGCAGCGCCTCACCACCGAGGTGAAGGACCTGGCTGCCCAGGCCCAGGCGCTGCTCGAGACCCAGAACCGCCTGGTGTGGGAGCTCTGGACGGAGGGCAAGCCGGTGAACATCGCCGCCACCTACCAGGGCAAGGAGGCGCTCTTCTCGGTGGAGAACATCCGGAAGATCGACCGGCTGCGGCAGCTCACCGAGGATCCGCGCGAGGTGCGGGCGTACACGGCCCTGCAGTCGCACTTCGCGGGGGAGTACCTGGCGCGCGAGCTGGCCGAGTACAACGACGCCATCGCGAACCTGGAGGCCTCGCTCACCTTCCCGGTGGACGGCCGGGAGGTGCGCTACCGGGACCTGGAGCGCCTGCTGGCCAACGAGAAGAGCGCGGTGAAGCGGCGCGCGCTCTACGCCGCGGCGGTGCCGGCCATCGAGCGGCTGAGCCAGTCGCTGCGGCGGCGCGAGGAGCGCACCGAGGTGCTGGTGAAGGAGCTGGGCTACGCCTCGTACGAGGCCTTCGGGGCGGAGCTGCGCCAGGCGGACCTGAGCCGGCTGAGCGTGCTGGCGGAGGAGATCCTCAAGGCCACCCAGGAGCCGTACCGCACGGTGATGGAGCGGCTCTCGCAGCGCGAGCTGGCCCTGCCCTTCGCGAGCATCACCCGCGCGGACATTCCCCGGCTGTTCCGCTCGCGCGAGGTGGAGGACGCCTTCCCGAAGGAGGGCTCGATGCTGCGCGTGCACGGCACGCTGCAGGGGATGGGCATCGACCTGACGGAGATGCCCAACATCTACCTGGACGCGAGGGAGTTGCCGCGCAAGAACCCGCGCCCGCTGACGCTGCCCATCGAGGTGCCGGGAGACGTGCGGCTGTCGGAGAAGCCCGCCGGCGGCGTGCTGCACCAGGCGCGCCTGCTGCATGAGGTGGGCCATGCGCTGCACTACGGCTTCACGCGAGAGCAGCGCTTCGAGCTGGCGAGGCTGGGCAACCCCACGGTGGGCGAGGTGTACGCGGCGCTCTTCGAGGATCTGCTGGAGGATCCGGTGTGGCTGGAGGAGCACGCGGGGGTGAGCGGAGACCAGCGGGCGCAGTACCTGGCGGCCTCGAGCGCGCACAAGCTGTTCCTCATCCGGCGGGCCGCCGGGCGACTGCTGTACCAGCTGGGGCTGCACCGCCAGGAGGGCGTGGAGGCGAAGGAGCTCTACAAGGCCATCATGGAGCGCACGGACGCCATGCCGCTGAAGCCGGAGGACGAGGCGCGCTACCAAGTGGACCAGGAGGACTTCTTCCAGTCGGCGGACAACTTCCGGGCGTGGTTCCTGGCGGGGCAGCTCCAGGGCCAGCTCAAGGCCCGCTTCGGCCCGGCGTGGTGGCGCAGCGCCGAGGCCGGCACTTTCCTCAAGGGTCTCTGGGCGAGCGGCAACGCCCTGTCCGCGAGGGAGGTGGCGCAGGCGATTGGCGAGCAGGGTATCGAGCCGGACGTGCTCCTGCTGCGCCTGGGCACGACGCTCCAGGTCCCCATCACCCTGGACACGAAGACGAGCGACGCCCCCCCAGCGCCCGCGCCGGCGCCCGCCCCCGCACCGACCACGGCTCCACCGGAGCCAAGCAGCGCTCCGGACGCTGGAAAATAGCCGGGGCCCACACATCGACCGGGCGCCGCCGTGACGCGGCCCCGTCTTTCAAGGCAGCAAGACCGTGACGGGTACCGGCCGCCGCCACGACGTCCCATCCCCCAGCTGACCGTAGTCAGCTTCTCCCCAGGACCAGACGGTGCCATCGCTGCGCAGAGCCAGTGAGTGGCGTGCGCCTGCCTTGACAGAAGTGATGCTGGTCAGGCCTACGACCTCCGCCGGATAGAGTCGATTGGCCATCGCCCCATCGCCCACCTGACCGTTCCCATTGAATCCCCAACCCCTGACGGTGCCATCGCTGCGCACTGCCAGCGAATGCACGTCTCCCGCGGCAATGGCAGTGATGCTGGACAGCGCGGTCGAATGCCAGGGAGAGAGCCGGCTCTCGGTCTTTCCATCCCCCAGCTGACCGCCTCCGTTGGCGCCCCAGGCCCAGACGGAGCCATCGCTCTGCAGGGCCAACGCGTGCAAGCCCCCTGCGGCGATTGCCTTGATTGTCCCCGGGCCGGACACTCTTGCAGGTGAAGAGCGGGCGTCGGTGGTTCCACTCCCGAGCTGGCCCTCGGCGCTGGTATGGCCCCAGGACCAGACACTCCCATCATTGCCAAGGGCTAGCGCGAAACCGTTCCCCACGGATATGGAGGCGATGCTGCTCAGCCCCGAAACCTGAAGCGGAACAAGGGTGGGCAGCGAACGATAGCTAATGCCGCCCCAAGCCCAGACAGTGCCGTCGTTGCGTAACGCCAATGAGCCGTTCCCCCCAGCAGCAATGGCTGTGACGTTGGTCAGGCCAGATACCTGCACAGGCACTGATCGATTGATGGCCGTTCCATCTCCCAGCTGGCCAAAGAAGTTGTCCCCCCATGCCCAGACCGTGCCATCGCTGCGCAAGGCCAATGAGTGGTGGGTCGCTGCAGCTATCGAAGTCACGCCCGAGAGCCCTGAGACTTGCACAGGAGTGAGCTTCTCTGTGGTCGAGCCATCACCAAGTACGCCATCGAAATTGGATCCCCATGACCAGACGGTACCGTCATCTCTCAGGGCCATGGAGAACGAGTACCCAGCACTGATTGCGCTCACTCCCGTCAGCCCCGGGATCTGCGCGGGCACCAGATGTCTGGGAGACACTCCATCTCCGACCTGCCCGCTGCCGTTGCTGCCCCAGGCATGCGCGGTTCCATCACTGCCGAGGGCCAATGAGTGAACCCCACCTGCCGCAATGGCGGTGATCCCGGCAACTCCAGCCACCTGCTTGGGGCTGAGCCTGTCAACGAGCGTTCCATCTGCGACCTGCCCGGAACCATTGAAGCCCCACGCCCAGACGGAGCCGTCGCTCCGCAGCGCCATGGAATGGGCGGCCCCCGCGGCAATCGCAGTGATATTGGTCATCCCAGGTACCTGCACGGCAGTGAGCCGACGGCTCGTCGTGCCATCGCCAAGCTGCCCCCACATATTGGAGCCCCAAGCCCAGACGGTGCCGTCGCTCCGCAGCGCCAGTGCGTGGAAGGTACCTGCACTGATGGCCATGATGTTGGTCAACTCCGCAATCTGCCTTGGAGCGGGATGATCGCTGGTGGTGCCATCTCCAAGCTGACCATCACTATTGACGCCCCAGGCCCAGGCCGTACCGTCGCTACGAAGAGCGAGCGAATAGTCGGTCCCCGCGGCGACGGCCGTGACCCCCGACAAGCCAGGCACTCGAATGGGAGTGGGAGAGCTCGTGGTCGTCCCATCCCCAAGCTGGCCCTTGTCGTTGAAGCCCCAGGCCCAGATGGTCCCATCACTGCTCAGCGCCAATGAGTGCTCAGAGCCGGCCGCAGCGGCGGTGATTCCGTTCAGCCCGGGAACCTGAACCGGGACCAGTTGATGGGTGGTCGTCCCGTCCCCCAGCTGGCCCTTTCCATTATCCCCCCAGGCCCAGAGCGTCCCATCCGCACGCACGGCCAGGGAGTGGAAGCCACCCGCCGCAAGAGCCGTGACACTATGCAGCCCTGCGAGCTGGACTGGGATGAGACGGTCTGTGCTGGGATCAAAGACGGACTGAACACTGCCCCAGGCCCAGACCGTACCGTCGCCGCGGAGAGCCACCGAGTGGCGGGTCCCAGCGGCGAGAGCGGGAGTCGGGCAGCGGTTGGCTGAAATGCTGAACGACCTGGACGCCGAGAGCTCGGTGTCGTTCTTGACCGTCACGGTGACGGTCACCGGCCCTCCCGCGGGCACGCACCGTGGCGCCGTCCACGTCACATCGCTCGAGGTGTTGGTGCTCGTCGGAGTCCCGAGCGTCCCGATGCTGGCCGTCCACTCGAAGCGCAGCGGGCTTGCCTCGGCGTCCTGCGCCGTGACGTGGAAGGCCACCTCTGCCTCAGCCAGCACCTGGGTCGCCGACTGTGTGCTCTCGAGGATCGTCGGAGGCGCACTCGGTTCGACCTCCGGAAGCGAAATGCAGGCAGAGGCAAGGAGCAAAACCAAGGGAGCAGCAATCTTGAGTGGGGGCATATCTCGCCTGCCGTGCAGAGTTCGTTCCACCGTCTACTCCGCTTCTCCCCTTCAATCCAACCGAGGGGTAAGAGGCTCCACCGTCCGGATTGCGAGACCGTCAGTCTCCACCTGGAGACGGTCGCTCTCCCATCCAGTTTCCAACCCTCACCTCCCTCCGCTGCCACTCGCCTCTTTCCGGAGATGGCAAGTCAGAGCAGGCATGCGATACGTGGGGACCTTCAGCCTCCCAGCACGCGATGACCGAGAACAGACCCACACAGACCGAGCGTGTCCCGACTGGCGTCCCGGGCCTCGACACCATCCTCCGAGGAGGCTTCGTCCAGGGCGGCGTCTACATGCTGCTGGGCATGCCCGGCGCCGGGAAGACCATCCTCGGCAACCAGGTGTGCTTCCACCACGTCCGCGCGGGAGGCCGAGCCCTCTACGTCACCCTGCTCGCCGAGTCCCACACGCGCATGATCGGCAACCTGCGCCCGATGAGCTTCTTCGAGCCCGCCCTCATCCCGGACGCCCTGGCCTACCTGAGCGCCTACTCCGTGCTCGAGGAGGGAGGGCTGGACGCCCTCATCAACCTCATCCGCCGCGAGGTGAAGGCGCACGAGGCCACCCTGCTGATCCTCGACGGCCTGGTCGCGGCCGAAGAGGTCGCCCCGACGGAGCGGGCCTTCAAGAAGTTCATCCACGCCCTCCAGGTGATGACGGGCATGGTGGGCTGCACCACCCTCCTGCTCACCACCGGTGGCGGCAAGGGCCTCAAGGCCGAGCACACCATGGTGGACGGCCTGCTCATCCTCCGCGAGCGCACCTTCGGCGTGCGCGCCGTGCGCGAGCTGACCATCCGCAAGTTCCGCGGCAGCGGACACCTCCGAGGCCAGCACACCTTCGACATCACCGACCGCGGCATCGTCGTCCACCCCCGGCTCGAGAGCCTGGTGGAAGAGAGCTTCCAGGACCAGCCCGCGAAAGGCCGGACGGCCTTTGGCATCCCGGGCCTGGACGACATGCTCCACGGAGGCGTCTTCCGAGGCTCCTCCACCATGCTCTTCGGTACGCCCGGCAGCGGGAAGACCCTGCTGGGGCTGCACTTCCTCGTGGAGGGCGCACGCCAGGGAGAGCGCTCCCACTACTTCGCCTTCTACGACAGCCCCCAGCGCACGCGCGAGCTGACCGCCGGAGTGGGCCTCCAGGTGGACTCCCTCCTCGACAAGGGGCTGCTCGAGCTGAGCTACCGCCCCGCGACGGAGAACCGGCTCGACGCAATCGGGAGCGAGCTCATCTCCCTCATCCGCGAGCGCGGCGTCCGCAGGCTCTTCATCGACGGCTTCGACGCCCTGAGCAAGGCGGTCGTCCATCGCCCGCGCATCTCGCGCTTCATGGCCGCGCTCGTCAACGAGTGCCGCGCCCGCGGAGTGACGATGGTGTTCAGCGTCGAGACGGCGTCGCTCTTCGGGCTCGAGCTGAAGTTCCCCGTCCGGGGAATCTCGATGATCTGCGAGAACATCCTCTTCCTGCGCTGCGCGGAGGTGGGCCCGGGGCTGAGCCGCTTCCTCGCCGTCCTCAAGCTGCGCACCAGCAGCCATGATCCCTTCCTGCGCGAGTTCCGCATCACCCCCGAGGGCCTCTCCGTCGGCGAGCCCATCGAGGACGCGCAGCTGTTGATGACGGGCCTGTCGCTGGCCTCCTCCACCCACCGCAAGTCCCACAAGTTCCGGCTCAAGCGCCGAGGCACGTAGGTATGGGGCCCATCCTCATCGTCGATGACGAGTTCGGCATCGTCGAAGCCCTCTCGGACTTCCTACAGGACGAGGGCTACCGGACGGTCATTGCGCTCAATGGCCGGCAGGCTCTCGAGAAGATGGCGGCGGAGCGGCCGAGCCTGGTCCTCCTGGACTACATGATGCCGGTGATGAACGGCCCCGCCGTGCTGGAGGCCATGAAGGCCGATTCCCTCCTGAGCGCTGTGCCCGTGGTGCTCATGAGCGCCAGCCCTCCGAGATCCTGGAAGCACCTGCCGGCGACCGCGTTCCTGCCCAAGCCCTTCGGCCTCGCGGAGCTCGTCGAGCTCATCCAGCGCACCCTGGGCCCCCCCAGCACACGGTAGTGCTCGATTCCCTCCCTCCCACATGGCCCGAGGCTTCCCAGGCATGCCATAAGCACGCTGCCTTCACCAAGGAGCCGACATGCTGACTCACCTGAAGAAGACCTGGATGGCCCTGACCGGCCTTCTCGCGTTCGTCCTCATCGCCCCGCTGGCCAGCGCGGGCCCGCTCGACGGCAACAGCAGCGACGTCATGCTGCAGGGCTTCCACTGGTACTCGTACCAGACGTATCCGTGGTGGGGCGTCATCCAGAACAACGCGGCCACCATCAAGAACGCCGGCTTCACCATGGTGTGGCTGCCGCCCCCCAGCGACGCCGGCTCCAACGAGGGCTACCTGCCCCGCCGGCTCGAGGTGCTCGACAGCAAGTACGGCTCCGCCACGGACCTGCGCAACGCCCTGGCCGCGCTGAACGGCCAGGGCGTGAAGCCCATCGCCGACATCGTCATCAACCACCGCGTGGGCACCACCAACTGGGCGGACTTCACCTTTCCCACCTGGGGCTCGGACTCGGTCTGCGGCAATGACGAGTGGGTCACCACCCAGCCCAAGGGCGCCGCCGACACCGGCGACGGCTTCAACGCCGGGCGCGACATCGACCACACCAAGACGTACGTGCAGAACAGCATCGTCGGGTGGATGAACAACACGCTGAAGGGCGCCGGGTTCGCCGGCTGGCGGTACGACTACGTGAAGGGCTACCACGGCTCCTACGTGGGCTCGTACAACTCGCGCACCTCGCCGTACTTCTCCGTGGGCGAGCTGTGGACGGACCTGGACATCAACAACCCCAACCCGCACCGCCAGCTCATCATGAACTGGATCGACGCCACGGGTGGCCGGTCCGCCGCGTTCGACTTCACCACCAAGGGGCTGCTCCAGCACGCGGTGCAGAACAACGACTTCGGCAAGCTTCGGGACTCGGCGGGCGCGCCCGCGGGCGCCATCGGCTGGTGGGCGGCCAGGTCCGTCACCTTCATCGACAACCACGACACCGGCCCGAGCTACCCGAGCGGCGGCCAGAACCACTGGCCCTTCCCCGGCGACAAGGTCCTCCAGGGGTACGCCTACATCCTGACCCACCCCGGCATCCCCACCGTGTACTGGGTGCACTACTTCGACTGGGGCACCGCCACCCGCGACGCCATCAAGCGGCTCATGGACATCCGCAAGGCGCAGGGCATCACCAGCACCTCCACGGTGAGCATCCAGGTGGCGGACGGCTCCAAGTACGCCGCCATCATCACCGGCAGCACCGGCAAGAAGGTGGCCGTGAAGATCGGCTACGGCGCCTGGGCTCCCTCCGGCACCTGGACGCTGGCCACCTCCGGCACCAACTACGCCGTGTGGACGCAGTAGCTCAGGCGTCCTCTTCGTCGGTCGAGTCCTCGGCCTCGGGCTTTCCGCTGAGGATTCGATCGATCTCCGCCTGAGCCGCCGAGCCCTGCTGGGGAGAGATGCGCTTCACCGCCTGCATCTGCTCGATGATCCAGTGGGCTCGGCGCTTCAGCGCCCTGGAGCCGGACTTCGGCGAGCGCTTCCTCGGGGCCGGCAGCATCGCCGCGAGGATGGCGCCCTGGGCCACGCTGAGGTTGAGGGCCGAGACGCCGAAGTGCTCCCGCGCGCCCGCCTCGATGCCGTAGACGCCGTCCCCCCACTCCACCACGTTCATGTAGATGGCCAGGATGCGGCTCTTCGTGAGCTCCGTCTCGAGCCGCCGCGCCAGCACCAGCTCCTTGGCCTTCCGAAGCAGGCTGCGATCGGTGGACAGCCACAGGTTCTTGGCGAGCTGCTGGGTGATCGTCGACGCCCCTCGGCCCAGCTTCCCCTCCTTCCACGCCTCCTCGAGCGCCTTCTCCAGCTCCGCGGTGTCCACGCCCTCGTGGACATAGAAGCCCGCGTCCTCGGACATCAGCACCGCGTCGATCACGTGCTTGGGCACGTTCGACATCGACACCCAGTGCTGTCTCCGCCGTGGCTTGCGCCCCGCCTCCCGAGCCTCTTCCGCCCGCTGCTCGATGAGCGCCGTCGTCTCCGGGTTCTTCTTCTGCAGGGGTGCCGCGTCCGGAAGGGTCAGGTACTCGTAGGCGGCGAACGCCAGCAGGGCCACCAGGGCCAGCGCCAGCACCCGGCGCCAGGTCCACTTCCTCCGCTTTCCCGGCTCCACTCCCGGTGGAACCTGTCCCGGAACATCGGCTCCAGGCTCGTGACGGCTCTCCATGAAGGCCCCTCTACCTCGAAATCAGTGCGAGGGCACCGACTCCTCAGGCTCGGCTCCGGCCGGCCGCGCCGTGCTGTCACCGGGGGCGCGCGCCGAGGCCTTCCGCTCGCGCAGGGTGCGGAACGTGATGGAGTACCGCGTCTGCTTCACCGCGGGGATGCTGTGCTGCCACGCGCCGCGCGCCTCTCCACCCAGCACGTAGACCGAGCGCGGCTGGAGCTCCTGCTCATAGGTGCGCCGCTCCTCGCCCTTGCCGCGCTGGAAGCGCATCCGGCACGCGCTCCCCAGCGAGACGCCCACCACCTTCGGCCCGAACATGGGCGCGTCCCGGTGCCAGCCGATGGTGGCCCCCGGCGTGTACTCGCTCACGAGCGCCTCCACCAGCCGCTCCGGCACCTCGCCCATCAGCTCCGCGCACCGGGCCCTGAGCGGCAGGAGGTAGTCCGGCATGGGCGGCCCGGGCTCCACCTTCCAGCTCTCGTAGCCATAGAGCCAGCCGAAGTGCGCCGTGCGCCGCCGAGCCACCTGCCCCCGCATCCGGATCTCCGCGAACGCCACGGCGCGCATGTGCTCCAGCAGCTCGCGCTCCTCCGCTCCCGTCAGGAAGTCGGGAAGGTAGACGAGGCCCTCGGGTCGCTCTGAGTCCTGTCCTGCCATGGCTCCAACCTGCGCATGCATGCCCGAACCGGCATCGCGGGCGCTCGAAATGACAGAGGCCCCCACCCTGCGTGCGGTGGAGGCCTCCGGACTCTCGAGACGGGACTACAGGAGCTTCATCAGCTCCGCGCGCTTCGCGTTGTACTCCTCATCCGTGAGCACGCCGGCATCCTTCAGCTCCTTGATCTCCTTCAGGCGCTGAGCGGGGCTGCGCGTGTCGGCCGGGGGCGCCGCGGCCTCCGCCTGGGGCGGGGGACCCTGACGCTGCTGCTGCTGGTTGTTGTTCATGAACATCTGGGCCATGCCCATGCCCATGCCCATGCCCATGCCGGCCATGGCGCCGTCCGAGCCGCCGCCACCGCCCTTGGCCATGCCCTCGGCCGCGCCCAGCATCGCCTGGCCCTGCGCGTACTGCTGGAAGCCGCCGGCCACGCGCGAGTAGGCCACGTCCTTGGAGAACTTCTTGAGGGTCGCCTCGTCCTCCTCCTTGATGCTGACGTGGAAGTTGCCCAGGCGCACCACCGTGAGGCCGTAGGTGTCCACGTGCGGCTTGATGCCGGCGATGACCTCGGTCTCGATCTCCTCGGTGTACGCGCCGCTCGTCACGTCCAGCAGCGGCCAGCGCTTCTTCACCAACAGCTCGGCGATGCGATCCTTGGTGACCTTGAGGACCTGGCTCTTGAACCAGCCCAGGAAGTCCTCGTTGCTGGAGCGGCCCATGCCCACCAGGCCCACCACCAGCTTCTCCGGCTCCGTCACGCGGATGGAGAAGTCACCGTACACCATGGTGCCGATGCCCAGGCCCGTCTCGGGGTCCCTCACGTCGCCGATGGGGCCGCCGAACTTCACGCCCGGGTGCTCGCGCGTGGAGACGAAGAAGACCTCCGTCATGAACATGTTGCCGCCGGTGAAGCTCTCCAGCAGCCGGGACAGGAAGGGGATGTTCTTGCTGTCCAGGGTGTGCCGCCCCGGCCCCAGCTTGCCCTCCACGCGGCCGTCCTTGACGAAGAGCGCGATCTCGTCTGCGTCCACGGTGAGCTGGGTGAGCATCCGGATGTTCTTCTCCGGATACTTGTAGATGATCTCACCCTTGGCTTCGTCCGCCCGGGCAATGAAGTTGCGCTTCGCTTCGCCCTTGATCGAATCGAATAGACCCATCGTGTTCGTTTCGCCTCCGTGTCGACCGCGTCACCTACAGAAACCCACGCCGCCGCGTCTTCCATACGGATAGCGGCCCGGGCCATTACATGCTCGCCCATCGGTGGGGGAACCGTTGCCCGCAAGATGCCAGTTTCACTGGGATTTGCCTAGCCGACCGAGCAAGCGCCCGTCGACCCGGGCCGATCAGCCCCAGCGGCTGATGAGCCGCTCGCGATCGAGCAGGCGGATGCTGGCCACCAGGAGCACGGCGTCCAGCAGCAGCACCACCACGCCCTGCACGGCGTAGTAGCCCACACCCGCGGTGAGCCAGCCGGCCACCTGGCCGCCCACCAGCCCCACCAGGGGCAGCACCACGAGGGCGGAGAGCTGCTGGGCGGTGCGGGCCTCGGACACGCGCGCGGAGATGAGCACCGCCACCCCGTTGCCGAAGAAGGCGAACAGCGGCGCCAGGATGAAGATGCCGAAGGACCACAGCGCATTGGGCATCAGCGGCCCCCTCACCAGCGGCCACGCCACGATGTCCACGCCGATGCAGAACAGGATGAAGGCCACCCAGGAGATGCCCACCGCGGGCACCAGCGAGGCCAGGCTCTTGCCGGCCACCAGCTCCGCGGCCGTCACCGGCGAGGCCAGCAGCGGCTCCAGCGTGCGCCGCTCCTTCTCTCCCGCCACGCTCTGCGAGGAGATGAGGATGGGCACGAAGACAGGCATCACCAGGAACATGCCGAACCAGTCGGTGAGCGTCCGGTCGATGAGGAAGCGCGCCGCGTTGGCTCCCAGCGGCAGGGCCCGGTCGTAGTACTGGGCGATGACGCGCAGGTTCGGATCATCCGGCCGCTGGGCGTACGTCCACACCACGCCGATGGGCACGAAGATGAACACCAGCGGCAGCATGCACATGGACAGCAGCAGGCCGATGTTCTTGCGCAGATCCAGGAAGTCCTTCCAGAAGACGGCCAGCGCGCGCTTCGGTCGGAACGCCATGCTCACACCCTCCCCTGGCGGATCAGCTCCAGGTAGACTTCCTCGAGCGGCCGGTGCGAGGGCACCGCGCTGTGCACCCGCGCGCCCGCGTGGACCAGGCACGCGAGCACCTCGGGCGCCTGCGCGTCGTCCGTGAGCATCACCTTCAGGCGCGAGCCCTCGTGCAGCACGTTGGGGGCGAAGGGCAGCGCGGCCAGGGCCGGCAGGAAGCTCCCGGCGTCCCCCTCCACGCGGATGTCCAGCGCCTGCCCCGAGCGCCGCAGCTCTCCCAGCGGCGCCAGCGCGAGCAGTCGGCCCTGGATGATGGCCACCCGCGAGCACAGCCGCTCCACCTCCGCCAGGTTGTGCGAGCACAGCACGATGGTGCGCCCCTCGGAGGCCAGCTCCGCCACCGCGTCTCGCACGGCGCGCGCGGACTCGGGATCCAGCCCGGAGGTGGGCTCGTCCAGGAAGATGACCTTCGGGTCGTGCACCAGCGTGCGGACGATGGCCAGCTTCTGGCGCATGCCCTTGGAGAAGCCGCCGCACGGCTCGTCCTCACGCCCGGCCAGCCCGAAGCGCTCCAGGTAGCTCCGCGTCCGGGGCCACACCGTCGCCTCGTCCAATTCGTGCAGCTTGATGAAGAAGCGCAGGTTCTCGCGCGCGGTCAGCCTGTCATACAGGCCGGGCTGCTCGGTGAGCAGGCCCACGCTGCGCCGCAATTCCTCGCCCTGGGTGCGCGCCGAGAAGCCCCACACCACGGCCTCGCCCTCGGAGGGCTGGAGCAGGCCGGTGAGCATGCGCACCGTGGTCGTCTTCCCGGCCCCGTTGGGGCCCAGCAGCCCGAACACCTCGCCAGGGCGCACGTCGAACGTCAGCCCCTCCACCGCCGTGCGCGCGCCAAAGCGCTTGGCGAGCCCCTGGACCTGGATGCCACTCAATCGATGGCCACCAGGACGAACTTGTTGTTGATGCCCCGGTCGATGACGGTCACCTTCTTGTCCGAGCCAATGGCGTTGGTCAGGATGCCCAGGCGGTTGTGCTCGACGAGCGCCCACTCGCGGCCGGGCTGGGCCGCGAAGTTGCGCATGCGCTGGTTCGAGTCCCCGGAGCGGAACTGCTCCACGGTGTTGCGCGAGTAGAACGTCTCTCCGTGCCAGTTCATCATGAACGCGGCGATGGGCTCGCCGGGCTTGGCCTGGCGCCAGTAGCGCCAGAACAAATCCCGCTGCGTCCAGTGGTGGGACAGGTCCACCCAGTGGTTCCAGTTGAACCAGAGCGCGAAGCTGAAGGTGAACATCCAGAAGGTGCCGAAGAGCATCACCCGCGAGCGGCGCAGCGCGCCCACCACGGTGAGCGTGCCGCCCACCGCGAAGCCGATGCCCATGGCCTTCTTCACGTTCACCGGCTCCATCAGCGCACGCAAGAGCGCATCCGAGCCCACGGACGTGGAGAAGCCCCGCCAGGCGAGCAGTCCACCCGCGATCACCCAGGCCGCCGCGAGGCCGGCGTTCCACAGGCGCTCCTCCTTCTTGGAGCGCAGGGCCACCCAGCCGCTGAAGGCGCCCACTACAATCAGGGCGATGCCGAGCAGGCCCAGGGAGGACACCTTGCCCTCATTGGCCACGGAGATCAGCGCCACGCCTCCGCACAGCAGCAGCAGGAGCGCCACGGTGCGCGCGGCGGGGGTGTGCTCCTTGGGGTCCTTGGAGAAGAACGCGTCCATCGAGGTGTACACCCCGAGCGCCAGGAGCACCATCGTGGCCAGGTCACCCATCCACAGGGAGCGCGAGGTGAAGAAGGCGATGGGCTTGTTGACGAGGTCGGCGGGGTACGGCCGGTCGTAGTTGTAGACGAAGAGGTCCGTGAACTCCTTGGGGTTCTCGGCCATGTCCTTGCCCACCAGGGCGAAGAGCACCAGGCCGAACAGCAGGCTCACGGCGTGCTCGGCGGGGCCCTCGTGCCAGAGGCGATCGATGAAGAGGGCGATGAGGATGGCCAGCCCGGGGAGGACGGGGAACACATAGTGGTGGAACTTCGTGGCGCTGGAGGCCATCAGGAAGAAGCTGAAGGCCACCCACACCACGGCCAGCAGCGCCAGGTGGTCCGCCTTGGACGCCGAGCGCAGCCGCAGCCGCGACACGACGGCGAAGGCTCCGGGCAACAGCGCCACCCACGGGAAGATGGCGTAGCCGCCCTGCTCGATGAAGTAGGTGAAGGAGCCGCCCGGCGTGGTGGTGTGCACGCCCGCCGTGAGGCGGTTCAGGTGGTCATGGATGAAGAAGCGGTAGAAGAAGTTCTTGCCCTCGTCATCCACGCCGTCGAACAGGCTCAGGGCCAGGTACCAGGGCACGGCCACCGCGGCGAACACGAGGATGCCGGTGCCCAGCCGCATCCGGAACATCTGCCCCCAGAGCACGGGCATGGGCTTCTTGCCCTCGCGCACCTCCTTGCGAGCGCTGCGCTTGAGCAGCCAGAGGATGTGCTCGCGCCCCGCGTCCCAGCTCCAGGGGATGACGGCCAGCGCCGCGTACACCACCAGCAACGCCGCCGGCATCAGGCCCAGCAGGCCCTTGGCCAGCACCGACAGGCCCAGGAAGACATAGAAGGCGTACCACCAGGCCGTGCGCCGCTTCGTCGTCTCGTCCAGCTGGGCGATGAAGGCGCACGCCATGGCGCAGATCATCGTCGTGACGAAGGGCGTGTCCGTCACCGCCTGCCGGGTGAGCAGGAAGTACAGCGGCATGGTGGTCAGCACGAAGGCCGTGGCGAGCCCCGCCCGCCGGCTCACCACCCGCGACACCGCCAGCGTCAACAGCGCCACCGCCGTGACACTGAGCAGGCCGAACGGCATGCGCATGCCCCACTCGGTGTAGCGGGCCAGCTCGCCCGTGCCGCGCAGCGCCCCCACCACCTGCATCCCCAGCGCCTGCATCCACATGGTCAGCGGCGGCTTGGAGAAGAACCACGCGTTCTCGTAGAAGGGGTACAGGTAGTCCTGGCGCATGACCATCATCCGCGCCACTTCGCCGTAATGCGTCTCCCAGGGGTCCCACAGGCCCACGGCGCCGATGTAGGGCAGCAGCAGCAGCGCCGCGAACCCACCGCCCAGCAGCAGGGTGCGCAGCGTCAGCGGCAGGGTCCCCCAGCGCTGGATCCACTTCTCCTCGTGGAGCTTCTTGCCGAGGATGCCCTCGACGAAGGACTCGGGCTCCTTCTCCGGCTGTGACGTAGTGTCCGCCGGAGGGGCCGCCACCGGGGCCTGCTCGGCCTGGACCTTCTCCGCTGTAGGCGCTGCCGCCTGCTGCGCGTCCGCCGGCAGGGACTTCTCCGCCTGCTGCGCGTCCGCCTGCCGAGCCGGCTCCGCCTCCTGGGGCTTGTCGGCCTCCTGGGGCTTGTCCGACTGCTGGTTCTCCGCCTGCTTCTGCTCGCCGTCACTGGCCACGGAACAGGATGCCTCCGTCTGGATGAGGCCCGCCTACACCCCGGGTCGCGGCCTTATACCCCCCGTACCGCCCCGGGTCGACCTCCACCTCTGTGCCATGACCGCGTCACGGCTGCCGTGCAGTGTGCCGGACGCTGCACACTCTGCGCGGCAAACCCGCGAATGCTCGCTCTCTGGGCAAGGGGCACGGGGTTTGAAGAAGCCTCCAGGGCCGGCCCCGGCCGAGACGGGGTCTGATGTGGGAGGCGAGATGATCATCCAGGCAGTCGCACTCAGCTGGACCCTGCTGCTCTCGCAGGTCGAGGGCCAGGAGAGTGCCCCCCCGCCCGGGACACCGCAGGAGGGAGTGAGCTCCGACCCGGGCACGACACAGCAGCAGCCCACCGACACACCCGCTCAGAAGCCGTCCCCCGCTCCGAGCGCGCAACCGGGCGGCCCGGTCAGCGACCTGACGGGGCTCCTGACGCCGGAGGAGCCACGCCCCTCGCTCCGGTATGACCAGCCCATCCTCTGTACCCGGCTGCCGTCCACCCAGCAGGTCCCCTCCGGCGAGTACCGGATGCAGTGCGACCCGGTGACGCGCCGCTGCCTCATCGCCCCCGCCCACGAGCTGGACTCCAGCGGCGAGGAGACGGACCGCCCCCTGCTGCGTACCTCCTACTGCGACCGCTCCGAGGTCAGCGCCGAGACGCGCGTCCAGGAGGGCTACCGCTTCGTCCCCGCCATCGCCGAGTCGCCTCCGGGCTGGTACCGCGACGAGCAGGGCCGGGTGATGCAGTTCAACTTCGACTTGCACCGGCGCATCTACCTGGGCGGCGCGTGGGCGCCCCTGCTGCGCCACGGGAACGACGTGGTGACCGATCGCGTCCGGGTGGACTTCGGCATCCGGACCGAGTTTCCGGGAGGCGAGGAGGACCACCGGCTCCACCGGCTCACGTTCCTGGACACCGAGGTGTACCTGGGCCAGTCGAGCCTGGACTTCACGCTCGTCCGCTACGACTTCAACGTCGAGCGCAAGGTGCCGCTCTTCCGCATCACCACGTTCTTCGGCAAGCCGCGCCGCTACGACTTCGGGCTCAACCTGGGCGCCTGGGTCGAGGCGCTCCACCAGGAGTCGATCGAGCGCGAGGACTCCGAGCTGAGCGTGCTCACCTGGGCCGCGGTGCACGGCACGCTGGACCTGTGGCACTCGGAGGACCTGGTCTCCTTCGTCCGGCTGCGGGCGGGCCCGTCCATCGAGCGCGACCGCACGCATGGCATGAACACGCTGGTGCCCACCGCCGCGCTGGAGGGCGATCTCACCCTGGACACGGACGGCTTCCACCACCTGCTCTTCAGCGCGGAGGCGGAGCAGGTGCTCCTGGGAGACCGGGTGGAGGGCCGCCCGCTGCGCCCCGAGCGCCTGAGGGTCCGCGCCGGCTACGAGCTCATCCTGCTGGCCATCAACGATCAGCCCGTGAGCCTGGTGGTCGACGGGCGAGGAACCTGGCGCAGCGACATCCCCCGAGTGGCCGCGAAGTGGGAGTGGTCTGGCAACGCGGGGCTGCGCGTCTCGCTGTGGGCTCCGGCGCGGCGGAGCGCTCCGCTGGCGAGCGCTCGCTAGGAACGGGACGGCATGCTCGCGCTCGGACTCACCGCCCTCCTGTTCGCCCTGCCCCCTGGCCCCCAGGGGTCGGTGGTCGCCGCGGTGCCTCAGGGGGAGGAGTGCTACTCGGAGGACGAGAGCGGCGAGCGCTTCCCCACCTGCTTCGATCCGGGCAACGCGCTGCTGCTCGGGACGGGGCTGCAGGTGCGGGACGGGGTGGCGCTGCCCACGCTGCAGGCGGGCATCCTGCTGCGCACCGAGCGCACCAGCCGGAGCAAGGGGATGCTCTGGTTCAACACCCACCGCATCCTCGTCACGGAGGGCACTCCGGGCCACACGCGGCAGGCGCTCACCACCACCTTGTATGAGGGCACGTACCGCCGTCACCTGGAGGAGGGCTTCATCCTCATCCCCACCTCGCGGCCGCTGCGCATCCCCTTCCCGTTCGATGTGACGCTCGCGGTGCGGGCGGGCCACCTGGAGCGGAGGGTCTGGGAGGGGCCGGGGCTGACGCTGGAGACGGGGCGGGCTGCGCTGCTGCTGGATCCCATCCGTTCGGAGAGCGGGCGACTGTGGCTGGGGTTCGGGCCCGCGGCGAGCCACTCCCTGCGTCGCATGCCGGATGGCGAGCTGGAGCAGGAGATCTCGCCCTTCACGTCCGGGGTGCTGGAGACGGGGTACGAGACGGTGGATGGCTGGTGGACGCTGCGCGCCTCGGCGCTGGCGGGGTGGATCAACGCTTTTGAGGGCGACCGGCGGTTCCGGGCGCGGGCGGACGCGAGCATCGAGCGCCTCCTGTTCGCGGTGAACAACCAGCCGCTGTGGCTCCAGCTCTACGGGACGTATGCCCACAAGGACGTGGGGCTGGCGAAGCAGACCGAGTGGACGGCGGGCGCGCGGCTCATGGTTCGGACGTTCAGCTCGCTCTAGCCCTTTTCAGGAGGGCCCATGAAGACGAGGCCCTGCCGGGCGCGATCTGTCCGAACTGGTCTGCTTGTCATACCAGTTCGGTCCTGGTTCGGCCCGACAGGGGGCATTCACCGACGAAGGGGTTCAAGCCAAGGTTCGCTATAGCGTCAGGCGCAGCGAGCCGAGGAGCCGGTCGTTCCGGCCGAGGTAGCCGAGCGGGCTGTAGGGCTTGCCGGCGTACACCTCGGCCGCGAGCCCCACGCTCACGTGCTCCGTGAAGCGCCAGCCCGCTCGGGGTGCGAGCACGAAGGAGCGCTGCACGGCTTCGAAGGCGCCGCGGAAGCCCAGCTCCCAGGAGCTTCCTCGCGGGGCGTAGCTCGCCTCGGCCACCAGCAGGTGCAGGAAGGCCGTGCGCGCCTGGCCTCGGGCCGTCCCCGGCTCCAGCAGGACGAGCAGCTCGTCAGCCGCCACCCGAGGCACGGCGAGCCCCAGGTAGGTGACGGAGTAGAGGAAGTCGGAGTCCTCCGCCTGGGACACTCCGAGCACCCAGCTCACCACCGGCTTGCGCACGGGCCGCAGCCGCTCGTCGAAGAACGTCTGCGCCGGGCTGAAGCCCACGTCCACGTCGAGCTGCGCCGTCCTCGAGAGCGTCGTCGCCTCCAGGCCGAAGACGTGCTGCCTCGCGTAGCGGCCCGTCACGAGCGTCTCTCCGGCGCGCAGACGCTCCTGGAGCGACAGCAGCAGCGCCGCGTCTGGAGCCTCGCCCCGGCTCTGGGCGCGCAGCACGGCGTCCAGCTCGGGATCCAACCGGACCGCCGGCAGCTTCTCGTTCACCCATACCCAGGAGCCGCCCACGCGGACACCTCGGAGCTCGGTGGTCGCCCGCAGGCCCACGTCTCCGAGCCACGGCAACGCCGCCGGGCGCTCCGTCTCCAGCAGCCGGGGCTGGAGCGCGTCCTCAACGGAGGGGTCCACCGTGAAGGGGAGGCTCATTCCGAGCCCTGGCTGGACGAGAGCCTCGTCCTGGCCGAAGACGTCGTAACGGTGCGGCGTGAAGAAGGGCACCCACGCCACGGTGAGCGAGAGCGGCCCCACCCCGCCCAGCGCCCGCGCCGCGAAGACGGGCAGCTTCGCGTCCTCCGGCTCGGTGAGCACGAAGCTCTGGCGCAGATCCCTCGGGTTGAGCGCGTCCGTGGGAGCGAAGGCCGCGTTTGCTCCGAAGGCCAGCGTCTGCTGCCCGACGCGCACGTCCACACGCGAGGTGTAGAGATCGAGGAAGGCCTCTCCGAGCGTGGGCTCGAAGGTGGCTTTGCTCCGCTCCAGGCCCCGCTCGGCGCTCGCGCGCCAGAGCGCCCGTCCCTCGACGAGCAGCCGCAGCGATGGGGACAGCTTCACGTCCGTGGCGAGCGAGGCCTGCCCTCGTCCATCCATTACACGCTCGGAGAGGCCGTCGGTCCGCCGGGCCTCGAAGCCGGTATCCACGCCGGCCTGGAGTCGCAGGCTCCCGCTCACCAGCACCGTGGGCCCAGCCAGCGGCATGGCCCCAACGGCATCGGGAGCCTCGGGCGCCGGCTCGAAGGCCTCGATGCCCACTCCGCCATCTGGCGCGTCGGGCGGCGTGCTCCCTCCGTCCTCAGCCGAAGCGAGCGCGCTCGCCGACAGGAGCGCCAGGCCAAGCGCGAGCGCGCGACTCACCCGCGTTCCAGCGCCCGCTCGGTGAAGGCCTCGTCACCGAGCTGCGCCTCCTCGAGCTGCAACACCTCGATCGTCGTCACCGAGCCCGTCTGGAGGTTCTCCATGGAAGAGCGGGCGGCGATGACGCGGTCCTTGAAGCGCTTGAGCTGAGCGACCCGGTACACCTTCAAGGGCTTGCCCTCCTTGTCGGAGTACTCGACCTGGGTGGGGACATAGGTCTCCTGGTCCACGTACACCTTCACCTCTCCATAGGGAGAGCTGGGCCCTGCCTTGCCGACCAGCACCCATGCGAGGCGATCCATCACCTTCGACTCGCCCACCTTCTTCATCGCGTCGTCGCTCTCACCGCCGGTGCCGCCGAGGTCCGCATAGGCGAAGTCGGTGTCCATGAAGGACTGTCCCCGCTGCGTGTTCGCCACCTTGCGCACGCGCTTGAGCTTCGGCAGGTACAGCGAGATGTCCGAAGCCTCGCCCTTGGCGCCCTCCACCGTGAGCACGGCCACTCCGGCGACTCCGGCGGGTTGCAGGAAGCGCACGAGCGAGTGCGTCCGTTCGCCGATCTTCTTCGCCGCGTTGGTGACGACCTGCTCCTGGCGCTTGCCGTCCTTGCTCACGGTAGTGAGCTTGAGCTGGGCGCTCAGGCCGAGCAGGTTGAGCGCGCCGCGCTCGCGGCTCTTCCGCGCGATGTCCGCGGCGGACTCCTCGGCGCGCGCCGGCAGGAACGCCAGCAGCGCCAGGACGAGGGCCGCACGGGACACAGAGAGATGGGTCTTCCGCATATCCGGACTCTAGGCCCCCTGGGGGCGAGCCGGTACCGAACTGGTATGACAAGCAGACCAGCAATGAGTAGGCACGCGTCATTCCACTCTTGCAGGTATGCCCCTCGAGCTGTCTCTACCGGCCTCCAGCGCCCAGCGTCGCACGCAGGGCGGCCTCCGCGGCTCGCAGCCTCGGATCTCTCGGGTCCACGCGCCGGGCCTCCTCCAACCTGAGCAGCGCCCGCGCCGTGTCCCCTCTCGCCAGCTCACAGCGCACCCCCGCCTCGAGCGCCACCGTCTCCGAGGGCCCGTACACCAGCGCCTCCTCGGAGGCCCGGCAGCCCTCGTCCACACGCCCCGACTCGAGGAACGCCCGCGCCAGCTCCACCCGCGTCCCCACCTGCGACGGTGACAGCCGCACGGACTCCAGGAGCGGATCCACCGCCTCCGCCGGCCGGCCCCACCGCCGCAGCGCCGTGCCCAGCACCGACAGCGGCTCGCTCGCCCCGGGCACCAGCAGCGCCCGCGCTCGCGCCTCGCGCAGCATCGCCGGCTCCTCCAGCCGCAGCTCCGCCACCATCCGCTCCACCACGCGCGCATACCGCGGGAACGCATCCGGCCAGGTGAACACCAGCTGGTACACGAACTCGCCCCGCGGCACGAACAGCGCCCTCAGGTGCGTCACCCCCGCCGGCCCGTGCAGCTCCGCCTGAACCCGCTGCGCCCGCCCGCCGCTCACCCAGGCCGCCTCCGGCCCCCGCACCTTCATCGGCCGCCCCTCGGGCATCGCCCCCTCGGGCGAGAGCGTCGTCTCCACGAAGCGCACGGCCTGGAGCTCTCCATCCCCCGGCTCCCCGGCCTCGATGGCCTCCGCCGCGAAGCTGGCGCGCCCCAGCCCCGGCAACCCGTTGGAGAAGGCCAGCCGCCCCAGCCGATCCGCCCCCTGCCGCCACCCCCCCGGCATCGCCACCGACACCCCGAACACGTCATCCCGCTCCACACGCCACGCCGAGCGCCCCAGCACCCCCACCCCCGCCAGCCCCACCGCCACCGCCAGCACGCTCCCCGCCCGCACCCACCCCACGCCCCGAGGCTCGCTCGCGGTGAGCCGCTCCGGCACCAGGTACACCCCCAGCAGCAGCCCCGCGACGAAGCCGCCCAGGTGTCCCGCGTTGTCCACCCCCACCGAGGTCCACCCCATCCACAGGAAGACGAGCACCGTCGGCAGCACGCCCTCCCCCGCCATCCTCCTCCCCGCCGGAGACAGCACCGCCCGGTACCGGCGCCCCAGCACGATGAGCGCGCCCACGCACCCGTACGCCACGCCCGAGGCCCCCACGCTCACCTCCTCGGCCCACAGCAGCGAGCACGTCATCGTGGCCAGCCCCGCCACCACCAGCAGCAGCCCATAGTCCAGCCGCCGCCACGTCCCCTCGAGCACCGAGCCCGCCGCCAGCAGCACCAGCAGGTTGAGCCCCAGGTGCACCCCGTCCCGGTGCAGCAGGTTCGCCGTCAGCAGCCGCCAGGGCTGCCCCGCCTCCGTGATGAGCGGACCCACCTTGGCGCCGAAGCGCACCATGGCGTCCACATCCAGCGGCCCGGCCAGCGCGCTCCACCCATAGGTGGCCACCAGCACCAGCGCCAACCCCAGCGTCACCCACGGCACCCGCCCCAGCCGCCCTCGGACGGTGTCGCCTGATCGGGCGTCGCCGGGGCCTGGCACCGGAGAGCTCACGCGGGTTGGTCCTCCTGCTCCCCCCCCAGGAAGACGGCCGCAGCGGCCACCTGTCCGATGGACAACGGTGGCCTCTTCGCGCCAACCGTGCCGAATTCCTCTGTGTTTTGCGGGGGATGCATACCTTGTAACGCTTCTGCCCCTTCTGCTATAGCTGTAAGCGGATCCGACCCGTGCTGAAGCTCATCATCGAAGACGACGAGGGGCGCAAGACCGTTGTTCCCTTCGTGCGCGAAGAGATCACGATCGGCCGTCAGGAAGGCAACACCATCCGCCTGACGGAACGAAACGTGTCCCGCCGCCACGCTCGCCTCATGCGCCTGAACGGGCATGTCGTGGTGGAGGATCTGGGCAGTTCCAATGGGACTCGCATCAACGGCGAGCGGATCAGCGGCCAGTCGCCCGTCAAGGACGGCGATCTGATCCAGATCGGTGACTACGATCTGGCGCTGCAGAGCGACGCGGCCGTCGCCGCCGCCCCTCGCGCCGCCGCCCGTCCCGCCCCCGCGCCCGCCCCTCAGGACTCCGGCGACGCGGACGGCCACTCCGAGCCGGAGACGGAGACGGAGGCCCCCGTCGAGGAGGAGGCCGCGCCGGCCTCCGCCGAGCGCCGTCACTCCACCGCCATCATCAAGATGGAGCACGTGGAGGGCAACCGCAACCGCAAGGTCGTCGAGCTCGAGGCCGAGGAGGCTCCCCGCTTCGTCGTGGTGAGCGCGGAGCTCAAGGGCCAGGAGTACGCCTGCATCCGCACGGAGATGAAGATCGGTCGCACCGACGACAACGACATCGTCATCGACCATCGCTCCCTGTCGCGCACCCACGCCAAGGTCGTCCGCGAGGACAACGGCGAGTGGAAGATCATCGACATGCAGTCGGCCAACGGGCTCACCGTCAACGGTGAGACGTACGCCCAGGCGCCGCTCAGCAACGGGGACGTCGTCGAGCTGGGCCACGTGAAGCTGCGCTTCGTCGGCGCGGGCGAGTCCGCGGGCTCGGTGAGCTCGGCCGGCCGCTCGAAGCTGCCGCTGGTGCTGGCGCTCGGCGTGCTGCTGGTGGGCGGTGGCGCCGGCGCCGCGTGGTTCCTCAAGGTGGGCCCCTTCCAGCAGCCCGAGCAGCCGCAGAAGCCGCCCGAGCTCACCCAGGAGGATCCGGTCCAGAAGCCGCCCGAGCCGGCGCAGCCCGAGCCTCCCGAGGCCGACCCCGGCACCCCCCGCGCGCCTCCGGACACCGCCGTGGCGGACGCGGGCAAGGCGCGCATCCAGAGCGCCAGGAAGGCCTACGAAGAGGGCAAGCTGGAGCGGGCCGCCGACGAGCTGAAGAACTTCGCCGGCAAGCTGCCGCCCGAGGGCGAGGAGCTCGCCGACAAGATCGCCCTCGAGCAGGAAGCCGCCAAGGCCCTGGAGGCGGCCCAGGCCGCCTTCGAGGCGAAGAACCTCGACGAGGCCGAGTCCCTGGCCGGGCCCGCCAAGGGCTCGCGGTTCTCCGGCACCGAGTACGACAAGCTCATGGGCGCCATCGCGCAGGCTCGCAAGGCGCAGCCCAAGACCGAGCCCGTCAAGGTGACGACGCCACCGCCGAACAAGACGCCCACCCGGACCCAGGAAGACACCGAGGAGGAGGCCCGGCTCGCCTACAACGAAGCCGCTACGGCGCTGCGCGGTAAGCAGTATGATGCGGCGCTCAACCGGGCCCTGCGGTGCGTGGAGCTGGCTCCGGACAAGGCCGAGTGCCAGATGGTGCTGGGCGCCGCGTATGCAGGCGTCTCCAAGTGGGACATGGCGGCCAGGCACTACCGCGAGTTCCTGAAGCTGGCGCCCAATCACCCCAACGCGACCAAGGTCCGGCAGTCCGTGGAGAATTACGAGAAGACCAAGGCGCAATAGCGCGAGCCCGGCTCGGTTCCGGGGCGCGCGATTCCAACCCAGAGGTTCCCAACCGCAGGCGAGGAGAGGCTGTGCAGATTCGCATCCTGGTGGTCGATGACGAGCAGGACAACTGCGACTACCTGAAGCTGGTGCTGACCCGCGAGGGCTATGAGGTCGTCACCACCACGGACCCCACCCAGACGGTGGAGATCCTCCGGGGGTCCGACTTCCACCTCGTCATCCTCGACATGATGATGCCGCAGATGTCCGGCACCGAGGTGCTGGACCAGATCCGGAAGTACGACACGGACGTGGCGGTCATCGTCGCCACGGCATACCCCACGGTGGACACGGCGGTCGCCTCGCTCAAGGCGCAGGCCTCCGACTACGTGAAGAAGCCGATGGAGCCGGAGCAGTTCATCACCGCGGTCCGCAACGCCCTGCAGAAGAAGGGCCTGTCGCAGGACCCGGAGGCGGACCTGCACCGCGCCATCGGCCGCGTCATCCGCGACGCGCGCAAGACGCAGGAGCTCACGCTCAAGCAGCTGGCGCGGCGCACCGGCCTGTCCGTGTCGCTGCTGTCGCAGATCGAGCGCGCCGAGTCCTCGGCGTCCATCTCGTCGCTCTACAAGATCGCCTCCGCGCTGCAGCTGCGCATGGGCGAGCTGTTCGGCGACACCTGAGCCGCCGGGCTAGCGGCCCCGGAAGCGGGGCGGGCGTTTCTCGAGGAACGCCGCCCTGCCCTCCTTGGCGTCCTCGCTGCCGAAGGCCTGGGCCCGCAGTGCCCGCGCGTGCGCCCGCTCCTCGTCCGAGAGCGCCGGCCGGCCCACCAGCCCGAACACCTCCTTCATCCCCGCCACCGCCAGCGGCGCGTGCGAGGCCAGCGTCTGGCACAGCGCCAGGGCGCGCGCCTCCGCCTCGGCCGCCTTCGCGCACTCGTCCAGCAGGCCCCAGCCGAGCGCCGTCGCTCCGTCCAGCTTGCGCGCGGTGAGGAAGAGCGCCCGAGCCCGGGCCGGCCCCACCAGCCGCGAGGCCCGCGCCATCCCGTCCACGGAGTAGACGAGCCCCAGCCGCGCCGCCGGCATGCAGAACACCGTCTCGGGCGTCCCCACGCGGAAGTCACAGGCGCACGCCAGGTCGAACCCCGCGCCGAACGCGGCCCCCTGCACCAGCGCCACGCTGGGCACCGGGTGGCGCTCCAGCCGGGACAGCAGCGCCATCAGCGCATCGTCCGGCAGCCGCCCCTCCGGCGTGGGCGGCCCCAGGTTCGTCAAGTCGTAGCCGGAGCAGAAGGTGCCGCCCGCCCCGCGCACCAGGAAGGCGCGCACGGGCACGTCCGGCGGCGGGGAGAGCGCCGCGTCCAGCAGCCCCAGGAGCCGGTCATCCAGCGCGTTCTTCCGCGCCGGGTTGGCGAGCGTCAGCACGCGGACGCCGCCCTCGCGGTCCTCCACCTCCACCGTGGGCTGCATGGCGGAAGCTCGCGCCTAGCCGAGCACCACGAGGACGTCACCCTCGTTCACCGGCTGGGACTCCTTGCAGCGGATCTCCTTCACCGTGCCGCCCTCGGGGGCCTCCACCGGCATCTCCATCTTCATGGACTCGAGGATGACCAGGGTCTCTCCGGCGGAGACCGTCTGCCCCACCTTCACCTCGATCTTCCACACCGTGCCCGTGATGTGCGCCGCCACGTCCGCCATACCGTGTTGCCTCCTCGCGCGCCCGAAGCGCCGAAGTTGGAAGGTCCGCTGCCGCGCGCAGCCTAAGGCTTCGCGTGGTTCTCCAGGAAGCGCGTATCCAGCTCTCCGGCGCTGAAGGCCGGAGCCTTCAGGATGCGCAGGTGCAGCGGGATGTTCGTCTTGATGCCCTCGATGCGGTACTGCTCCAGCGCCTTGATCGAGCGCTCGATGGCCTCCGCGCGGGTGGCGCCGGTGACGATGAGCTTGGCAATCATGGGATCGTAGTTCGGGGTGACGGTGTTGCCCTCGGCGTAGCCCGAGTCCAGGCGCACGCCCTCGCCCGTGGGCGGCACGTAGACCTTGAGCGGCCCGGGCGACGGGAAGAACTTCACCGGATCCTCCGCGTAGATGCGGAACTCCAGCGCCGCCCCGCGCCGCTTCACGTCCTCCTGCCGCACCGTGAGCTTCTCCCCGGCGGCGATGCGCAGCTGCCAGCCAATCAGGTCCAGCCCCGTGGTCAGCTCCGTCACCGGGTGCTCCACCTGGAGCCGGGCGTTCATCTCGATGAAGTAGACGTCGCCGTCCGAGTAGAGGAACTCCACCGTGCCCGCGTTGGCGTAGCCGAAGGCCCTGGCCGCCGTGACGGCCGCGGTGAACAGCTTCTGGGCCACGTCCGCGTTCCTGCCGTCCGCGAACAGCGGCGAGGGCGCCTCCTCCACCACCTTCTGGTGGCGCCGCTGGATGGAGCACTCGCGCTCCAGGCAGTGGATGAGGTTTCCGTGGTGATCGCCGAGGATCTGCACCTCGATGTGGCGCGGGGCCGGGAAGTAGCGCTCCAGGTACACGCCCTCGCGCCCGAAGGCCGCCTTCGCCCGGTCCGTGCACTGGCGGAACACCTTCTCCAGCTCGGCCGGGTCCTTCGCCGCGGCCATGCCGATGCCGCCGCCGCCGCCGGCCGCCTTGCAGAGCACCGGGTAGCCGATGCGCTCGGCCGCCGCGAGCGCGCTGGCCACGTCCGGCACCACGTCCTCGGTGCCCGGCACCACCGGCACGCCCGCGGCCATCACCAGCTTGCGCGCCTGGCTCTTGTCCTTCATCCGCAGCATGGCCTCGGGCGGCGGGCCCACGAAGGTGATGCCCGCCTCCGTGCAGGCCCGGGCGAACTCGGCGTTCTCCGACACGAAGCCGTAGCCCGGGTGCACCGCCTGGGCGCCCGTCTTCTTCGCCGCCTCGAGGATGGCGGGGATGTTGAGGTAGCTGTCCTTGGCCGGCGCGGGCCCCAGGCGCACGGCCTCGTCCGCCTCCTTGACGAAGGGCAGGTCCGCATCCGCGTCCGAATAGACGGCGACGGTGGAGATCCCCATGGCACGGGCCACCGCTCCGATGCGGCGGGAGATCTCACCCCGGTTGGCGATGAGCAGCTTCTTGAACATGGCTGGCACCCTGGCTCGGGAGGGCGGCCAACCTAATCCCCGCCCCCTGGACTGACAAGCTGCCAGCCGAGGGCTCGCCACAGGACCGTACAGGTTTCCACAACCACGTCACACCGTTGCGATCGTTCGCGGCCCTGGCGTACCTTGCCTGCACCTTGAAGCGGAACGACACGAGCCCGGGGACGGTGGTGGATCTGCAGGGAGCTCGGCGTGAGCGGAGGCTGGACCTCTACCGCGCCCGGCTCTCGGATCGGCTGGCGGCCAATCGACTGGCGCTGGAGACCCTCTACCAGGGCGGCACCCTCTTCTCCCCCGAGGGCACCCGGACGGGCCGCGCCCTCCTGAAGGCGCGCCAGATGCTGCAGCGCGTCAACACGCTCGTGGAGCTGCTCGCCGGTGAGGGTGTGACGCCTCCTCCGCGCATCCCGGAGCGCGTGGAAGAGGTGTATGCGGAGCTGGACACCCTGCTGGCGCGCAGCGACGCGCTGTCCGGCCGGGACGGGGCCAGCGTGGCCCGCCTCCCCCGCGGCTGAGCCCACGCCTCCAGCCCTGTCGAGACAGAACGAGGCACCTCACGCGCGATGGCGAGAGGTGCCTCGGGTGCTTCAGCGGGGCCTGGGGCCCCGCGGGCCCGCTCAGGGCATCTCGGTCTGGCCCTGCCGGCGCAGGAAGGTGGGGATGTCGAACTGATCCTCGTCCAGGGGCAGCGCCGCGTCCTTCACCACCGCGGTGCGCGGCGGAGTCGTCACCGCCTTGTTCTCCGTGGAGGACATGGCGCGCGCACCGGCCTTGGAGGGCACCAGGCTGGCCACCTCCTCGCGGGCGGCGGACAGCACCGACGGCGCGGGGCGGCTGACGAGCGGCACCGGGGTGGCCGGCACCGCCACCACGCGCTGGGGCTGCCGGGTGTCGCGGTGCACGAAGCCGGTGGCGATGATGGTGATCTTCACCTCGTCCTGGATCTGCTCGTCGATGAGCGAGCCGAAGATGATCTCCGCCTCGCTGTCGGCCGCGTCGTGCACCAGCGTGAGGGCCTCGTTGACTTCCTGCAGCGTCATGTCCCGGCCGCCGGTGATGTTGATGAGCAGGCCCGTGGCGCCGTCGATGGAGATGTCCTCCAGCAGCGGGCTGGAGATGGCCTGCTGCATGGCGGACAGGGCGCGCGAGGTGCCCGAGGCGCGGCCGGTGCCCATGAGCGCCAGGCCCTTGTCGCTCATGATGGTCTTCACGTCCGCGAAGTCCACGTTGATGTAGCCGTGGTACTGGATGAGGTCCGAGATGCCCTGCACGGCGTTGAGGAGCACCTCGTCGGCGCGCTTGAAGGTCTCCAGCAGCGGCATGGGCTCGGTGCTCAGGGTGAGCAGCCGCTGGTTGGGGATGGTGATGAGCGTGTCCACCGCGGCCTTGAGCTCCACCAGGCCCTGCTCGGCCTGCTTGCGGCGCTTGTTGCCCTCGAAGAGGAAGGGCTTGGTCACCACGCCCACCGTGAGGCAGCCCAGGCTCTTGGCGATGTCCGCGATGATGGGCGCGGCGCCCGTGCCGGTGCCACCGCCCATGCCCGCGGTGACGAACACCATGTCCGCGCCCTCGAGCACCGCGGCGATCTGCTCCTTGGACTCGAGCGCCGCCTCGCGGCCCATCTCCGGGTTGGCGCCCGCGCCCAGGCCCTTGGTCAGCGTCTGTCCGAGCTGCAGCCGCGTCGGAGACTTGTTGGCGGCGAGCGCCTGCACGTCGGTGTTCGCAGCAATGAAGTCGACCCGTTCCAGCTTGGCCAGGATCATCGTGTTCACCGCGTTGCAGCCGGCTCCACCCACGCCGACAACACGGATCTTCGCGGCCTGCTTGTTCTGCTCGAACTGGTCCATGGTGATCCTTTCAGCGGAACTCACGCACCTTTTGGTGCGAGTCCCCAAGGTCACCCATCATCAGCAAGTCGAGATCTTTGGCAAGTATTCCGCTACCTGCCTGTAGCAGGCCTCGGTTCCCCCAAGTCCTGACAGGCACTTACGCGGCGGCCTGAACATCCATTCCGTGTCGCGGGATGTGGCCTTGTCGGACCTTGACTCGCGATCCGGATTTTGTCCCGCGCTCACGCGGCACCGCATGACCGCCCTGGCGGTCGCGCTCCGGAGATCCACCCCGAGGCGCGGACCGCAGGACGGTCACGAGCGGCAGTGTCGATCAGGGGTCTGACATGCCGCCCGGTGAGGCTCAGGGCTGGACGACCTCCACCTCCTGGGCCCTCATCTTGACGACGTTGAACTCCACGCGGCGGTTCTTCTCGCGGCCCTTGGCGGTCTTGTTGGGGGCAATCGGCCTGGCCTCGCCGTAACCCACCGCCTCCAGCCGGGCTGCATCGACACCCTCGAGGGCGAGGCGATCGCGCACGGCCTCGGCGCGGGTGCGGGAGAGGACCAGGTTGGCCCCGTCGTCACCCTTGTCGTCCGTGTGGCCCTCGATGCGGAGCTTCTCGATCTGCGTGTTGGCCTTGAGCACCTGCGCCACCTGCTTCAGCAGCGGGAAGGACTTGGGGAGGATGGTGGCCTTGCTGTTGGCGAAGAAGATCGTCTCGGTGATGACGATCTTCTCGCCCTGGACGAGCACCTTCACCTTGCCCTTGTCCGGGCAGCCGTCCTCGTCCTTCACGCCGTTGATCGTCTCCGGCTCGTTGGCGCACTTGTCGTCCGCGTCCGCCACGCCGTCCCGGTCGTTGTCCGGGTCCGGGCAGCCGTCCTCGTCCTGGAAGCCGTCCTTGTCCTCGGCCTCCTGTGGGCAGCGGTCCTTGTCGTCCGTGAGGAGGTCTCCGTCGGTGTCCACGGGCGGCGGCGGCGGCGCCTGGTCCGGGCAGCCGTCCTCGTCCTCGAAGGCGTTCTTCGTCTCCGGCTCGTTGGGGCACTTGTCGCTGGCGTCCGCCAGGGTGTCGTTGTCGTTGTCCGGGTCCGGGCAGCCGTCGTCGTCCTGGAAGCTGTCCTTGTCCTCGGCGGCGATCGGGCAGCGGTCCTGCACGTCCGGCAGGCCGTCCCCGTCCGTGTCCACCAGCTGCTCGGGCACGGGCTTGGAGGGCTTGATCGGCGCGGGGGTGGCCACGGGCGTCGGCCGAGACTCGGTGCCGCGGTCGGACGGCGCGTAGGCGATGCCCGCGAACACGCGGAAGCCCGGCGTGCCGTAGCCCTGCCCGATGCCCGGGCCACCGCCCAGGTGCGCCGAGAAGGCCTCCGAGACGCGGTACTTCAGCGTGGCCAGGAACTCCATCGGCTTCTCCTCGGAGCCCGACTCGCCGAGCCCCATCGCGCCCATCAGCGTGCCGCCCGCGGACAGCTCGCTGCCGGCCACGCTGAAGGGCACCTCCGCGCCGATGCCGTAGGCCAGCTCGTTGGAGACGACCAGGTTGCGCAGCTGTTGCTTGGAGCGGAGGTTGAGGCCCACGTTGGCCAGCACGCGAACTCCCCCGCTGCTGCTCCACTCACCGAGCACCCTCGGGCGGACGGAGAACCCGCCCCCGAGGAAGCCCGTGGACCCGCCGGTGGGCAGGTGGATGGGCAGCGCGGCGCCCACGCTCAGACCGCCCGAGGAGTACAGGCTCGCCTTGGGAATCACGCGCAGGTCTCCGAGGCCGGTCTTCCCCACGCCTTCCTCGAAGGCCGGCGCCACCTCTGGCGACGACTGGGAGGTCTGCGAGGTGATGGGCAGCGCCAGGCCCAGCTCGAACCGGTCGAACAGGGCGATGGCACCCATCAGGTCCACGGTGAGCTGGCTCTCCACCAGCTTGTAGACGGCCTTGTTGTCCTGGCGGGGGTCGAGAAAGGTGAGCGGGTCCTTCGCGTAGTTGACCGACACGCCCAGGTTCCACTCGAAGTTCCGGGCTACCCTCGGACTGTGGAGGCCCAGCACGTCGTAGGCACCAGGGGCCGGCTTGTACTGCTGCACGTCGATCTTCTCGGACGTGGGGCTGGTGACGATGTCGGACTGGGCCTTCGCCGGAGCCGCCACGAGGACGGCCAGCACGCCCCACACGCCGGCTCGAGAAGCCGGGTGCGAGCCCACCGCCGCATGGCGCCGCCGCAGCAGCGGCAGGCCGAGCAGCAGCAGCAGCGGCATCAGGCTGGTGGTGCCCGTGGAGGCGCAGCCACTGCCGCCGACGAGGAAGTCGTCGGTGTCGTCCAGCGGGTTGGTACCGCCGGCGACCTCGGCGCCGTCCTCCACGCCGCCGTTGTCGGTGTCGCGATCGTTCGGGTCGGTGCCGAGCTCGGCCTCCTGCTCATCGGTCAGGCCATCGCCGTCGGTGTCGACATCCGGGGCCTTGGTCACGGTGACCGTCACCGTGGCCGTGTCGTTACCACCCCTGCCGTCGGAGATGGTGTACGTGAACGTCGCGGTGCCCGCGAAGTCCGTGGCCGGCGTGAAGCTCACCACGCCGCCCGTGAGCGTCACCGTGCCGCCCGTCGCGGGCTGGGTCACCGCCACGACCGTCAGCGTCTCGCCCACGTCCGGAGCGGACGTGTCATTGGCCAGCACGTTGAGCACCGTGGCCCCGCTGTTCTCCACGACCGTGAAGGCATCATCCACCGCGTCCGGCGGGTTGTTCGGGTTCTCGCCCACGTTCACGGTCACGGTGGCCGTGTCGCTGCCACCGTTGCCGTCGGAGAGGGTGTACGTGAACGTCGCGGTGCCGATGAAGTCCGTGGCCGGCGTGAAGCTCACCACGCCGCCGGTGAGCGTCACCGTGCCGCCCGTGGCCGGCTGCGTCACCGCCGTCACCGTCAGCGTCTCGCCCGTGTCCGGCGTGAACGTGTCGTTGACGAGCACGTCGAGCACGTTGGCCCCGCTGTTGGCGAGCACCGTGAAGGTGTCGTCGTTGGCCGTCGGGTCGTCGTTCACCGGCGTCACCGTCACCGTCACCGTCGCCGTGTCCGTGCCACCACGGCCGTCGGAGGCCGTGTACTGGAACGTCGTGGTGCCGTTGAAGTTCGGCGCCGGCGTGAACCGCACCACGCCACCGGTGAGCGTCACCGTGCCGTTGGTCGGCTGCGTCACGTTCACCACCGACAGCGTCTCGCCCGTGTCCGGCTCGGTGCTGTCGTTGGCCAGCACGTCCAGCACCGTGGCCCCGCTGTCCTCGGCCACTGTGAAGGTGTCGGCCACCGCATCCGGCGGGTTGTTCGGCGTGTCGCTGACGATCACGGTCACCGTGGCCGTGTCGCTGCCACCGTTGCCGTCCGAGATGGTGTAGTCGAACGTCACGGTGCCGGTGAAGCCCGCCGCCGGCGTGAAGCTGACGTTCGTGCTCGTATGGGTCACCGTGCCACTGGCCGGCTGGGTGGTGGAGGTGATCATCAGCGTCTCGCCCGTGTCCGGCGCGATCGTGTCGTTGAGCAGTACGTCGAGCACATTCGCCGAGCTGTCGGTGAGGACCGTGAAGGTGTCATCGTTGGCCGTCGGGTCGTCGTTCACCGGCGTCACCGTCACCGTCACCGTCGCCGTGTCGTTACCGCCACGGCCGTCGGAGATGATGTAGTCGAACGTCACGGTGCCGAAGAAGTTGAGCGCCGGGGTGAAGCTCACCACGCCCGCCGCGTCGAGCGTCACCGTGCCCCCCGTGGCCGGCTGGGTCACGTTCACCACCGTCAGCGTCTCGCCCGTGTCCGGAGCGAACGTGTCGTTGGCCAGCACGTCCAGCACCGTGGCCCCGCTGTCCTCGGCCACCGTGAAGGTATCGGCCACCGCATCCGGCGGGTTGTTCTGCGTGTCGTTCACGATCACGGTCACCGTGGCCGTGTCGCTGCCGCCGTTACCATCGGAGATGGTGTACGTGAACGTCGTGGTGCCGAAGAAGCTGGGCGCCGGCGTGAAGCTCACCACGCCGCCGGCGAGCGCCACCGTGCCATTGGCCGGCTGGGTCACCGCCGTCACCGTCAGCGTCTCGTTCGTGTCCGGCGTGAACGTGTCGTTGGCCAGCACGTCCAGCACCGTCGCCCCGCTGTCCCTGAGCACCGTGTACGTGTCGTTCACCGCGTTGGGCTGATCGTTCACCGGCGCCACCGTCACGGTCACCGTGGCCGTGTCGTCGCCGCCGTTGCCGTCGGAGATCGTGTACTGGAACGTCACGGTGCCGTTGAAGTCGGCCGTGGGCGTGAACCGCACCACGCCCGCGTTGAGCGTCACCGAGCCGCCCGTGGCCGGCTGGGTCACCGAGATCACCGTCAGCGTCTCGCCCGTGTCCGGCGCGAACGTGTCGTTGGCCAGCACGGCCAGGATGTTGCCGCTGCTGTCCTCATCCACCGTGAAGGTGTCGTCCACCGCGTTCGGCGGGTTGTTCGCCGTGTTGCTCACGTTCACGGTCACCGTGGCCGTGTCCGTGCCGCCGTTGCCGTCGGAGAGGGTGTACGTGAACGTCGTGGTGCCCGTGTAGCCCGCGGCCGGCGTGAAGCTCACCACGCCGCCGGTGAGCGTCACCGTGCCGCCCGTGGCCGGCTGCGTCACCGCCGTCACCGTCAGCGTCTCGCCCGTGTCCGGCGCGAACGTGTCGTTGAGCAGCACGTTGAGCACCTGGGCTCCGCCGTCCGCGAGCACCGTGTACGTGTCGTTCACCGCGTCCGGAGGATCGTTCACCGGCGTCACCGTCACGGTCACCGTCGCCGTGTCGTTGCCACCGCGACCGTCGGACACCGTGTACTGGAACGTCGTGGTGCCGTTGAAGTTGGCCGCCGGCGAGAACCGCACCACGCCGCCGGTGAGCGTCACCAGGCCGTTGAGCGGCTGGGTCACCGCCGTCACCGTGAGCGTCTCGCCCGTGTCCGGCGCCGTCGTGTCGTTGGCCAGCACGGTGAGCGTCGTCGGCCCGCTGTCCTCGTCCACCGTGAAGGTGTCGTCCACCGCGTTCGGCGGGTTGTTCGGCTCGCCGACCGTGATCGTCACCGTGGCGGTGTCCGTGCCGCCGTTGCCGTCGGAGATGGTGTACGTGAACACCGTCGTACCCAGGAAGTCCGTCGCGGGCGTGAAGCTCACCACCCCACCCGAGAGCGTCACCGTGCCGCCGATGGCCGGCTGGGTCACCGCAATGACCGTCAGCGTCTCACCCGTGTCCGGCGCCGTGGTGTCGTTGGCCAGCACGTTGAGCACCTGGGCCGGGCTGTTCTTCGCCACCGCGAAGCTGTCGTCGTTGGCCGTCGGCGGAGGATTGGCCCCGGCGATCGTCACCGTCACCGTGGCCGTGTCCGTGCCACCGTTGCCGTCGGAGACGGTGTACGTGAACGTCGTGGTACCCGTGAAGCCCGCGGCCGGCGTGAAGCTCACCACGCCGCCCGTGAGCGTCACCGTGCCGTTGGCCGGCTGAGTCACCGCCGTCACCGTCAGCGTCTCACCCGTGTCCGGCGCAATCGTGTCGTTGGACAGCACGTCGAGCGCCCGGGCCGGGCTGTTCACCGCCACCACGAAGCTGTCGTCCACCGCGTCCGGAGGATCATTGACCGGCGTGACGTTGACGGTGACGCGGCCGGCATTCGTGCCACCGCGACCGTCGGACACCGTGTACTGGAACGTCGTGGTGCCGTTGAAGTTCGGCGCCGGCGTGAAGCTCACCACGCCCGCGTTGAGCGTCACCGCGCCGTTGGCGGGCTGCGTGACGGACACCACCGTGAGCGTCTCGCCCGTGTCCGGCGTCGTCGTGTCGTTGGCCAGCACGTTGAGCACCGTGGCGCTGCTGTCCTCGTCCACCGTGAAGGTGTCGTCCACCGCATCCGGCGGGTTGTTGGTCCCGGAGACCGTCACGGTGACCGTGCCAGTCGCCGTGCCGCCATTGCCGTCGGACACCGTGTACTGGAAGGACGTGGTGCCGCTGAAGTCCGGCATCGGCGTGAAGCGCACCACCCCGCCGATGAGCGTCACCGAGCCATTGATCGGCTGCGTCACCGCCGTGAGGGTGAGCGTCTCGGGCGCGTCCGGCAGGTACGTGTCGTTGATGAGCACGTCCAGTTCCGTGGCCGAGCTGTTCACCGCGACCAGGAAGCTGTCGTCCACGACCGTCGGCGGGTCGTTCACCGGCGTCACCGTCATGTGCACCGTCGCCGTGTCCGTGCCGCCGTTGCCGTCGGAGATGGTGTACGTGAACGTCGTGGTGCCGAAGAAGTTGGGCGTCGGAGAGAAGCGGACCAGGCCGTTGGTGAGCGTCACCGTGCCGTTGGCCGGCTGGGTCACCGCGGTGATGGTCAGCGTCTCGCCCGTGTCCGGCGACGTGGTGTCGTTGACCTGCACGCCCACCAGCGTGAGCGGGTAGTCCTCGGGCATCGAGGTGAAGTCGTCCACCGCGTTGGGCGGGTCGTTCACCGGCGTCACCACCACCGTCACCGTGGCCGTGCTCGTCCCGCCATTGCCATCCGACACCGTGTACTGGAACGTCGCGGTGCCGTTGAAGTTGGCCGCCGGCGTGAAGCGCACCACGCCCGCGCTGAGCGTCACCGAGCCGCCCGTCGGCTGGGTCACCGCCGTCACCGTCAGCGTCTCGCCCGTGTCCGGCGCGCTCGAGTCATTGGCCAGCACGTCGAACACCGTGCCGCCGCTGTCCTCGGCCACCGTGAAGCTGTCGTCGCCGGCCGTCGGGTTGTCGTTCACCGGCGTCACCGTCACCGTGACGGCCGCCGTGGCCGTGCCACCGTTGCCGTCCGACACCGTGTACCGGAACGTCGTCGTGCCGTTGAAGTTCGGCGCAGGCGTGAAGCGCACCTCGGAGGCCGTGAAGGTCACCGAGCCGCCCGTCGTCTGCGTCACCGCCGTCACCGTCAGCGTCTCGCCCACGTCCGGCGCGAACGAGTCGTTGGCCAGCACGTCGAACGACGTGGCGGCGCTGTCCTCGGCCACCGTGAAGGCGTCGTCCACCGCCGTCGGAGGCCTGTTGCTGCCCGTGACGGTGACGGTGACCGTGCCCGTGGCCGTGCCGCCATTGCCGTCGGACACCGTGTAGGTGAACGTCGTGGTCCCGGAGAAGCCGGCGGCCGGAGCGAAGCGCACCACCCCGCCGGTGAGCGTCACCGTGCCATTGGCCGGCTGCGTGACGGCCGTCACCGTGAGCGTCTCACCCACGTCCGGCGCGCTGGAGTCGTTGAACAGCACGTCCAGCGCAGTGGCCGGGCTGTCCACCGCCACCGTGAAGCTGTCGGCGTTGGCCGTCGGGTTGTCGTTCACCGGCGTCACCGTCACCGTGACGGTGGCCGTGGCCGTGCCGCCGCTGCCGTCCGACACCGTGTACCGGAACGTCGTCGTGCCGAAGAAGTCGGGCGCGGGCGTGAAGCTCACCACCCCACCGGTGAGCGTCGCCGTGCCATTGGCCGGCTGGGTGACGGACACCACCGTCAGCGTCTCGCCCACATCCGGCGCGAACGAGTCGTTGGCCAGCACGTCCACCACGGTGGCGCTGCTGTCCTCGGCCACCGTGATGGCGTCGTTGACGGCCGTGGGCGCATCGTTCGCCGGCGTCACCGTCACCGTGACGGTCGCCGTCGCCGTGCCGCCATTGCCGTCCGACACCGTGTACTGGAACGTCGTGGTGCCGCTGAAGTTGGCCGCGGGCGTGAAGCGCACCACCCCGCTGGTGAGCGTCACCGTGCCGTTGGTCGGCTGCGTGACGGCCGTCACCGTGAGCGTCTCGCCCGTGTCCGGCGCCGCCCTGTCATTGGTCAGCACGTCGAGCACCGTGGCGACGCTGTCCTCGGCCACCGTGAAGCTGTCATCCGTGGCCGTCGGGTTGTCGTTCACCGGCGTCACCACCACCGTCACCGTCGCCGTGTCGGAGCCGCCGTTCCCATCCGAGACCGTGTAGGAGAAGCTCACGGTGCCGTTGAAGTTGGCCGCGGGCCTGAAGGTGACGCTGGCCGGAGACACCGTCACCGTGCCGCTGGCCGGCTGCGTGACGGCCGTCACCGTGAGCGTCTCGCCCGTGTCCGGCGCCGTGCTGTCGTTGGCCAGCACATCCAGCACCGTGTCGCCGCTGTCCTCGGCCACCGTGTAGCTGTCGTCGTTGGCCGTCGGCGGGCGGTTCGCGCTGCCGACGTTGACCGTCACCGTCGCGGACGCCGAGCCGCCGTTGCCGTCGGAGATCGTGTACGTGAACGTCACGATGCCCTCGAAGCCGGCCGTCGGCGTGAAGCTGACGCTGGAGCCCGTGAAGCTCACCGTGCCGCCGCTGGCCGGCTGCGTCACCGAGGTGATGACGAGCGTCTCGCCCACGTCCGGCACGGCCGAGTCGTTGACCAGCACGTCCAGCGCCTGGGCCGGGCTGTCCTTGGCCACCAGGAAGCTGTCGTTGTTGGCCGTCGGGTTGTCGTTCACCGGCGTCACCGTCATCACCACCGTCGCCGTGTCGGTGCCGCCATTGCCGTCGGACACCGTGTAGGTGAACGACGTGGTGCCGAAGAAGTTGGGCGCCGGCGTGAAGCGCACCACCCCGCCGGTGAGCGTCACCGTGCCCTCGAGCGCCTGCGTCACCGACGTCACCGTGAGCGTCTCACTGTCGTCCGGCGCCGAGCTGTCGTTGAAGAGCACGTCCAGCTCCGAGGCACCGCTGTCCTCGGCGACGATGAAGCCGTCGTCGTTCGCCGTGGGCGCATCGTTCGCGGGCGTCACCGTCACCGTCACCGTCGCCGAGTCGGAGCCCCCGTTGCCGTCGAGGAGCCGGTACGTGAACGACGTGGTGCCGTTGAAGTTCGGCGCCGGCGTGAAGCTGATGTTGGACGCGGTGAAGGTCACCGCGCCGGCCGCGGGCTGCGTCACCGAGGTGATCGTCAGCGTCTCGCCCGTGTCCGGAGCGAACGAGTCGTTGGCCAGCACGTCGAACACCGTGGCGCCGCTGTCCTCTGCCACCGTGAAGCTGTCGTCCACGGCCGTGGGCGCATCGTTCGCCGGCGTCACCGTCACCGTGACGGTCGCCGTGTCCGTGCCGCCGTTGCCATCCGACACCGTGTACTGGAACGTCACGGTGCCGTTGAAGTCCGCCACGGGCGTGAAGCTCACGCCGGAGGCCGTGAAGCTCACCGTGCCGCTGGCCGGCTGCGTCACGGCGGTGATGGTCAACGTCTCACCCGTGTCGGGCGCCGTGGTGTCGTTGGCCAGCACGTCCAGCGCGTTGTCCTGGCTGTCCTCGGCCACCGTGAAGCTGTCGTCCGCGGCCGTCGGCGGATCGTTCACCGCCGTCACCGTCACCACCACCGTCGCCGTGTCGAAGCCACCATTGCCGTCCGACACCTCGTAGGTGAACGTCACGGTGCCGTTGAAGCCCGCGGGCGGCGTGTAGCGCACCACTCCACCGGTGAGCGTCACCGTGCCGCTGGCCGGCTGCGTGACGGAGGCCACCGTGAGCGTCTCGCCCGTGTCCGGCGTCGTCGTGTCGTTGGCCAGCACGTCCAGCGGGGTGTCCGAGCTGTTCTCCTGCACCACGAAGGTGTCGTTCACCGCGTCCGGCGGGTCGTTCACCGGCGTCACCGTCACCGTGACGGTGGCCGTCGCCGTGCCGCCGTTGCCGTCGTCCACCGTGTACTGGAACGACGTGGTGCCACTGAAGTTGGGCGCCGGCGTGAAGCTCACGCTCGTGGGCGTGCTCGTCACCGTGCCGTTGGCCGGCTGGGTGGTGGAGGCGATCGTCAGCGTCTCGGACAGCTCGGGCGCCGTCGAGTCGTTGGCCAGCACGTTGAACACCGTGGCGGCGCTGTCCTCGCCCACCGTGAAGGCGTCATTGCCGGCCGTGGGCGGATCGTTGACCGGCGTCACCGTCACCGTCACCTGCGCCGTGTCCGTCGCGCCGTTGCCGTCGTCCACCGTGTACGAGAACGTCACGGTGCCGTTGAAGTTGAGCGCGGGCGTGAAGGTGAGCTCGGTGGCCGTGAAGGTCACCGTGCCGCTGGCCGGCTGGGTGACGGAGACGATCGTCAGCGTCTCGCTGGTGTCCGGCAGCGTCGTGTCGTTGGCCAGCACGCTCATCGGCGTGGGGCCGCTGTCCTCGGCCACCGTGAAGGCGTCGTCGTTGGCCGTCGGCGGATCGTTCGAGTTGCTGACGTTCACCGTGACGGTGGCCGTCGCCGTGCCGCCGTTGCCATCGGAGATCGTGTACTGGAACGTCGCGAGCCCCACGAAGCCAGGCGTGGGGGTGAAGGTCACTCCCGCCGCCGAGAAGGACGTCGTGCCGCCCGTGGTCGGCTGGGTGACACCCGTCACCGTGAGCGTCTCGCCCGTGTCCGGCACGGCCGTGTCGTTGGCCAGCACGGCCAGCGGGGAGGGGCCGCTGTTCTCGGCCACCGTGAAGGTGTCGGCGTTGGCCGTCGGGTTGTCGTTCACCGGCGTCACCGTCACCGTGACGGTCGCCGTGTCGGAGCCACCATTGCCGTCCGACACCGTGTACTGGAACGTCGTGGTGCCGTTGAAGTTCGCCGCCGGCGTGAAGCTCACGTTCGTCGGCGTGTTCGTCACCGTGCCGTTGGCCGGCTGGGTGACGGAGGTGATGGTCAGCGTCTCGCCGGTGTCCGGCGCCGTGCTGTCATTGGCCAGCACGTTCACGACCGTGGCGCTGCTGTCCTCGGCCACCGTGACGGCGTCGTTGACCGCGTCGGGCGGATCGTTGACCGGGGAGACCGTGACCGTGACGGTCGCCGTGTCGGTGCCGCCATTCCCATCCGAGATCCGGTACGAGAACGTCGTGGTGCCGGTGAAGTTGGCGTCGGGCGTGAAGCTCACGCTCGTGGGGGTGTTGGTCACCGTCCCGCCCGTCGGCTGGGTCACGATGGCGGAGATGGTCAGCGTCTCCGCCGCATCCGGCGCGAACGAGTCGTTGGCCAGCACGTTGAGCGACGTGGCGCCGCTGTCCTCCGCCACCGTGAAGGTGTCATCGTTGGCCGAGGGCGCGTCGTTGACCGGCGTCACCGTCACCGTGACGGTCGCCGTGTCGGAGCCGCCGTTGCCGTCGGACACCGTGTACTGGAACGTCGTGGTGCCGAAGAAGTTGGCCGCCGGCGTGAAGCGCACCTGGGTGGAGGTGAACGTCGTCGAGCCGTTGAGCGGCTGGGTGGTGGAGGTGATGGCCAGCGTCTCGCCGGTGTCCGGCGCCGTGGTGTCGTTGGTCAGCACGTCCAGCGCCGTGGGGCCGCTGTCCTCGGCCACCGTGGCCGTGTCGTCCACCGCGTCGGGCGGATCGTTCGCCGGCGTCACCGTCACCGTGACGGTCGCCGTGTCCGTGCCGCTGTTGCCATCCGAGATCGTGTACGTGAACGTCGTGGTGCCGCTGAAGTTGGAGGGCGGCGTGTAGCGCACCACGCCCGCGGTGAGCGTCACCGTGCCGTTGGCCGGCTGGGTCACCGCCGTCACCGTGAGCGTCTCGCCCACGTCCCCGTTGATGGAGTCGTTGGCCAGCACGTCCAGCGTCGTGGCGCCGCTGTCCTCGGCCACCGTGAAGGCATCGTCCAGCGCGTCGGGAGGATCGTTCGTCGGCGTCACCGTCACCGTCACCGTGGCCGTCGCCGTGCCGCCGTTGCCGTCGGACACCGTGTACTGGAACGTCGTCGTCCCGTTGAAGTTGGGGGCCGGCGTGAAGCGCACCACGCCCGCGGTGAGCGTCACCGTGCCGTTGGCCGGCTGGGTCACCGCCGTCACCGTGAGCGTCTCGCCCGTGTCCGGCGTGCTCGAGTCGTTGCTCAGCACGGTCACCACCGTGGCGCCGCTGTCCTCGGCCACGGTGAGCGCGTCGTTGACGGCCGTCGGCGGGTCGTTCACCGGGTCGACCGTGACGGTGACCGTGGCGGTGGCCGTGCCGCCGTTGCCATCCGACACCGTGTACTGGAACGTCGTGGTGCCGTTGAAGTTGGGGGCCGGCGTGAAGGTGACGTTGGAGGCCGCGAACGTCACCGTGCCGTTGGCCGGCTGGGTGACGGAGGTGATGGTCAGCGTCTCACCGGTGTCCGGCGCCGTGCTGTCGTTGGCCAGCACGTTGAGCGGCGTGGCGCCGCTGTCCTCGGCCACCGCGAAGCTGTCGTTGTTGGCCGTCGGCGGATCGTTCACCGGCGTCACCGTCACCGCCACCGTCGCCGTGTCCGTGCCGCTGTTGCCGTCGGACACCGTGTAGGTGAACGTCACGGTGCCGTTGAAGCCCGCGGGCGGCGTGTAGCGCACCACCCCGCCGGTGAGCGTCACCGTGCCGCTGGCCGGCTGCGTGACGGAGGCCACCGTGAGCGTCTCGCCCGTGTCCGGCGCCGTGGTGTCGTTGAGCAGCACGTCCAGCGGGTTGTTCGAGCTGCTCTCGGCCACCGAGAAGGTGTCGTTCACCGCGTCCGGCGGGTCGTTCACCGGCGTCACCGTCACCGTCACCGTCGCCGTGTCGGTGCCGCCGTTGCCGTCCGACACCGTGTACTGGAACGTCGCCGTCCCGTTGAAGTTGGCCGTCGGGGTGAAGCGCACGTTGGAGGTGTTGAAGGTCACCGTGCCGCCCGTGGCCGGCTGGGTCGCCGCGGTGACGGTCAGCGTCTCGCCCGTGTCCGGGGCGATCGAGTCGTTGGCCAGCACGTCGAACGTCGTGACCGAGCTGTCCTCGGCCACCGTGAAGGTGTCGTCCACAGCGTTGGGCGGCGCGTTCACCTGCTCCACCACCACCGTCACCGTGCCCGTCGCCGTGCCGCCGTTGCCGTCCGACACCGTGTACTGGAACGTCACGGTCCCCGTGAAGTTGGTCGTCGGGGTGAAGCTCACCACGCCCGCGTTGAGAGTCACCGTACCGCCCGTGGCCGGCTGGGTCACGGTCGCGACGGTGAGCGTCTCGCCCGTGTCCGGCGCGAACGTGTCGTTGGCCAGCACGTTCAGCACCGTCGCCCCGCTGTTCCGGGGCACGGTGAAGCTGTCGTTCACCGCGACCGGCGGATCGTTCACCGGCGTCACCGTCACCGTCACCGTGGCCGTCGCCGTGCCGCCGCTGCCGTCCGACACCGTGTACGTGAACGTCGTGGTGCCGTGGAAGTTGTTCGCGGGCCTGAACCTGGCGATGTTCGTGTCGAAGGTGACCTGGCCATTGGCGGGCTGGGTCACGCCAATGAGGCTCAGCGTCTCGCCCGTGTCCGGCGCCGTGTTGTCATTGGCCAGCACGTTCAGATCGGTGAACCCGCTGTCCTCGTTCACCGTGAAGCTGTCTGCGGTGGCCACCGGCGGGTTGTTGCCCACCACCACCGTGACGGTGGCCGTGTCGGTGCCGCCGTTGCCGTCGGAGATCGTGTACTGGAACGTCGTCGTCCCACGGAAGTTCGCCGTGGGAGTGAAGCTGACGTTGGTGGGCGTACGCGTCACCGTGCCGTTGGCCGGCTGCGTGGTGGCGGTGATCGTCAGCGTCTCCGGACCGTCCGGCGCGCTCGTGTCGTTGGCCAGCACGTCCAGCACCGTGCCGCTGGTGTTGGCACCCACCATGAAGCTGTCCTCGACGGCATCCGGCGGGTCGTTCGTCCCGGTCACCGTCACCGTCACCGTGCCCGTCGCCGTGCCGCCATTGCCGTCCGAGAGCGTGTACGTGAACGTCGCCGTGCCGAAGAAGTTGCCCGTCGGCGTAAAGCTCACGCTCGTGGCCGTGAAGGTCACCGAGCCGCCCGCCGTCGGCTGCGTCACGCCGGTGATGGTCAGCGTCTCGCCCGTCTCCGGCCCGGAGTTGTCGTTGGCCAGCACGTTGAGCGGCGTGGCCGCGCTGTCCTCGGCCACCGTGAAGCTGTCCGGGTTGGCCACCGGCGGGTCGTTCACCGGCGCCACGTTCACCGTCACCGTGGCCGTGGCCGTCGCCGTGCCATCCGAGATCGTATAGGTGAACGTCGTGCTCCCGCTGAACTCCGCGGCGGGCGTGAACAGCACGGTGGCGCCGGTGATGGTCGCCGTGCCGTTGGTCGGCTGGGTCACCCCCGTGAGGGTCAGCGCCTCCGGGCCGTCCGGCGCGCTCGAGTCGTTGGCCAGCACATCCAGCGGCGTGGGGGTGTCCTCCTGCACCACGAAGGTGTCGGCGTTGGCCGTCGGAGGATCATTCGAGCCCGTCACCGTCACCGTCACCGTGCCCGTCGCCGTGCCGCCTCGACCGTCCGAGATCGTGTAGGTGAACGTCGTGGTGCCGAAGAAGTTGGGCGTCGGCGTGAACTGGACGATGCCGTTCGAGTGCGTCACCGTGCCCCCCGCCGGCTGCGTCAGCGCGGTGATGGTCAGCGTCTCATTGGCGTCCGGCGCCGTGCTGTCGTTGGCCAGCACGAACATGTTCGTGGCGCCGCTGTCCTCGGCCACGGTGTAGCTGTCGTTGGCGGCCGTGGGCGGGTTGTTCGGCTGTCCGACGACGCACGTCACCGTGGCCGTGTCGAAGAGCCCGTGCCCATCCGAGATCGTGTACGTGAACGTCGTGGTGCCTCGGAAGCCGGCGGTCGGAGTGAAGCTCACCCCGGTCGGGGTGAAGGTCACCGAGCCATTGGCCGGCTGGGTGACGGCGGTAATCGTCAGGGTCTCGGGCGGATCCGGCAGGTACGTGTCGTTGGCCAGCACGTCCAGCGCGTAGGCCACGGCATCACCCGGCACCGCGTAGTTGTCGTCCACCGCGTCCGGCGGGTCATTGACCTCGGGCGAGACGCTGATGGGGACGATGCGGGAGACCGCCTTGATCCCCTGGAGGCCGCTGTTGCCCAGGTCGTTGACCAACAGGATGATGCCCGTCTCTCCGTAGTAGTTGGGCGCCGGGGTGAAGCGCAGCCCGTTCAGGGCGGCGTTCATGTTGGCGAGCGTGCCTTCGAACTGCATGGACGAGTCGAACGAGCCGTCACCCTTGATGAAGGTCAGCCCCGTGGTCTGGCTGAGCGACAGCGAGCCGCGGACCGCGCCGCCCGTGATGTCCAGGGTCAGGTTGAGCTTGCGGTTGAAGACGTCCGGGTCCGCCAGGGCGATGCGGTTGCCGTTGGCCGCCGAGAAGATGATGTCGGTGTCCTCGGGGGCCGTCTGCGGCGGCACCGGGATGGGCGCGGTGATCGACGGCGCGTCGTTGATGCCGATGACCGTCTCCTCCGCATCCGAGTTGTTGCCCGGCGTGGGGTCCGCCGTCGTCGAGGAGATGGTGGCGCTCGCCTGCAGCAGGATGTCATCCTGGTTGGGCGCCTGCATGGTGAACTTGATGGTCGCCGGCTGGTTCACCGCCCACGGCGTGAAGAGCCGGCACGTCCACACATTGGCGTTCGGGCTACAGGCGAAGCCCGCCGGATCGAACGACTGGAAGAAGGCCTGGGTGGGCAGGGTGATCGCCACCGCGACGTCGGCCGCCGCGTTGGGCCCCAGGTTCACCACGTCGATCGAGTAGGTGACCGAGGACAGCTCCGCGATCGGATCGGCCGAGTCCGCGAGGAACAGCTGCAGGTTCGCGCTGTCGGCCATCATCCACGACACGTGCGCGTCGGGCTCCACCATCCAGTCAGCCTTGCTCGGCTGCTCGCGCGGAGCGACCAGCTGCTGCGGAACGGTGGATGGCTCGGGAGAAGTCTCGGGAGCGTTCAGCGACTCCGGGCCGCAGCCGACTCCCATCACTCCCATCAGGAGCAGGGGCATCAGCAAGCGAGCGTTCACGGAGCACAAAGAGGACGAAGAGGAACCCATCATGGTGGATGTTCCGGACCGGGACGGGGCCACTCCGGGGAGCGGCCTCATGCTGCGGTCGTGTCGGATCTGGGTAACGACGTGATCAGTTGGACTACTGCGGCCTACCCGAAGCGTTGCGTTAACGATTGTACCCGAGGAATGTTGATCAAAAAAAAGAGGGATCCCATTCGGGATCCCTCTTCTTGCTTTCCGGGTTTCGGGCGCGCAGTCAGGCTAGAAAATTTCCTCCAGCCACTCGCGCATCCGGCCTTTCACTTTCTTGTACACGTTCTCTTCGCGAATCCGGAACATTCGCCGGTCGAGGTGGCGAGCGCCGTAGACGACCAAGCCCACGCCGGTGGCGTACATGGGGCTCTTCACCACGTCCACCAGGCCACCGATACCGCGAGGCATACCGCGCCGCACGGGCAGTCCGAGCACCTCCTCGGCCAGCTCGGGCATGCCCGCCAGCAGCGTGGAGCCGCCGGTGATGACGACGCCCGAGGCGAGCAGGTCCTCGTAGCCGCACTTCTGGATCTCCCGGTGGACGAGCTGGAAGATCTCCTCCACGCGCGGCTCGAGGATCTCGCAGAGGATCTGCCGGCCGAGCACGCGCGGCTGGCGGCCGCCCACGCTGGGCACCTCGATGGTCTCGTCCTTGTTCACCATGGAGGCGAGCGCGCAGCCGAACTTCTGCTTGATGCGCTCGGCCTCGTGCGCCGGGGTGCGCAGGCCGATGGCGATGTCGCTGGTGAGGTTGTTGCCGCCCAGGGCGATGACGGCGGTGTGGACGATGGCGCCGCCGGAGAAGATGGCGATGTCCGTGGTGCCGCCGCCGATGTCCACCAGGCACACGCCCAGCTCCTTCTCGTCGTCGCTGAGCACGGCCTCGGCGGAGGCCAGCGGCTGCAGGACGATGTCGGCGACGTTCAGCCCGGTGCGGTTGGCGCACTTGACGATGTTCTGCGCGCTGGAGACGGCGCCGGTGACGATGTGCACCTTGGCCTCCAGCCGCACGCCCGCCATGCCCAGCGGCTCCTTGATGCCGCCCTGGTCGTCGATGATGAACTCCTGCGGCAGGACGTGGATGACCTCCCGGTCCAGCGGGATGGCCACCGCCTTGGCGGCGTCGATGACGCGGGCGATGTCCGCCTCGCGCACCTCCTTGTCCTTCACCGCGACGATGCCCTGGGAGTTGAAGCCCTTGATGTGGCCTCCGGCGATGCCCGTGTAGACGTGGGAGATCTCCGCCCCCGCCATCAGCTCGGCCTCTTCCACCGCCCGGCGGATGGAGGACACGGTCGCCTCGATGTTGACCACGACGCCCTTGCGCAACCCCTTGGAGGGGTGGGTGCCGATTCCGATGATGTCGATCCCGCTGTCGGTGAGCTCACCGACGATCGCGCAGATCTTCGTCGTGCCGATGTCGAGGCCGACGATGATCTCCCCAGACTTCTGCTTCGCCATGACCACTGCCTCCCGGTGCCCCCACTCTCGTGAAAGGGCGTTCCCTACTGCGCCGAGCTCCCGTTCCTCTCGGAGACGGGGCTCGAAAGCTTCACTGCCACCCAGCCGGGCCGAGCCCGGTTGTCCAGGTGGATGACATCCGCGGCCAGCCCCTTGGCGCTCAGCTCGCGCCGCACGCGCGCCAGGCGCGTCAGCTTGGCCTCCGTGTTCCCCTCCCCCATCAGCACCTCCTGGCCGGCCACCGTCACCAGCGCCAGGGACGTGCCCTCCACCCTCACCTCGGACAGCCGCTCGTGGCGGCCGAGCTTGAGCGCCGAGTACGAGCGCGCCACCTCCAGCGCCGCCTTCAGGCGCTCGCGCACCACGGCGGGATCCTTCACGTACGCATCGCGCTCCACGCCAGTGACGAGCGGCAGGTCCAGCCCGTCTCCGGGCGTCACCCGCTTGAAGGGCTCGCCCTCCGCGTCCAGCACGTACAAGTCGCCCAGCACCACCAGCGCCTCGGGGGTGTGCTCCACCACCTGGACGGACACGGAGGCCGGGAAGTGCCGCGTCACCTCCACGCTGCGCACCCACGGGTGCTGGAGCATGGCCTTCTCCAGCAGCGGCACTTCCATGGAGAAGAGGTTCTGTCCGAGCGCCAGGCCGGACAGCTTCACCAGCTCCGGGCGCGAGGCCCGCGTGAGGCCCGAGAAGTTCACGTCCTGCAGCTGGAAGCGCGGGGAGCTCAGCGCCCAGGCGCGCAGCTCGATGCCGCCCCAGATGAGCCCCGCCGTCAGCGCCGCGGCGAGCAGGCCCTTGAGCACGGGTGCCCCGTGCGTCCGCACGACGCCTTTCACCGCCTCCTTCTTCTGGGCGGTGTCGACGCGGCGACGGTTCTTGGACTTCCCAAAGGCCATGGAAAACAGGTCCGCATGCTGCGCCGGGTTGGATCGGCGCGCCAGTTTTTGGCTACAGGTACGTGGCTGTAGCGGAGGGGCTCAGGGAAACCCCTTATCTTCCTGGGGGAAAAGAGCGCCGGCGCGCTCTCAGGACTTGAGCGAGGCCGTCAGGAGGATGCGCTCGCACAGGGCGGGGAAGTCGATACCCCTTCCGGCGGCGATCTTCGGCAGCAGGCTCGTCTCCGTCATACCTGGCAGGGTGTTGATTTCCAGAACGTAGACGTCCCCGGACTCGGTGGCGATGACGTCCGAGCGCGACGCTCCGGAGCACCCCAGCGCCTTGTGGACGGCCAGGCACACCTCGTTGACGCGGGTGTACTGGGCCTCGGGCAGCGGCGCGGGGAAGAGGTACTTCGTCCCGCTGCCGGCCTTGTACTTGGCCTCCGCGTCGTAGAACTCGCGGGCGACGACGACTTCGATGACGCCCAGGGCCTCGTTGTCCAGCACGGCGCCCTGCACCTCGCGGCCCTTGATGAACTGCTCCACCAGGAGGAAGCCGGCGAACTTCGAGGCGTCGTCCACGGCGGCCAGGTAGGCCTCCTTCGTCTTGCAGACGTGGACGCCCACGCTGCTGCCCTCGCGGCTGGGCTTGACGACGACGGGGAACGGGAAGGGCAGCGAGTCCACGGCGGCGCGGGCGGTCGCGGCGTCGGTGAACACCTTATAAGGAGGCGTGGGGATGCCGTGGTGGGTGAAGACCTGCTTGGCGTAGACCTTCTCCATGCCCAGCGCCGAGGCGAGCACGCCGCTGCCGGTGTAGGGGATGAAGAGCGACTCGAGCAGCCCCTGGATGGAGCCGTCCTCGCCGTAGCGGCCGTGGAGGGCGATCCACGCCACATCCACCTTCTCCGCGGCCAGGCGCGCGGCGATGTCCTTGCCCACGTCGATCTCCACCACGTCGTAGCCGAGAGAGCGCAGCGCCTTGGACACGGCGGCTCCGGTGCGCAGCGACACGTCGCGCTCCGCGGACAGGCCACCCATCAGCACGCCCACGCGCTTGTTCTTCAGATCGGACTTGGACAGGACGCTCACGGAAGGAACTCCCCTACGCGTTTGACTTCGGGTTTGAGCTCGACGCCCGTCTCGGCCTTCACCCGCTCCTGCATCAGGGTGATGAGCCCGAGGACGTCGCGGGCGGCGGCACCGCCCAGGTTGACGATCCAGTTGGCGTGCAGCGTGGACACCTGGGCGCGGCCCAGGGTGTGGCCCTTGAGCTTCACCAGTTCGATGAGCCGCCCGGCGAAGTCGCCCGGCGGGTTGGTGAAGACGCTGCCGAAGTTCGGCTGGCTGAGCGGCTGCGTGCTCTTGCGGTAGCCCAGGTCCTTGTCCATGGCCGCCTTGGAGGCCACCAGGTCCCCCTTGGGCAGCCGGAAGCGCACCCGCGTCACCACGGCGCCCGGGGGCAGTTCCGAGTGACGGTAGGCGTGCGGAATCCGCGCCTTGGTGAGCCACCCCACCCCGTCCACGGTGGCCACTTCCACCGCCTCCACGACGCGGAAGCACTCGCCGTTCTTGGTGCCGGCGTTCATGGACACCGCGCCGCCGAGCGTGCCGGGGATGCCCGCGAGGAACTCGGCGCCCACCAGGCCGTTGGCGCGCATCAGGTTGATGAGCCGGACGATGGCTGCGCCCGCGCCCAGGGTGAGCGTCCCCTCCTCCGCGCCGGGCTCGACCACCTCCGGGAAGAGGTCTCCCGGCAGGCGCAGGGTGATGCCCTTCACGCCCCCGTCTCCCACGAGCGTGTTGGCGCCACCTCCGAGGATGGTGACCGGAGCGCCCTCCTCCCGAGCCAGCCGCAGCAGCGCCACGAGCGCCTCGGGGCTGCGCGGACGCACGAGCGCCTCCGCCGGGCCACCGACCCGGACGCTGGTGAGGGGCGCGAGCGGCTCGCCCGCCTTCACCTCACAGCCGCCCAGGAGCGACACCCGCTCCGGGAGGGAGGATGCGATGCGCGCCGTCATGCTCACCCGCCCTTGGCGGCCCCGCCCTTGCCGAGCTGCGCCAGCAGGTCCGGCCCCACCTGGGTGATGTCGCCGGCGCCGAGCGTGAGGACGATGTCGCCCTCGCGCAGACGCGGGGCGATGGCCGCCGGCAGGTCCACGCGCTTCTCCACGAACGTCACGTCGCGGTGGCCGTGCTCTCGGATGGCCTCCGCCAGCGCGTCGCCCGTGGCGCCCGGGATGGGCTCCTCGCCGGCCGCGTAGACGCTGGAGACGAAGACCACGTCCGCGTCATTGAAGGAGGTGGCGAACTCCTTCAGCAGATCGTGCGTGCGCGTGTAGCGGTGCGGCTGGAAGGCCACCACCAGGCGCCGGCCGAAGGCCCGCCGCGCACCGGCCAGAGTGGCCATGACCTCGGTGGGATGGTGCCCGTAGTCGTCCACCACGGTGATGCCGTTCACCTCGCCCTTCACCGTGAAGCGCCGCTGCACGCCGCCGAACTCGGCCAGGGCGCCGCGCACGGTGTCGAGGGGGATCTCCATCTCCTCGGCCACGGCGATGACGGCCAGGGCGTTGAGGGCGTTGTGCGCGCCCACCATGCGCACGCGGAACTCGCCCAGCGGCTCATCGCGCCGGAAGGCGCTGAAGCGCGTGGTGAAGCCCTCAAGCGTGATGCCCTCCAGGCGGTAGTCCGCCATGTGCGAGCTGCCGTAGGTGACGACGCGCTTCTCCAACCGGGGCACCAGCGCCTGCACGTTGGGGTGGTCCAGGCACAGGACGTTCAGCCCGTAGAAGGGCACCCGGTTGCAGAACTCCACGAAGGCCGACTTCAACGCCTCGAGCGTCCCGTAGTGGTCCATGTGCTCGGGGTCGATGTTCGTCACCACGGTGATGGCCGGGTGCAGCTTGAGGAAGCTGCCGTCGCTCTCGTCGGCCTCCACCACCATCAGCTCGCTCTTGCCGAGCTTGGCGTTGGAGTCGAGCACGTTCACCTTGCCGCCCACCACCGCCGTCGGATCCAGCCCCGCCGCCGAGAGCACCGTGGCCACCATGGAGGTGGTCGTCGTCTTCCCGTGGCTGCCGGCCACCGCCACCGCGTACTTCAGGCGCATCAGCTCGGCGAGCATCTCCGCGCGGGGGATGACGGGGATCTTCCGCTGACGCGCAGTGACGACTTCCGGGTTGTCCTTCTTCACCGCGGAGGAGATGACCACCACGTCCGCCTGCACCAGGTTCTGCGCCTTGTGGCCCTCGTAGATGGTGGCGCCCATGGAGGCCAGCCGCCGGGTGATGTCGCTGCCCTTCAGGTCCGAGCCCGACACCCGGTAGCCCAGGTTGAGCAGCACCTCGGCGATGCCGCTCATGCCGATGCCGCCGATGCCCACGAAGTGCACCTGCGCCGCATGGCGCGTCTTGAAGAGGCTCTGAGGCTTGCCGCCGGCCTTGGTCATGACTCACTCGCTCCTGGAGGCCTTGGGCGCCTCATCCTTGGCCGGGCGATCGCGGCCATTGGGCCCGTACGCCGCCACCATCAGCTCCACGCACACGTCCGCCAGCTCCTTGGAGGCCTCGGGGCGGCCCAGCAGGCCCGCCTTCTTCTCCATCTGCTTGAGGCGCGCCGGCTCCGTCTTCAGCAGGCGGATCTGCTCGGCCAGCTTCTGCCCGGTGAGCTCCGACTCGCGGAACATGATCGCGGCGCCGGCCTCCACCATCGCGCGGGCATTCACCGCCTGGTGATCATCCGTCGCGTACGGAAAGGGGATGAGGATGCTGGCCTTCTTGCACACCGTGAGCTCGGCCAGCGTGGTGGCGCCCGCCCGGCACACGACGAGGTCCGACCGGGCGTAGGCGTCCGACATGTCGTCGATGAACTCGCGCACGTCGGCCTGGAAGCCCTTGTCCGCGTAGCCCTTGCGCACCATCTCCAGGTCGTTCTTCCCCGTCTGGTGCACGAAGGTGATCTGGTCCTTCAAGTCCCCCAGGAAGTCGAGCGCCTCCACCACCCGCTGGTTGATGCCCTTGGCGCCCAGGCTGCCGCCGAACACGAGGATGGAGAAGCGCTCGTGCGCCACGTGCGAGCGCAGGTAGTTGTCCATCAGCTTGCGGCGGATGGGGTTGCCCACCAGGTGCACCTTGCCCTCGGGGAAGAAGCGCCTGGCCTCCTCGAAGGCGGTGAAGACCACCTTGACGAACCTGCCCAGCGTCTTGTTGGTGAAGCCCGGCAGCGCGTTCTGCTCCTGCACCGCGGTGGGGATGCCCATCAGCCAGGCGGCCATCACCACCGGCCCGCTGGCATAGCCGCCCACGCCCACCACCACGTCCGGCTTGTGGCGCGAGAGGATGCGAAAGGACTCGATGAAGGCCAGCGGCAGCGCCAGCAGGCCCTTGATGAGCTGCCACAGGCCCTTGCCCTTGAGTCCCTGCGCGCGAATGAACTCCAGCGGGTAGCCCTCCTTCGGCACCACGCGCGCCTCGAGGCCTCGCTCGGTGCCGACGAAGACCACTTCATTCTTGTGGTGACGCGTCGTCACCTCCTCGGCCAGGGCAATGCCCGGGAAGAGATGACCACCCGTTCCGCCACCCGCGATGAGCACCTTCACGCCGCCACCTCCCGCATGTCCATGCCCGCCCGGGCCGTCCGGCCCGCCGGCTGCGAGGCGGTGCTCAGTGACAGCAACACCCCCGCGGCTCCCATCAACACCAGCAGCGAGGTGCCGCCATAGGAGACGAACGGGAGCGTCAGGCCCTTCGTGGGCAGCAACCCCATGGCCACGCACATGTTCACCGCCGCCTGGAAGGCGATGATGGAGGTGAGGCCCAGCCCCAGGTACGTGCCGAACGGCTCCGGCGACGCCATGGCGATGCGCACCCCGCGCCAGATGACCACCGCGTAGAGCGCCACCAGCAGCGTCACGCCCACCAGGCCCAGCTCCTCGCCGATGATGGCGAAGATGAAGTCGGTGTGGGCCTCGGGCAGGAAGAAGAGCTTCTGCCGCCCGTCTCCCAGCCCCAGGCCGGTGAGCCCTCCCGAGCCGATGGACATGAGCGACTCGGCCACCTGGTAGCCCACGTCATGGCGGTGGGCCCAGGGGTCCAGGAAGGCCATCACGCGCTTCATGCGGTAGGGGCTGGAGGCAATCGCCACGTACGCCAGCGGCAGCGCCAGCAGCACCGAGCCCACCAGGTAGCTGAGCTTCGTGCCGGCGGCGAACAGCAGCACGAAGAGCAGGAACACCAGCAGCACGGAGCTGCCGAAGTCCGGCTGGCGCATGCACAAGAGCACCAGCACGCCGCACAAGAGCAGGTGCGGCAGGAAGCCCACGGAGAAGGTGGCCACCTTCTCGCGCTTCTTGGCCAGCGAGTAGGACAGGTAGACGACCCAGGCGAACTTGGCCACCTCGGCCGGCTGCAGGCCGAAGCCCGGGAAGCGGATCCACCGCCGAGCGCCGCCCGCCGTGGTGCCGATGCCCGGAATCAACACGGCCACCAGCAGCACCAGGGTGACGATGAGCAGCGGCCATGCCAGGCGCGCCAGCCGGCGCCAGCCCAGCTTCATGGCCACGGCCATGGCCACCACGCCCATGCCGGCGGCCATCAGCTGGCGCTTGAGGAAGTAGAGGCTGTCGCCCAGCTTGTCCTGCGCGAGGATGGCGCTGGCCGAGTAGACCATCACCAGCCCCAGCGCCACGAGCGCCAGCACGGCACACAGGAGGATGGGATCGAACCGGACTGCGGGCGCCGCGGGTGTCTTCATGGCCTGTCTCTCAGAGCGCCTGCACGAGCCGCTTGAACGTGTCGCCGCGGTCCTCGAAGTTCTTGAACTGATCGTATGACGCGCACGCGGGAGACAGCAGCACCGTGTCCCCCGACTTCGCCAGCTCGCGTGCCCTGCGCACGGCCACGTCCAGCGTGCCGCAGGGGTGCACGGGAGCCTGGCCGGCGTACGCCGCGGCCACCGTCTCCGCGTCCTGGCCGATGGTGAGCACCGCCTTCACCTTGCCTCGGCTCGCGTCCACCATGGGCTGGTAGGGCGCGCCCTTCCCCTTCCCTCCCGCGATGAGCAGCAGGTTGCCCGGGAAGGCCTTGAGCGCCACCAGCACCGAGTCCACGTTGGTGGCCTTGGAGTCGTTCACCCACTCCACGCCGTCCAGCACTCGCACGCTCTCCAGACGGTGGGGCAGGCCCGGGTAGCTGTCGAGCCCCGCCTGCACCGCCTCGCGCGACACGCCGCCCAGCCGGGCCAGCAGCGTGGCCGCCATGGCGTTCTGCGTGTTGTGCGCCCCGCGCAGCGCCCGGTTCGTCAGCGTGTAGTCCTCGCCCAGGAAGTCCAGGCGGAAGCCGCCCTCCTTCGCCACCGCCAGCCCCTTCAGGCGGGGGCCTCCCGGCTCCACGGTCCCCGAGAGGCTGAAGCCGTAGGCGGGCACGTTGGCGTGGTTGCCCAGCCGCATCACGTGCGCGTCCTCCGCGTTCAGCACCGCGAAGTCCCCCAGGTTCTGGTTGAGGAAGATGCGCGCCTTGGCCTGGCCGTAGGCCTCGTGGTTCGGGTACCGGTCCAGGTGGTCAGGCGTGAGGTTGAGGATGACGGCGCCCCGGGCCTTCATCTGGAGGATGCCCTCGAGCTGGAAGCTGGAGAGTTCCACCACCAGCGTGTCCCAGTCCCGAGGCTTGAGCGCCGCCTCGGCCAGCGGCAGCCCCAGGTTGCCGCCGACGAAGGTCCGGCCGCCGCCGCGCTTGAAGAGCTCGCCGGTGAGCGCCGTGGTGGTGCTCTTGCCGTTGGTGCCGGTGATGCCGAACAGCGGCACGGTGGACAGCGAGCGCCAGGCCAGCTCGATCTCGCCCCACAGCGGGATGCCCGCCTTGCGCGCGGCCTTCAGCTCCGGCAGCGACAGCGGCACGCCCGGGCTCACCACGATGAGGAACTGCTCCTCGAGCAGCCCCGGCGGCGTCGGCCCCGTCACCAGCTTCACGCCCTGCGCCTTGAGCTCGCGGGCCACGTCGCCCAGCTGCTGCTCGTCGCGCGCGTCGAGCGCGGTGACGTGGGCTCCTTGCGAGAGCAGCAGCCGGATGGCCGCCACTCCACTCTTCGCCAGCCCGAACACCAGCACCTTCTGACCGGACAGCGCGGATGGCATGGGATGCGACTCCTAGCGCAGCTTGAGGGACAGCAGCGCCACGCCACCACACAGGATGGCGACGATCCAGAAACGGACGATGATCTTCGGCTCGGCCATACCCTTGAGCTCGAAGTGGTGGTGCACCGGGGCCATCTTGAAGACGCGCTTGCCCGTCGTCTTGAAGGAGACGACCTGAATCATCACACTGAGGATCTCCGCGAAGAAGATGCCGTGGATGATGGCGGAGACCACCTCGTTCTTGGACAGCACCGCCAGCCCGCCCAGCGCGCCCCCCAGGGCCAGCGAGCCCACGTCGCCCATGAAGACGGACGCCGGGTAGGTGTTGAACCAGAGGAAGGCGATGCCCGCGCCCACGATGCTGGCGCAGAAGACGGACAGCTCCGCGCCGCCCGGCACCTGGAGGATGCCCAGGTACTGGTAGAGCGGCGTGGCCACCGTGCGCGTCACCCCGTCCACCGTGGCCGAGTCCGCGATGTTCAGCGTGGTGCCCGCCACGTAGCAGAGGATGGCGAAGGTGGTGGCCGCGACGATGGTGGGCACGATGGCCAGGCCGTCCAGGCCGTCCGTGAGGTTCACCGCGTTGGAGGTGCCCACCACGACGATCCAGCCGAACAGCACGTAGAACCAGCCCAGGTCCGGGCTGAACCAGTGCGAGGGGATGAAGGGCAGCGTCACCTTCGTGCTGATGAGCAGCGTGGGCCCGAAGGAGCCGTCCGCCTTCGTCCACGTGCACATCAGCCCGAAGATGGCCACCAGGTAGAAGAAGGTCTGCAGCACCATCTTCTTGCGCCCGGCCAGGCCCTTGGAGTTGCGCTTGGACAGCTTGAGCCAGTCATCCAGGAAGCCGATGAAGCCGTAGCCGAAGGTGAGCAGCAGCATCACCCACACCGCGCGGCTCTTCAGGTCCGCGAACAGCAGCGTGCCCGCGCCGATGCACAGCAGGATGAGCTGGCCGCCCATGGTGGGCGTGCCCTTCTTCTTCTGGTGGGTGTCCGGGGTGTCCTCGCGGACGTTGCTCTGCCCGTGCTGCTTCAGCCGCAGCCGGGCAATGAGCTTGGGCCCCACCAGCATCCCCAGGAGCAGGGCGAACACCCCCGCCGCGATGATGCGGAAGGTGGGGTAGCGCAGGAAGTTGAGGATCCGCCCTGCTCCCGTGTCCTTGAGCCACTCGTAAAGCAGGAACAGCACTAGTGCGCTCCTCCGGGTGCCGCGGCTCCCGTGAGGGCCGCCACCACCCGCTCCAGCCGCATGCCGCGGCTGCCCTTCACCAGGACCACATCCCCCGCCTTCAGCCGGGGCTTCAGCCAGGCCACCAGCGCCTCCACCTCGACGAAGTGCGCCGCCGAGTCCCCCAGGCTGGAGGCGGCCCGGAAGCCGTGCTCCGAGCGCGGGCCGAAGAAGGCCACCAGCCGCGCCTTGTCCGTCACCTTCGAGCCCAGCGCCTTGTGGTCCTCCAGCTCGCCCGGGCCCAGCTCCAGCATGTCTCCGAGCACCGCCACCGCGCGCCCATGGGCGGGCACCAGCGTGCGCAGCGTGTCCAGCGCCGCGTCCATGGAGGCCGGGTTGGCGTTGTAGCAGTCGTCCACCACCGTGATGCCGCCCAGCCCGTCCACCACGTTGAGGCGCCGCGCGTAGGGCCGCGCCGCCTCCAGGCCCCGCGTGCACTCCTCGGGCGAGTAGCCCAGCGCCAGCCCCACCGCGAACGCCCCGGTGGCGTTGAGCGCGTTGTGCTCGCCGATGAAGTGCAGCCGCACCGGCCAGTCCCTGCCCTGGTGGCTCACCGTGGCGCGCAGGCCGTCGCGGCCCAGCGTCTCCACCTTCGCCAGCCGCACGTCCGCCGCCTCCGCGCGTCCGAACGTCAGCTTGCGGGCCTTGCTGCGCGCCGCCTGCGCGGGGATGAGCGCGTCATCCAGGTTCACCACCGCCACGGCCTCGGCGCTCAGCTCGCGGAACAGCTCGCCCTCGGCCTCCGCCACGCCCTCGATGCTGCCCAGCCCCTCGAGGTGCTCGGGCTGCACCACGGTGATGAGGCCCGCGTCCGGCTCGACGATGCGCGCCAGGCGGGTGATCTCCCCCGGGTGGTTCATCCCCACCTCGATGACGGCCGCCACGTGCTCCGGCTCGAGCCGGAAGAGCGTGAGCGGCACGCCGATCTCGTTGTTGAGGTTGCCCTCCGTCTTCAGCGCCGGGCCGCGCGTGGCGAGGATGGCCCCCACCATCTCCTTGGTCGTCGTCTTCCCGTTGGAGCCGCCCACCGCCGCCACGGGGATGCGGAAGCGCTGGCGGTGCAGGCGGGCCAGGGCCCCCAGCGCCTCCAGCGTGTCCGGCACCGCGTAGAGCGGGAAGCTGCCCGGCAGCGGCGGCAGCGTCCGGTCATCCCGGACCACCGCGGCCGCCGCGCCACCGGCCCGGGCCTGCGCCAGGAAGGTGTGCGCGTCGAAGCGCTCGCCCTGGAGCGCCACGAAGAGGCAGCCCGGCTTGAGCGCCCGCGTGTCGGTGCAGACGTCCGTGTACGTCGCCGGAGCGAACCCGGAGCGCCGCTGCGCCCCGGTTGCCTTCGCCACTTCTTCGTCGGTGAATCGAGCGGCCATGAGGGCTCCGGCGTCGCGCTGGGCTCAGCCCTGGGGACGGCTCGCGAGCGCCTTGGTGGCCGCCTCGCGGTCATCGAACGAGCGCTTCTCGCCGCCGATGATCTGGTACGCCTCGTGGCCCTTGCCGGCGATGAGCACCACGTCGTCCGCGCTCGCCATGCCGATGGCCGTCTCGATGGCGGCGCGCCGGTCCACGTCCACCAGGTAGCCCTTCTCGCCGCTCTTGGCCTTGCCCGCCGAGATGCGCCGCAGCCCGCCCTTCTCCAGGCCCGGCGTCACCTGGGAGATGATCTCCTCCGGATCCTCCGTGCGCGGGTTGTCGCTGGTGACGACCACCAGGTCGGCGCCCTCGGCCGCCGCGGTGCCCATCAGCGGGCGCTTGCCCTTGTCCCGGTCTCCGCCGCAGCCGAACACGACGATGACGCGGCCCTTGGCCAGCGAGCGCGTGGCCTCCAGGGCGCGCTTGAGCGCGTCATCCGTGTGCGCGTAGTCCACCAGCACCGCGGGCGCGGGGCCCGGCATGTAGTTCTCCACGCGCTCCATGCGGCCGGGCACCTTCGTCATGCGCTCGATGCCCGTCTGCACGTCGCGCCGGGCCATGCCCGCGCCCAGCGCCACGCCGGCCGCCGCCAGGATGTTCTCCAGGTTGTGCGGCCCCATCAGGCGGCTCTTCACGGGGATGTCGCCCGCGGGCGTCTTCAGCGTCGCCTTGATGCCCTGCAGCGAGTACGAGACGTCCGTGGCGGAGATCTCCCCGTTGCCCAGGCGGCTGAACTTCCACGCCATGCGCTTCTGGCCGCGCAGCTCGTTGTAGATGCGCGAGGCGTAGGTGTCGTCCCCGTTCACCACCGCCACGCCGGTGGGCGACAGGTGCTCGCCGAAGAGCTTCCGCTTGGCCTGGAAGTAGTCCTCGATGTCCTTGTGGTAGTCCAGGTGGTCGCGGCTCAGGTTGGTGAAGGCCGCGGCCTTGAACGTCAGCCCGTGCACGCGCTCCTGCACCAGCGCGTGGCTGGACACCTCCATCACCACCGTCTCCACGCCCGAGTCCACCATCTCCTTGAGGATGCGGTGCAGCTCCAGCGCGTCCGGCGTGGTGTTGGCAAGCTCCACCGTGCGGCCGGCGACCTTGTAGCCCAGCGTGCCGATGACGCCCGTGGAGGCGTACGCCGCGGTGCTCATGGCCTCCAGCAGGTACGTCGTCGTCGTCTTCCCATTGGTGCCGGTGACGCCCAGCAGCGTGAGCTGCTGCGCGGGGCGCCCGTAGAAGTTGGCGGCGATGAGCGCCAGCGCCTTGCGCGCGCTGCTCACCTCGAAGAACGGCACCTGCGAGGAGCCCACGGGCTTCTCGGAGACCACGGCCACGGCCCCACGAGAGACCGCCTCACCGATGTACTGGGCCCCATCTTCCTTCGTCCCTGGCACAGCCAGGAAGAGATCGCCCGCCTTCACCCGGCGAGAGTCCTGCGTCACCCCCGTGACATCAACCGAGGACCTACCGCCCGAGATCTGCTCGGCTCCACACCCTGCGAGGACATCCGTCAGCTTCATCGTTTCCCCTTCAAACGCAACTGCAAGCGCGGGGCCCGGACTGGTGCGGCCTCATGGCCGCGTCGCCAGCTCCAGCGTCACCCGTGCCCCCTTCTCCACCAGAGCACCGGCGGCGGGGGTCTGCGATACCACGCGTCCACTGCCCAACAATTGTGGCTCCAAAGCCGCGGCGAGCAGTTTCACCACGGCCTCGCGTCCGACCTGCCCCTGCACGTCCGGAACACGGACCGTGCCCTCCCCCGCCCCCTCCTGCTCGGCCACCATGGGCCGAGCCGGCGCGGGCTTGGGAGGTACAGGGGCTTTTGCCGCCACCGGGGACACGACCGGTGCTACCGCCACCTCTGGCGCGAGCGGGCGCGAAGGAGGCACGGCGAGATGAGCCATGGCGGCGGTAGCGATTTCCTTGAAAGCGGGGGCAGCCACAAGACCCCCGTACACGTCCGTCTTGGGCTCGTCCACCACTACGAGTATGACAGCGCGCGGATTGTCGGCCGGTACCATGCCGACGAAGGAAGCGATCCGCTTGTCTGAGTACCCGCGTGCAACGGGATCCGCTTTCTGTGCGGTGCCTGTCTTTCCGGCGACACGGTATTCCTCCATGGCGGCCTTGGGAGCGGTGCCTTCCTTGGTCACCACGCTCTCGAGCATGCCCACCACCTGGCGAGCGACCTTGGATGACACGACGCGGCGAACCTCCGTGGGGCGGTTCTCCAGCAGCACCACGCCGTCGGGGTCCACCACCTTGGAGATGAGGTAGGGCCGCATCAGCACGCCATCATTGGCCAGCGCGCCATAGGCGGAGGCCAGCTGCACGGCGGTGGCCGTCATGCCCTGGCCGAACGACTGGGTGGCCAGGGAGACTTCGGCCTTGGGGAAGGGAATGACGCCCTTGCCCTCGCCGGGCAGCGCCAGGCCGGTGCGCTCGGCGAAGCCGAACGCGTGGTAGTAGGCCACCAGCTTCTCACGCCCCAGCACCTGGGCCACCTTGGCCGAGCAGATGTTGGAGGACAGCTGGAGGATGGCCTTGGGCGCCAGCCAGCCGTACGAGTGCGTGTCGTTGATGGTGTAGCGGCCAATCTTCCACGCGCCGTTCTCGCAGAAGAAGACGTCGTCCGTCTTGAGGACCTTCTCCTCGAGGGCCGCGGCGACGACGAAGGACTTCATCGTCGAGCCCGGCTCGAAGGTGTCCAGCGCGGCGCGGTTGCGGATGGCCTCGCGCTGCAGCGCCTCGGGGGTGTTGGGGTTGAAGCCCGGCGAGCTGGCCAGGGCGAGCAGCTCGCCCGTCTTCGGATCCAGCACCACCACCATGCCCGCCACCGCCTTGGCGTCCTCCACCGCGCGGTAGAGCGCCTTCTCGGACACGTACTGGAGGTGGCGATCCAGCGTCAGGGTGACGGCGGCGCCCTCGCGCTCGATGGGGTCCAACGTGCCCTGCACCAGCAGCTTGCGGCCCTTGGCGTCGCGGAAGCCGGACAGGCGCGAGTTCTGCCCCGACAGCTCGTCGTCGAAGGCCAGCTCCAGCCCCTCCAGGCCGCGCCCGTCGGTGCCCACCACGCCCACCACCTGCGCCGCCAGCTCGCGCTGCGGATAGAAGCGCTTGGGCTCCTTGGTGAAGCCCATCCCGGGCAGCCCCAGCGCCTTCACCGCCTCCACCTCCTGCGGCCTGGCCTGGCGCTTCACCCAGGCGAAGCGCTTGGCGCGCTGCAGCCGGGCCTGCAAGTCCTCCGTGTCCCCGCCGTTGAGCTTGAGCGCCTTGGCCAGCGAGCGCGCGCCCTTCTTCACATCCGGCAGCATGGAGGGATCCACCCAGATGGAGTCCACCTCCACGCTCTGCGCCAGCGGCGTGCCACGCCGATCGAAGATGTCGCCGCGCCGCGCGGGGATCTCGATCTGCCGGACGTATTGGTCCTGCGCGAGCCCGCGCAGCTTGTCCTGCTCGTAGACCTGCAGGTAGACGGCACGGCCGAACGCCAGCGCGAGCAGGCTCAGGAAGAACCCGCCCATCAGCATCACCCGGAGCCGCAGCCACCGGGTGTTGGACTCGGGAACGCGCGCCGCCTTCAGGTCCCTCACCGGGCGCTCTCCCGATCGGCCACGCGAACCCCCGCGGGCGTGCGGGCCGCGGCCTTGCCGTTGCGGCGCGCGCTCGGCAGCTCCGGCTGCAGCGCCACCACGGCCGAGCCCGGGGGCATCATCATCCCCAGCTGCTCGCGCGCCAGCCGCTCCAGGCGCGCCGGAGCCCGGAGCGTGGCCAGCTCCAGCTTGAGCCGATCATTCTCGCGCGTCAGGCCGCGGCTCTCGGCCTCCGCCTTGGACAGCCGGTAGCCCATGTCCACCACCAGCACCCGGCTGGTGACGTGGAGGATGCCCACCGCCGCGAAGAGCGCGGCCAGCAGCACCGCCGGCAGCAGGTGCAGCAGCACGCGGCCCACCGACACTCCATTGTTGCGCGGACTCACCTGGGTCATCGGATCTTCTCCACCACGCGCAGGTGCGCGCTGCGAGAGCGGGGGTTGGCCTCCACCTCGGCTTCCGAGGCGGAGACGGCCTTCTTCGTCACCGGGGCGAAGTCGCCCTGGCCGCCACAGGCGCACACCGGCAGGCCCGGCGGGCAACGGCACTGCCCCACCAGCGCGCGGAACGCCTCCTTCACCTTGCGATCCTCGAGCGAGTGGAACGCGATGACGGCCGCGCGCCCGCCCACCTTGAGCAGCGAGGGCAGCGCGCCGAGCAGCGCGTCCAGCGCCTCCAGCTCGCCATTGACGGCCATGCGCAGCGCCTGGAAAGTCTTCGTCGCCACGTGGATCTTCTTCGGCCACGCCTTGCGAGGCACCGCGCGCTTCACCACCTCGGCGGCCTCCAGCGTGCGCGTGGGCAGGGCGCGCTTGAGCTCCCGGGCGATGGGCCGCGAGAAGGACTCCTCGCCCAGCTCATAGATGATGCGGGCCAGCTCGCGCTCGTCCTCCTCGGCGATCAGCTCCGCGGCGGTGCGCCCCTCGGCGCCCATGCGCATGTCCAGCGGCCCGTCCTTCATGAAGGAGAAGCCGCGCTCGGCCACATCCAGCTGCGGAGAGGACACGCCCAGATCCACCAGCACCCCGTCCACCGGCAGCACGTCCGCCACCACCCGGGGCAGCTCGCCGAAGTTGCCGGCGCGCGCCTGGAAGCGCGGGTTGGCCCCCAGCCGGGCCGTGGCCGCCTCGAGCGCCACCGGGTCGCGGTCCACGCCAATGACGGTGGCGCCCCGAGCCAGGAGCGCCTCCGTGTGGCCACCGCCCCCCAATGTGCCGTCGACGATCACCTTGCCCGCTCCGGGGTGCAGCAGCTCCACCGTCTCTTCCAGGAGGACGGTCTGGTGGCTGAAGGCCAAAGGGAGCCCTGGCGCTAGACGAAGGGAGCCCGCATGAGGGCGAAGGCCGCCCGGGCATCGTTCATATGCGGGTACATCTCGAACCGGTCGTGCGCTCCGGCGGCCCGGAAGATGGCGGCCAGGTACGGCGACAGGCCCGCAAGCTTGATGTCCCCACCGGCGCGGCGGAAGGCCTCGGCGCGCGCCATCAGCGGCTTCACGCCGCGGTAGTCCAGGTGCGCCACCTCGCTGAAGTCCACCACCACCTGGCGCACGCCCCGGTGCAGCCGGCCGGCGAGCTCCTCGCACACCTGCGCCAGGGCCTGCTCGCCCAGCTCGCCCTCCAGCATCAGCGTCTCCACGCGGCCGGTGCTCGCCACCGACGTGAGAACCCGCCTCGCCTCCGATACCTGGTTCATACACCTCCCCACATTCCCGGGTTTTCCGTAGTCCGTCGAGAAATTGGCTACTGCCGCAGCTCGGAGAGCACGCGGGCGACATCCGCCGAGTCCGCCGCGGCGCGAGCGTCCTCCTGGGCCTTGGCCCAGCCGGCGCGGCTCCACAGCTCGATCACCTTCACCATCCCCACCCACACCACTTCCTTCTCCAGCGCCGCGTGCGCGCGCAGCGAGGGCGGCACGAGGACACGCCCCATCTTGTCGAGCGGGCACTCCTGGGCGCTGGCCACGTAGAGCCGCATCAGCGTCTTCACCCCTGGCTCCATGGGGTTGCGCTTGCCCAGCGCCGTCTCGAGCGCCTCCCACTCCCGCACCGGATAGGCGTGCAGGCAGGGATCCAGCGCGGTGGTGAGGATGAGGCGCTCGTCGTACGCGCCCACCAGCGTCTCCCGCAGCCTGGCCGGGAGGCTGGTCCGCCCCTTCGCGTCGATCTGGTGCTCATAGACGCCACGGAACACCGGGAGCGCTTCCCCTCAGGAGCGTGCGCCGCCCCACCACGGTACGGGATTTCCCGCCACTGCTTCCCACTCCTTGCCACTTCGGCGCGGAAAATACGCGCGGCCTCCCACCGGGTCAAGAAATGCAACAGGCATGGATCGGCCCCGCTCGGTGGCGCCGGTGGACCCACAGCGCCCGCTACGGGGGAGTTCGGATTGAGCGGGAGTTCGGCGCTCTGCTAAGCCGGCGAGGCCTTCCCCACCGGGGGAAGCCGCTCGTCCTCGCCGGGAGGACGGGCCGCATGGGAGGGTGCCAGGCACCCTCCTTCCAGGAGGCTCAGCACATGTTCCGCATCGTTCGTCTCTCGCTCCTCACCGCCGCCACCACCGCCCTCGTTGCCTGTGGCGGCGGGGATGGCGCGAAGCTCGGGGGTGGCAAGGAGGGCGCCGCCAAGGCCCTGTTCGCCGCCAGCCAGCCGGTGGGCCAGGGAGGCAGCACCAACAGCCAGTCGCTGCTGCGTCAGCTGGCCAGCGGCGCCGCCACCGGCGCCCTCGATTTCAAGGTCGACTGCGCCAAGGGCGGCACGGTCTCGATGAAGCTGGATGTCACGGCTACCGGCAACCAGGGCAAGTTCAAGTACGAGACCGAGTACAAGGACTGCAACCAGGACGGCGTCAACAGCTTCGACGGCAAGATGACGACGGAGATCGACATGTCCGCCATCCTCTCCTCGGGGCAGCTGTCCATGCGCCTCAAGGGGAAGCTGGAGCTGACCGGCGACATCAACGACTACATCGACGCGGACATCACCGAGACGATCTCCGCCACGGCCACCAGCGCCACCTCGGGCACGGTGAGCATCAAGCTCGACGGCACCATCAAGACGTCCGACGGCAGCTACGTCTACGCCAACGAGTCGCTGTCCATCACCGTGGATGGCGCCATCCCTGCGGACAACAGCGGCAAGTCGTGATCACCCGGGCCTGACCGCTGAACACGAAAAGGCCGGGCTACCCGTGAGGGAGGCCCGGCCTTGTCTTTTTGGCTCGCTCGCCCGACCATATGGGTGAGCCCGCGCATGCAGATCTCCCCGCACGATTCCAGTGTTCGCCTGAAGGTGAGCTACAAGACTCCCGAGGCGCTCATCGACGAGTACACCCGGAGTGTCGGTCAGGGGAGCGTCACCCTCGAGACGCGGCGCAGCCTGGCGCGCGGCACGCGCTTCGTCTTCGAGATGCAGGCGGAGGGAGTGGCGCAGCCCGTGGAGGTGGTGGGCGAGGTGATCAACGTGACGCCGCGGCCCGGCGGGCGCTACCACCTGACGGTGAAGTACGCGACGGACGTGGACCGCGCGGCGCTGGACGCGGTGCTGCAGCGCATCTTCGCGCAGGAGCACGAGAAGCTGCGGCGCTACCCGCGCGTGCCGCTGAACGTGCGCGCCATCGAGGCGACGCCCTTCTCGCCGGCGTTCTACGTGCGGGACATCTCGCGCGGCGGCGTGGGCATGGAGGTGGACGCTCCGTCGCTGCCGCCCATCGTGAAGGTGGGCACGCCGTTCCTGCTGGAGATGGAGCTGGCGCCCGGCCCGCTGCTGCTGCCGGGCGAGGTGGTGTGGACGTCCACGGCCTTCCGGGCGCACTCGCCGGTGACGCCCATCTTCGGGGTGGCCTTCCGGGAGAACCTGCCCGCGGACACCGCCCAGCGGCTGGAGGCGCTGCTGGGGCTGGATGCGCTGCCCCCCGGCCCGTGGTGGGCCCGCGTGAGCTTCGGGCAGGAAGCGCTCACGCGCATTCCCTGAGGCCAGCGCTCACGGGGGCAGCAACAGCTCCGTGAAGGCCACGAACTGCTCGAAGGGGCCGTTCGCCGCATGCGCGGGGGCGGCGCCCCGCAGGACTCCCGTGCGCTGCACGTAGACGGAGTGATCGACGTCGAGCGGCGCTCGCTGGCGCGAGCGGCTGTGGGTGAAGCGGATGGGGGTGCCGTTCGCGCCCAGCCGGCCGTCGTGATTCACCGTCTTGACGTTGACGGAGTGCGTCGGCAGCAGGTGGACGTCCACGCCCTGCTGCCCGCCGAAGTGCTGATCGTAGTAGTCCCCGAAGTTGCGCTGGCGGTAGTCGTTGCAGATCTCGATGCCGAAGCGGACGTGGCGGATGGTGAAGACGCCCTCCAGGTCCTGCTCCTCAAGGCGTGCTCCTTCTCGTCCTCGTTCAGCGGCAGGCCGGCCGGGGACGCGAAGAAGAACTCCGGCCCCATGAACACGTTGAGCCAGGTGCCTGCGGTGTTGTAGGGCGTGCGGTTGCGCCGGATCCCCGAGACGGCCTCCCAATACGTGGTGCCCGGCACGATGAGCCAGTCCGGGTTCGCGGCGCTCAAGGCCTTCGCGGCGGTGAAACCCGGGTGTCATCTCCGGAGAGCTCGGCCGGTACGACGACGCCCGCCAGATGCACGAGCGCGCCCTGGCGCTGCAGCAGAAGGCGCTGGGGCCGGAGCACCCGGAGATCGCCAACACGCTCAACAACCTGGGCAACGCCCTCCGCGAGCTGGGCCGGTTCGCGGAGGCTCGTGAGCAGTACACGCGCGCCCTGGCCCTTCAGGAGAAGGTGCTGCCCCCCGAGCACCTGGATCACGCCGAGATCCTCCTGGGGATGGGCCGCCTTGGGCTGGAGGAGCACCGGCCCGCCGACGCCCTCCCCTTCCTGGAGCGCGCGTTGAAGCTGGCTCCGGAGGGCCTGCGCGCCGAGACACGCATCCTGCTGGCCCCTGCGCTCTGGGAGACGCGGAAGAATCGTCCCCGAGCCCGAGAGCCGGCCACCCAGGCCCGAGAGGACTGGAGCCAGCAGGGCCGGAAGGCCGATGCCGAGCCGTCCTCCCGATGGCTGGCGGAGCACGCTCCCTGAGCTGCTTCAGGGCAGTCCGGTCAGGCGCAAGCATGTGGCGGAGATGAACGCAGCTACCCATTCGGACTGCCGCACGCGTTGTCAGAGGCCTCTGCTTGGATGGAGGAGGCGTGCAACGAGGAGGGCGGCGAGGATGGAACACAAGGGGCTCGTGTCGAGGGTGGCGGAGCAGTTGGAGCAAACGATTGCCCTGGGGCAGTGGCCCAAGGGCCGGCTGCCTTCCGAGCGGCAGATGGCCCAGCGCTATGGGGTGTCGCGCACCACCATCCGAGGAGCCCTCCAGGGGCTGGCCGCCAGAGGACTCATCGTTCAACACCCGGGGAGACAGAGCCGCACGGTGCCACTCGGTGAAGCACTGTCGCTCGAGAGCCTGAAGCTGCTGCTTCCCGAGGGCCGCCAAGACATGGATCGCCGGCCGCTGCTCGAGGGGTACTTCGCCCTCAAGCGGGAGGTGACGGTGGAACTACTGGCCGCCTGCTGCGAGCACGCCAGCCAGCCCGCTGTGGAGCAGCTGCTCAATGCCAGCTTCGCGTTGAGAGATGAGGCCCGCTGGCAGGAGAAGCGCACCCGGTGGGTGGAGCGAGAGTTCGACCTGCTGCGGCTGGCAGCCCAAGCAGCGGACCGTCCCGGCCACCTGCTGCTCCTGATGTCGTTGGAGAAGGCTTTCCGAGGCTTGGCGGACGCGCTGCTCCCTGCGCTGCAACCGGAGGCCCTCCAGCAGTGGGCCCAGTGCGTGTTCAACGCTCTGGCCGACCGTGACGCCCAGGCCCTTCGCCAACAGTTGCCGGCGCTGCTGAAGGCTGCCGATGAGCCGCTGCTCGACCGGCTGGCCCCGGTGCGCGACGCACATACCGTGCCCAAGCCCCCACCTCCTCACGGGGAGGTGCCCGTGTCGGGCGAGAACGCCAGCAACTGGTCTGCTTGTCATACCAGTTCGCAACAAGTCCAGCCGACAGGCAGGGGCTCGGACCACGAGGAAGGAGGCGCCACCGCGTGTGCCACTTCGAGCCGAGACGCTCCTTCGGCCCTCCCCGCTCCGCTCTCCACTGGCGATTTCCAGGCGGCCTCCTGCAGCCCCGAACCCATTGCGGACTCAGCCGCTCCTCGCGCCTCCACCGGGGGGGGTCCTGGCTGCTCCTGTGCTGCGTCCACCCAGTTCCTTGCCTGGGCGCCTTCTTCCTCGTTGGGAGTACCGGCAGCAGAAGCGGCAGCCCCACCTCCCCCGTCCTCTGACGGGGCAGCTGCCGTGGCAGGGGGAGCTGTCCTTGGTCAGAGCCAGACTGCTCTGTCGATGGATGCGGGGGAGGCCTGCGTCGCTGCTCCCGGCGGCGCGCCAGGAGTGGGCGCTTGCCAGCGACCAGGTGAGCCCCCTGAGCACGAGGCGACGACCCCCTCCTGTCCACGACACCACCAGCCTACCCGTTGGCCCACGTCTTCTTGGGAGCCTGGCTTTGAAGGGAGTTAGAGCGATGCCGGGAGCGCCGCGCGCAAGACGGTGGGCTCAGCCGCGCGCGACGTGAGCGCCCACGATCCGGATCTTGTCGAGCTGGGTGCCCGGCTTGCCGTGCTTGTCGAGCTCCTTGCCTGCCCGCTCCAGCTGAGCGCTGACATCGGACTTCTCGGCCTTCGTGTCGGAGTCGCCACGGGCATGCGCGATCGCTACCTGCTGTCCCAGCAGGTGCCCGGTCTCGGCCTGGGTGATGGTGCCCCGCGAGATGCCGTCAGCCAGCTTGTGGATCTGGGCCGCCTGCTGCTGGCCGTCCTTGTTGAGGCCGAAGATCGAACCCAGGTTCCGCCCGCCGCCCTGGAGCGCCGCGTCGATGGCGTGCAGCTGCCGGGGCTGCGTGGCGTTCGTGCTCAGGCCCGGCGGCCGGCACGTGAAGGTGTCGGCGACCCGGCCCACTCCAACCGAGAGCGGCTTGTTCTGCGCCTCCGCCGCCCGGGCGACGGTGCCAGGCACGGCCGGCTCCAACATCTTCTTCTGGTTTGCGGTGAGGGGGGAGGTGTTGAGCGCGACGGAGCTGACGGTGCCAGTGATCGAGGCCATGGGACGTTTCCTTTGAGGAGCGCGCCGGAGGAGCCCGGCGGGTGTGTCCTGGCCCTACCGCCCCCCCTCTGCCACGAAATGGAGGCAAGGGTGTGTTGGCGAAGGCAGGTATTTTCAGGGAGTTGCCCCACACTGTGCCCGGCAGTGCCGGAGGGCTGATCACTGCGGAGACCAGCCGGGGTGACCACTGCTGTATCCGCTGATCAGCGCAGTTGCCGCACCTGGCCCTGGCCGGTGTTCGGGGCCCCCCTGGTAACGTCTCGCGCCTGTTCGAGTGGTGCTCTTCGAGCCCCGGACACACGAGGAGATTCATCATCCATGGGTGTGCATCCACGTCGTTCGAGCCGCGCGCGGGCCTGCTCCGCGGCTGGCTGCTGGTCGCGCTGCTGGGAGTCCTGCTGAGCGGCTGCGATGAGGAGAAGCCCCCGGAGCCCACGCCGGCGAGCTGGAGCGCCCTGGCCCAGGGCCGTCCCGCGGCGCTCCTGTCCATCACGGGCCGCTCGCGCTCCGATGTCTGGGCCGTGGGAGCGGACAAGGGCAGCGGGCCCGAGGTGCTGCACTATGACGGCATCGAGTGGCGGAAACTGGAGACCGGCCACCGGGGCGACCTGTGGTGGGTGCACGCCTTCGAACAGGGTCCCGTGCTGATGGCGGGCGGCAACGTCCTGTCCGGCGGCCTCTCCGGCGGCGCGCTCCTGCAGCTCGGGCCCGAGGTGCCCGCGGTGCCCGCCCCCGTCACGCCTCCGACTCCGCCCGTGGTCTGCGCGGAGAAGGAGGTGGATCCGGCCCCCTCGCGCTCCATCGCTCGCCGCTGGGACGAGCAGCTTCTCGGCGCCATCCGCCGGGATCTCCCCAGGCCCACGGTGCACGCGCGCAACCTGTACCACCTGTCCGCCGCCATGTGGGACGCGTGGGCCGCCTATGACGCGACCGCGGACGGCACCTTCCTCCGCGAGAAGCACACCGCCGCGGATGTGGCGGCCGCGCGCTCCGAAGCGATCCGCTACGCCGCGTATGGAGTGCTCGCCCAGCGCTATGCCCCCGCGGTGGGCGGCGCCACGTCGATGGCGTGCTTCCGCGCCTTCATGCGGAAGCTGGGGTACGACCCGGACGATACGAACTCCGAGGGCACAAGCCCCCGCGCCGTGGGCAACCGCATCGCCCGGACCGTGCTCAGCTTCGGCGCGGACGACGGCGCCAACGAGCGGCAGGACTCCAAGGACACCACCGGCTTCGCGTCGGAGAATGGACCTCTCGTGGTGGAGAACCCCAGGGTGACGCTGAACAACCCCTCGCGCTGGCAGCCGCTCAACCTCGCGGTGGCCGTGACGCAGAACGGCATCGTCACGAGCTCGGGCGTGCAGGGCTACATCGGCGCGCACTGGGGACGCGTCACGCCCTTCGCCCTGGTGCGGCCCGGCGTCGGCGAGCTGTACCTCGACCCAGGCCCCGCCCCCGCCTTCGGCGCCGAGCTGCGAGACCACGCGGTGGACATCGTGCGCAAGGCCAGCGGGCTTGGCAGCACCGACGCCATGGACATCTCGCCCGGCGCGCTCGGCAACAACAGCCTGGGCGCCAACGACGGAGCGGGCTACCCGCTCAACCCCATCACCGATCAGCCCTACGCGCCGCAGGTGGTGAAGCGGGGAGACTTCGGCCGCGTGCTGGCCGAGTTCTGGGCGGACGGCCCCAAGGCCGAGACGCCTCCCGGCCACTGGAACGTCATCGCCAACCAGGTGGCGGATGCCCCGGGCTTCAGTCGCCGCCTGTTCGGCTCGGGCGAGCCGGTGGACGCGCTCGAGTGGGACGTGAAGGTGTACCTGGCGCTCAACGGCGCCGTGCACGACGCGGCCATCACCGCCTGGGAAGGCAAACGCACCTTCCTCACCGCGCGCCCCGTCTCGCTCATCCGCTACATGGGCGGCCTGGGCCAGGCCTCGAACCCCAGCGGCCCGGCCTACCACCCCTCGGGCCTGCCGCTCCTCCCCGGCCTCATCGAGCTCGTCACCGCCGAGAGCTCCGCGCCCGGCGCCCGCCATGAGCACCTGGCCCGCTTCCAGGGCCAGGTGGTGCACGCCTGGCGAGGCGAGCCGGCCGATCGCAAGCGCGAGGTGAGCGGCTCCGGCTGGGTGCGCGCCGTCGAGTGGATGCCCTACCAGCTGCGCACCTTCGTGACGCCGGCCTTCCCCGGCTTCGTCTCCGGCCACAGCACCTTCAGCCGAGCCTCCTCCGAGGTGCGCACCTCGCTCACCGGCAGCCCGTACTTCCCCGGGGGAATGGGCGAGTACGTCGCTCCCAGGGACACTGCCCTCACCTTCGAGAAGGGCCCCTCCACCGAGGTGCGAGCTGCAGTGGACCACCTACCATGACGCAGCGGACCAGGCCGGACAGTCCCGCCTGTGGGGCGGCATCCACGTGCAGCCGGATGACTTCGTGGGCCGCAGGCTCGGCCAGCGCGTGGGGCTCGTCGCCATCGAGCGCGCCCGGCGCTTCTTCGACGGCGGCGCCGTGCCCTGAGCGAAGCGGCGGGTGTGTTGCCTATCGAGCGCGAGGCCCGTGGCGCGGGAAGGGGGGGCACTCGACTTTCCCCGCAAGACCGGTAATTTACGCACTCCGAGCAGGTGCTCCTCCCAGCGTACGGCCCCATCCAGCCCTCCGTGCTCCCCCCACGGGACGTTCAGGGCGCGAGGAAACGACATGAACGCCACTCCGCGCACGGCCCTCGCCGTCTTCGCCGCCACGGCCCTGGTCTCCGGCTCCGCGCTGGCGGGAACCGTCTCCGTCGCGGATGGCTACGAGACCGTGGGCCGCATGGAGTACACCAACGAGCGCGCGCACATCGGCTCCACCAGCCTCAAGTCCGACCCGGCCGGGGACCCGCGCAAGCGCGGCGCCGTCAACACCTTCTTCACGGGCGTCGCCGACGGCGAAGTCTCCCTCTGGTTCTACGACGACATGGGCGGATGCTCGAACAACGTCCCCAAGAGCCAGGTGGCCTTCATCCAGACGGGCTCCGGAGGGGCGTCCACCGCGATGCTCGGCGTCATCACCAACAACGCCACGTGCCACTACAGCCGCCGCGTCGGGACGACGTACAGCACCACGACCATTGCCCGCTCACTGGGCTGGCATGAGTTCCGCTTCGTCTGGAGCGGCGGCTCGCTCACCCTCTCCATCGACGGGCAGCTCGCCTTCAACGGCGCCTACACGTTCCTGCCCGAGTCCATCAGCATCGGCGACGTGTGGGCGGAGACCGTGTGGACGGGCATCGGCGCGGGCTGGTTCGACGACGTGAACATCCGCCTGACGACACCGTAGCGAGCACCCGGGCCCACACCCGCAGCAACTGGGCTTTACGCCCAACATGACTATCCTCCGCGCCCCGTTCCACAAGAGGGATACGTCTTCATGCCTTACACACCACACCCGCGCCGTCTGTCCTCACCCTTTGCCTGGCTCCTCGCCGCGGCACTCTCCGTCGGCGTCCTCGGCTGCCCCGACGACGATGAGAGCAAGTGCGACGAGCAGCCCGAGGCTTGCGATCCGCCCATCAACGAAGGTGACGGAGGCACGGACGGGGGCACTCCGGATTCAGGCACTCCCGACTCGGGCAGCCCGGACGGCGGCAGCCCGGATTCCGGCACTCCCGACGCGAGCATCGATCCCGCCACGTCGATCGTCCTCCGGTCCGTGGACACCTTCTACACCCGCAACGGCGTCGAGCCTCGGCCGCGGAACTTCGCCTCCTCGCCCGCCATGCTGTACCTCCACGACGGTGGGACGCCCATCACGGGGACCGTGCTGGAGCCGGGCCGCGTCCGCTTCGATGTTCCGCCGGGCACCTACCTGGTGAAGAACTCCAACACCCAGTACCTGCTCTTCTCCCAGCGCTCGCTGGACATCAGCGGCCGGCGGTACGGCCGGGCCTACCGGGGAGACGTGTTCTTCCAGTCTCCGACCCCCGCCAGCCTCGACCTCACGGGGCTCGCGTCGACCACGGACCCGTTCTTCCCCTACTTCTCCGAGCTGAGCTTCCACTCGCTGGACGTCGAGGAGAGCGGCCACTTGATGCTTCCTCAGGGGCTGAAGGAAGGACAGACCACGGTGGCGACGACCGAGGCCGAGTACCTGTCGGACTATGGCAACGTGCCCCAGTTCAACGCCGCCGCGGGCGACAGCGCCTGGGTGGTCCAGACCGTCACTCGCGACGCGGGTGTCGAGCTGGATGGTGGCTCGCCCCGCGGCTACGACTCGCTCGTGCGCGCGGCGCACCTGAACCCCTTCGCCTATGACGGTGGGACGTTCTCCGTCCAGGCCGCCCTGCAGCCGGCGCCGCAGCAGACGCTGCGCTTCGACTGGCGCCGCGATGAGTTCAGCGCGCTGCGCAGCGCCTCCGCGACCTCGAGCTTCACCAGCGGGCGCGTCGACGTCTTCCCCGCGTACAAGACGGCCCAGGACGGGTGGATCGACTACTCCGTCAACATGATGCTCCAGTTCCTGCCCCGGACCAACGAGGCGCAGACGCCGCTGGTGAAGGAGCTGTCCTACGGCAACCCCTACCCCGCCAGCTGGGAGCCGATGGTCCAGTTCACCAACACCTACGGCTACAACGTCACCAACCATGATGGCAGCATCACCCTGCGCGTGACGGAGAGCTTCGTCACGACCGAGGCGGCGAGCACTCTGGCCACGACGCCGGTGCGCCCCCGCATCTCGCTGCCGCGAGACTTCCAGGTGGACGGGGTGGCGGCGACGACGCCCCGGATCCTCTCCTCGGCCACGCCGCTGGTGACGTGGGAGGCGCCCTCGACGGGCACTGTCGTGGGCTACACGCTGCTGATCTCTCGCTACAACGCCGAGTTCAGCGGCACCCAGACCGTCGCCCGCGTCTACACGGGCCCGGGTGAGCGCAGCGTGCGTCTGCCGGCGGGGCTGCTCACCGCGGGCAACGACTACGTGCTGCGGCTCACCACGCACGCCGCGCCGGGGGTCACCGCTCCGGAGCGCGTGTGGTTCACGCTCACCGTGCCGTACTCCAGCGCGACGACCTCCAGCGCGCTGCTCAGAGTGCAGTAGCGCCGGGCCATGCGCTCCTGTTCGGCGAGAGCTGCCCCGCGCCGAACAGGAGCCGTCCGCTCGAGCCACCGGACCTCCGGGCCCAGTTACACGAGAACGGATAGGAGGCCGGCGTGCTCCACGTCCCATCCGGGTTGATCTTGCGCACGGGCGACGCGATCGACGGACTCCACCCACGTCGAGTCGTTCTTGAGCACGTCGCGGCGCTTCTCGAGGAACCTCCGCAGCCAGGAGCTCTCGGTGAGGCAGTTGTAGCCGACGGCGGGCGCCACCTGCGCGCTGTTGCCGAGCGCGGAGTTCGTGGCCGAGATGAGCGCGACGATGCCGCTCTCTCCGTGGTTGATGTACGCGTCGAAGAGCGCGGCCTTCGAGAGCGCCTTGGTCAGGCCCCACCGCTTCGCGAGGTTGATCGACGGCGTGTAGTAGCGCTGGTCGACGATGCGATCCTGGCAGCTCTTGAAGTCCGCGCGGGTGGTGGTGTTGTTGGCCACGGTCAGCGCCGAGGTCCGCGAGACGTGCACGTCGTGCCGCTCTGGGTGTGGGACCAGCCCGGCTCGTCGTGATCGCTCGTGACGCCGCTGGGCACCGTGAAGGCGATGCGCGGGCTCGTCACCTCCTATCCCAGAAAAAGGCTCACATCCGGGCAAGCTTGTCCGGATTGAGGACCGAGCGGATGGCGTGGATGCGCTCGCCGTCCGTCTCGAAGGAGATGACATCGAAGACCGCGCCGTTCAGCCGAATCACCAGCGCGGGCCAGCCATTCACCTCGGCCAATTCGGGCACCAGGCCCGCGGGCGCCTTCTTCATGACTCCCAGGAACAGGCGCGCCACGGCATCGGCACCCCGGACGGCGTTGGAGGCCGCGCCCCGGACCTTGCCTCCGCCATCGGCCCAGCTCGTCACGTCATGGGCGAGCAGGCTCTTGAGGCCCTCGAGGTCGCCGCTGAGGCAGGCCGACATGAAGCCCGTCACCAGCCGCTCATGGGACTCCTTGGAGGGAGCGAAGCGGGGGCGCCGCGACCGGATGTGCTCTCGGGCGCGGTGCAGGCTCTGGCGGCAGGCGGCCTCCTCCTTGCCGACCATCTCGGCCACCTCGGCGTGGCTGTAGCCGAAGACTTCGTGCAGCAGGTACACGGCGCGCTCGACGGGCGACAGGCTCTCGAGCAGCACCAGGAACGCGAGGGAGATCGACTCGGGATCCACCGTCGTGTCGGTGCGCACGGGCTCGGGGAGCCACGGCCCGACGTACTCCTCGCGAGTGGCCCGAGCGCTCTTGAGGCGATCCAGGCACAGCCGCGTCACCACGGTGGAGAGGAACGCCCCCTCCGAGCGCACCCCTTCGCGGTCCGTGGCCTGCCAGCGCAGCCAGGCCTCCTGGACGATGTCCTCGGCCTCGGCGGCCGAGCCGAGCATCCGGTAGGCGATGGCGAACATCGAGGGCCGGTGGGCCTCGAACGATTGCAGGGCTCCGTCCGTCATGCCGCCAGTGTCCTCTGCTCGGAGGCGACAGGCGAGAGCTTCCGGCCCGTCTTTCGCCAGGCGTAGAGGCGCAGGCCCATCCGCTCGATCTGGAGGGTGCCGATGACGATGCGGCAGATCGCCTCCTTGACCCAGGCGCCCGGGCGCCCCGACATCACCCAGGGCGTGGGCGAGCGGTCCTTCCGGTAGGGCTGAACGAGCCCATCCCGGCGACCCAGGCTGATGCAGAAGGCCGCGTCCAGGTAGTCGAAGGGCAGTACGTCCTGGCCTCGGGCGAGCCGCGCGAGGTTCTCGGCCACATGAATGCCCATGGGGATGGCGGTCTTGCAGCCCATGAGCATGGCGGAAGGCGGATCGACGGGCGTTGCCGCATCACCGACTCCGTGGATGTTCTCGTGTCCGAGGACACGCAGGGACGGATCCACCAGGAGCTGCCCTCGAGCGTTCACGGGCAGCCCGGACTGGCGCACCACCTCCGGAGCGACGAAGCCGCCGGCCCACAGGCAGGCATCGAACGGCACGGTGCGGTCCGCGAACTCCACGGAGCCTGAGTGGAGCCGCCGCACCTGCCCCTGCGCGGCGGTGATGCCGAGCCGGCGCAGGGCTCCGTGCAGGTGGTTGCGCCCGGCCTCCGAGAGGTCCGCGCCCACGTCTCCCGAGGAGAGCAGCGTCACGCGGAGGCCTGGGTACGCCTCGGCCAGCTCGGTCGAGCCCTCGATGCCGGTGAGCCCTCCGCCGATGACGACCAGGTGGCCGCCCCGCGCCGCGATGGACGGCAGGCGCGCGGCCAGCTCCGCGGAGGAGGCCGCGTCCAGCGTGAAGGCGTGCTCACGAACGCCGGGCACGCCGTCCCGGTCCACCTGCGAGCCGAGCGCCACCACGAGCTGATCGAACGGCAGCCGCTCGTCGCCCAGGAGCACCTGGCCTCTGGGCTCGATGCGCGTGACGCGACCAATCTTCAGGGTGACGCCCGTGCCCGCCACCAGCTCGGCGAGCTCCCGCTGCACCAGCTGCTGCCCGGCTGCCTGCTGGTGCAGCCGGATGCGATCCACGAACCACGGGCTGGCACTCACCAGGGTGACCGCGACCTGCCCGCGCGTGCGACGCGCGAGCCGAAGTGCACAGCTGAGCCCTGCATAACCGCCCCCCAGGATGACGACGCGCATGATGCTCTCTCCTTGTTTTTCGCCCGGGAGACGAGTCAGCGCGCGCAGGCGTGACACGGGTACACGAAAAGAAGAACCCCTGTGACTTCAGGAGTTTACGCATGAAAACAACCGCTCTACGGGCTTCCTGCTCGCCATCACGAATCGTGACGAGCCATGGGAGCGTGCCTATGCTCTCGACGTGTCGATCACTCCGACCATTGCACGCACAGGTCCCTCGCTTCGTCTCGAGCAGTTCGCGATCACCAACTTCCGCACCTTCACCACGCGGACGGTGATCCCTTTCCGTGGTGGCACAGCAGAACCGGACGCGATCGCGACGTTTCACGGGGACAACGGCACAGGCAAATCCAATGCTTTGGCTGCGCTGGATCTGTTCTTCGACTCCCTAGTGAAGTACCTGAGCCAAGAAGAGGCCAAGTCGGGGCGCGATCTGACGCTCGCCTGGCACTCCGGGGGCGCTGAAGAGTGGGGATTGGCCTTCAGGGATCGCCCTGCTGGTGCCGAAGGCCCCACCGATCTTGAGGCACACTTCGCGGATGAACGGCTAGGAGTGCTGCTCGTAAGGTTCACTCCCGCAGGCAACCAAGTCCGCCTGCACGCAGCGTTTGGCATCAAGCGAGAAGGGGATTCCCCCCCGGATTTCTCCATGATGCTGCAGCCGGCTGATAGAAGAGATCGGCTTCTGACCTGGATCGAGACCCCCTTCGGTCCGGGCAGCGCTCCATACCTGGGGTTGGACTCTCACCGTCGTGGCTCGGTGCGTCCAGGCCATGAAAGGACGGCGGAAGGCTTTGATGTCCGGCTCGCGGAAGCGCTCTTCCGGTTGAGGACCTCCTTCTCTCCCCAGGAGCGGGATCGCTGGCGCACCTTCACCCAGATCATGCAGCGGTTCGTGACCCTCCGTGGCCGGGAGGTATCGGTGGATCGGCTCACCGCCAACGGTGCCGCGGAGCTGACCTTCGAGGAGCGGGGAAGATCCGTTCTGGCCCTGAGAGAGCTCAGCTCGGGCGAGCAACAGTTGGTGCGGCTCTGCGCCGCCACCGTACTGCTCAAGTCCAGCATCCTGGCGATCGAAGAACCGGAACTCAGCCTCGATAGCACCAACCAAGGCCTCTTCAAGGAGCTGCTACGCGAGCAGATCAACGCAGGGCTTCGAGATCAGGTCATCATCGAGAGCCACGTTCCCACCTTCGATGATGGGCCGAGCGTCATCCGCTTCTCTCGGGGCGCCGCTGGGGAGACCGTGGTCACACGCGCTCCTGTCACTGACGACACGAACCGACGTGACCTGGAGGAGCGGGCAAAGGGTCAGGGAGCCGAGGCGCAGTGGGTGACGCGTGACGGCTACACCCAGCTCCCCGCCGTCATGCGGGGCGACTTGAACCTCGCCAACGGTGGGCATCTCTGGTTCCTCAAGGGACAGCGCGCCTGGGAGGCCTGGCCCGAGGACCAGCTCACTGCCCTCCTGGCGGATCCGGAGGCGAAGAAGGGCGATGAGTAGTCCGACCCTCTGGCTCGACAGCAACGTGGCTCGGAGCCCGGCGGACATTCGCGAGCTCGTCAAGCGAGCTGGCCCCAAGGGGATCCGGGTCGTCGTGCCCGCGCAGGTCCACCTGGAGATCTGCCGCCAGGTGCGTGAGAAGACGGGCACGCAATTCTCGCAGCAGCTCATCGACACCTTCCTCGCCCAGAATGGGATCGAGGTCGTCGAAGCGCGGCTCGATCGCACCACCGCCGAGACATGGGCCGAGATGCTGAACCAGCGCTTCCTCACGAGCGAGCTCTGGAAGGCCGCCAAGCTCTCCAGCGTCAAGGCGAAGCTCCCGGAGGGCACGACGCTCCCGGCCTCACGCGTCCCCATGACCACGGACTGGTGGATGGCCCTTGCTGTCGAGCGCGATGCCAATGCGGTCATCGCTGTCGAGGACAAGGGAGAGGAGTGGAGGGCACTCCGCGCTCTGGGAAGGGCCTTCTCCTACGAGGATGCCCTCCGCTGGCTGGATGCCCAGCCTTCACCGTGAGCTATAGCGGGTAGCCGCCGGCCTGCTCGAGGGCGGTGACGACCGTCTCGCGCAGCTCCGCCGGGTTGTACGGCGTGAAGAGGTGCAGCGGCGCCACCTTCGCCAGGTGGGCCTGGAGCGCCCCGCCCTGCGCCGAGCCGCACAGCGCCCGCCGCGTCCGCTCGAAGGAGCGCGCCATCGCGTCCATCCCATACAGCCGCGTCATGGCCACCTGGGTGGCGTCCAGCGCCCCGTCCGCTCCCGCCTGCCTCGCGCGCGTCACCATCGAGTCCAGCGCGAACGCGTCCATCACCACGTCCGACAGCCCGGCGAGCACCTCCTGGTGCTGCTCCAGCTCGGTGCCGAACGTCTCCGCCGCCACCTTGAGGCCGTAGAGCGCCATCCGCTTGAGGCACTCGGCGGCCCGCTCCTCCGCGGCGAGCGCATCCTCCCGGCGCGCCCGAGGCAGCGTCCCCTGGGTGAGCTCCTCCTCCACCGACTGCGCCACCGCCAGCAGCGGCAGCTCGCCCTTCACCGAGCGCTTCAGCAGCAGCCCGGCGATGAGCATGCGGTTGATCTCGTTGGTGCCCTCGAAGATGCGGTTGATGCGCGCGTCGCGATAGGCCCGCTCCACCGGGTACTCCTCGATGTAGCCCGCGCCGCCGTGGATCTGCACCGCGTCATCCACGAGCTGCCCCAGCGCCTCCGAGCCGAACACCTTCATGATCGACGACTCGATGGCGTACTCCTCGATCGAGGCAATCACATGCGCGTCGTAGTCCTTCGCGTGCCTGTCCCTCCCCGTCAGCCGCGCGTCCACCAGCCCCGCCGTGCGGTACGTCATGGACTCCAGCGCGTAGGTGAGCATGGCCATGCGCGCGAACTTCTCGCGCGTGAGCGGGAAGCGCGCGACGGGCGTGCCGAACTGCTTGCGCTCCTGCGCGAACCGCAGCGCGTTCTCCAGCTGGTACTTCATGGGACCAATGACGCCCGCGCCCAGCTTGAGCCGCCCGTAGTTGAGGATGTTGAAGGCGATCTTGTGCCCCCGGCCCACCTCGCCCAGCACGTTCTCCACCGGCACGCGCGCGTCCTCGAAGTAGAGCGGGCACGTCGAGGAGCCCCGGATGCCCATCTTGTGCTCCTCCGGGCCCACGGTGAACCCCGGCGTCCCCCGCTCCACGATGAACCCCGTGAACCGGTCCCCGTTCACCTTCGCGAACACCACGAACACGTCCGCGAACGCCGCGTTGGTGATGTACAGCTTGGAGCCGTTGAGCACGTAGTGCTTGCCGTCCGGAGACAGCACCGCCTTCGTCTTCGCTCCCAGCGCGTCGCTGCCGCTGCCCTGCTCCGTCAGCGCGTACGCGGCCACCCACTCGGCGATGGCCAGCTTCGGCAGGTACTTCGCCTTCTGCGCCTCGTTGCCGAACCACACGACGGGCAGCGAGCCGATGCCCGTGTGCGCCCCGAACGTCACCGACCACGAGCCCTGCGCCCCCATGGCCTCCGCCAGCAGCAGCGACGTCGTCTTGTCCAGCCCGAGCCCGCCGTAGGCCTCCGGGATGTCGATCATCAACAGCCCCAGCTCGCCCGCGCGACGCAGCAGCTCCCTCAGCAGCGCGTTATCCTTGGACTCGATGCGGTCCGTCTGCGGCAGCACCTGCTCACGGATGAACTGTCGCGCCGTCTTCAGGTACAGGCGCTGGTCCTCGGTGAACAGCTCCGGCGTGACGATGCGCTGCGAGCCCACCTCCTGCAGGAGGAACGCGCCCCCCGTGGGCAGCTCGGTGGACTGCGGAGTCTCGGAGACGACGGCCATCGGGAACCTCCCTCGGTATGCGCCGCAACCCGGGCAAGGTGTGGCGCGTCGCATCACCGAGCCAGTAAGCGCCGGGCCTTTCCGTCTCAACCCTTTCAGCAGGCGGCGGAGCCCTCGGCCCCTACCCCCCGTCCGAGCGCCTCGGGGGGTTGGGGTACACCAGACAGAGCGTGTCGAAGAGGGGCTCGCCCGGCGCCGTGTACACCCCGCTCAGCGCGCGCGCGGCCTGGGCCACCTCCGTCCCGAACGACGGCACCAGACAGATGTCCTCCGCCGTCTTGAAGCGCCCCTTCAGCCGCTCCAGCCCCTTGCGCAGCGTGGCGATGTCCTGCTTGCCGCCTCGCACGGGCACGGACGGGCCGTTGGGGTCTGCTCCGGGCAGCTTGCCCACGCTCGTGGACAGCTCGAAGCCGTCCGAGCGCTGGATGATGCGCAGCTTGCCCGGGGCCACCTCCGCCAGCCACGCGCGGAAGCCGTCCTCGTCCCTCAGGACGAGCCGGTAGGCCACCGCCGCGTCCGGGTGCTTCAGCCACACCTCGCCCGCCTGGTCCCGCAGCGCCTCCAGCAGCTCGGAGCCCTGCGCGAAGAACGTGTCCGCGTCCGGCACGACGAGCACGGCCTTGCCCCGGAGGCGCTCGGTCAGCCGCGCCAGCTCGCCGGGGTTCACCGGCCGGAACGCCTCTCCCGCGAGCCGGACGGACTCGCCCGCCAGCTCCAGCCGCAGCGCCTTCTCGGGCACCTCCTCGCCGTACACCTCCGCGTGGGCGATGCGGAACAGCGCATCATCCGGTGGTCCGCCCGCGTCCACCGGATCGGCGGCGAGCGGAGCCATCGGTGCTGGCGCCAGGGACGAGAGCGGCGCGGCCGGCTTCTCCTCCCGACACCCCGCCCCCAGCACCAGCGCCGCCAGGAGCAGTCCCGGCCCGGCTCTCCTCATGGAGCCGTCTTCTCCACCGTGGGCGCCGTCGCGGGGAACGCCGTGGCGACGCACTCGGCGTTGGCCAGCCCGCTCGTCGCGGCGTGCGCGGCGGCATCGCTGGCCTCGCGGAACAGGATCATGTCCTTGAAGCGGCTGGCGTCCTCGGCGTGGCCCGCGTCGCGGATGTAGATGGCCTTCACGCGCCCGGGGAACTCCTCGCGGATCTGCGCGTACACCTCCGGATCCTTCTCCCCCGAGTCCCCCACCAGCACCACCGGCTGGGGGAACTGCTGCAGCAGCCGGCGGATGGCGGGCTGCTTGTAGTTGGAGAGCGTCCCCGGGCCGAGGTCCCTCAGGTACAGCGCGAACGGCGGGAACCCATGCCGCCCGAGGAACGCCGACACGCGCGGCACGAACTGGAGGGGCGAGCCGCTCACCAGCGCGAAGGCCGGCGACGTCGGCGCCTTCAGGCACCCATAGAAGGCCGACATCCCCGCCACCACCTCCTGGGTGTCCGAGTCCTTGAAGAACGCGGACTCGAGCAGCTTCGCCTTCTTCACCACCTGTGTGACGGCCAGCGTGTCATCGAAGTCCGAAACCACCAGAAAGGGCGTGGTGTCCGAGACGACCTCGACGCGCGCCTGGGCGCTGGCGCCGGCCACCTTCGCCTCGGCCATGTAGAAGCCCGTGGGGAAGGTGGCGCCCGGCACGGGCTGGAGGGTCACCTCGAAGTTGCCGTCATCCCCGCTCGTCACCGTGGTGGTGAGGCCCTGGAAGGACACCTCCACCTTGGCGCCCTTCCAGTTGGGCGCGGTGAGCCGGCGCAGGTTGCGCGACAGCACGGAGCTGCCCCGGGTGGGCGCCTCCTTCAGCACCCGCCCCTGGAGGAAAACCCCAGTGCCCCGCCCCAGCGCGGGGAAGAGCAGGACGGCGGGCCCAGCCAGCGCCCCGGAGGAGGCGAGCAGGAGGCCGAGCAATAGAAAGCGGGCAGGCAAGTTCACCGGAGATCTCTCAGGACAGGTCGGTCGGGTCCGCATGATAGCGTCTGCCGGCTCCGCGCGAGGGTCATCCAGTGAAGCAAGCCCTGCGCGGAGCCTGCCTGTAAGGAGCCAAGACGAACGTGCTGTTGCCTGCCGGGGGCCAGGAGTTCGGCAAGTACCTGCTGCTCGACCGCATCGCGGTGGGCGGAATGTCGGAGCTCTATCTCGCGCGCATGACGGCCGCCGCGGGCGTCACCAAGCACGTCGTCATCAAGAAGATCCTCCCGCACTACGCCGACAACGCCGCCTTCATCTCGATGTTCATCAACGAGGCGCGCATCGCCGTGGGGCTGAGCCACGGCAACATCGCCCAGGTGTTCGACTTCGGCGAGGTGGACGGCGAGTACTACCTGGCCATGGAGTGGGTGCACGGCCAGCCGCTGTCCAAGGTGCTGCGCCGCGCCAAGGAGAAGCACCTGGAGGTGCTCCCGGTGCCGCTGGCGCTGCTGGCCGCCACGGAGATGCTCCAGGGGCTGGCGTACGCGCACAACCGGCTGGATGACACCGGGCGCCCGCTCAACATCGTCCACCGGGATGTGAGTCCGCAGAACGTGCTGCTGGGCTACGAGGGGCAGGTGAAGCTGGTGGACTTCGGCATCGCCCGGGCCCGGCTCGCCAGCCGCATGGAGCCGGAGGCCACGGCGGCCCAGGGCAAGTACCTGTACTTCGCGCCCGAGCAGGCCCGGGGCCGCGAGCTGGATGCGCGCGCGGACATCTTCGCCGCGGGCGTGGTGCTCTACGAGATGCTCTGCGGGAAGCTGCCCTGGGAGGGCGAGCGGATGGAGGTGCTGCGGCGCATCACCAGCGGCGACTTCCCCGCCCCGCGCGCCATCAACCCCAGCCTGCCCCAGGAGCTGGAGAACATCCTGCTCACGGCGCTGGCGGTGGAGCGCGAGCGGCGCTACCCCTCGGCGGAGGCGTTCGGCGAGGCGCTCGAGACGTACCTGCACACGGTGGCCCCGGACTTCCCCGCCAGCGCCCTGGCGCACTTCATGGGCTACCTCTTCGAGTCGGAGCTGGTGGCCGAGGGGCGCCCGGTGCGCCTGCCGCCGGACTTCCTGGGCCAGCTCGAGCTGTGGAGCAAGGGGCTGCCGGCGGATCCGCTCCGCCCCCGGACGCCCTCGTACGGGCGCGCGCTGCCTGCGGTGACGCCGCCTCCCCCGGAGCCGCTGGAGCCTGCTCGCCGGCGGCTGTCCCCCCTGTCCTGGGTGCTGTTCGGCGCGCCCGTGCTCGCCGCGCTCCTGGCCGCCGTGCTCATCCTCACCGGGGAGGACGCCAAGACGTTCTCGGTGGAGCTCACCTCCACGCCCCAGGGCGCCTCCGTGTGGGTGGACGGGCAGCTGCTCGCGGACCACACGCCCACGCTCATCCCCCTGACGGCGGACCGCGAGCACCTCATCGAGGTCCACGCCATCGGCATGGAGTCCTGGAGCCAGCGCGTCAAGGCGGACGAGGGCGCCACCCTGGCCGTGCGCGCGCAGCTGCTGCCCTCGCGCCCGCGCCCCAGCTCGCCGCCCCAGGCGGGCACCCCCTCCTCGGCCTCCGCGCCCCGGGTCCCCACCGAGGGCCGCTTCCCGCTGCCCGCCTTCGAGCTGCGGCCCTCCCAGCACGCCTTCCTGGTGCCCCCCTCCACCGCGGCCCGCCTGCGGCTGGATCCCTCGCGCACCTACTCCCTGAGGACCGAGGGGACGCTGGCGGCGAGCCATGTCGCGGGGGGCCCGAGCGACACGGTCATCTACTTCCTGGAGGGTGGCCCGGGGCTGCTGGCGCGGGCCTCCTTCGGCATGGTGGGGCCCCAGGAGATCCAGATCAGCAACGCGTTCGCGCTCTACCTCTTCGTTCCGGAGGCGGCGCCGAAGGGCGGCGTGGGCAGCCTCCAGGTGCGCGTGCAGGAGACGCGCAGCGGCACCGGCGCCACCGTCATGGTGGACGCGCGGCAGCACGCGCTCACCCCTCGCCCCGAGCAGAGCTTCACCCTGCACGGCCTGGATGCGGCCACCACCTATGAGGTCCGCCTGAGGGACACCGCCCGCCCCGCTCGCACCCAGGGCATCCAGGGTGAAGCGGTGGGCAGGGCCCTCGTCCTCCAGGGAGGCGGGTGCAGCGCGGACGAGGGGGCGCCCTGGAAGCGAGGGGCTGCTCGGGTGGTGGAGACCGGGCGGACGACCCGCTTCACCGGCGCCTCCTGGCTGCGCTTCACCTTCCCGGATGATGACCTGGAGGACAATGCGGGCGCACTCGCGGTGGAGGTGCTGCCCGTGCCGGGTGGCCGCCCCCAGGGCTGCTGAGCGCCTGGGCGGGGTGTGGCCCCCTGTAGCAATGTGGAGCATCTTGTAGCCGAAAAATTGATCAACCGAGCGCCTTCCCTACCCTGTCGCTTGGAAAGCCCGTCCCGGCGGGCGCGACAGGAGGCCTCATATAAAGAAGTGGCTCACGATCATGGTGTTCAGCGCGGCGGTGGCGGGGACGGTGGGGCTGTCCTCGCGGGTGGTGGCGCAGCCGGAGCGGGAGCCCACCGACGCGGAGCTCGAGGCCAAGGTGGACGCGCGCCTGCACGAGGTGATGCGGGCGGTGCTGGCGGGCCAACGTTCTGAAGCGCGCACGGCGGCCCTCGCTCGGTAAACTCGTGGCATCCGGCGGCGCTCGGTGCTACGACCGATGCTTGCGCGCTCGTTGCTTTCGCCCTCGAGGGGGACATGCCAGAAGGACTTCAGCTCGCGGTCGGTGACCGGGTGGTGTACCCGAACCAGGGGGTCTGCCTCGTCTCGGCCATCGACGTGAAGGAGGTGGCCGGTCAGAAGCTGACCTTCGTCACCATGCGCCGGGAGGAAGACGGCGCGGTGGTGATGGTGCCACAGGCCAAGGTGCAGACCATTGGCGTGCGCAAGGTGGCCACGCCCGAGGAGGTGGAGGAGATCTACTCCTTCCTGCGCTCGGACAGCGACAAGGCGGACCTGGACTGGAAGCAGCGCGCCCGCACGAACCTGGACCGGATGACCCAGGGCGGCATCCTCGGCCTGGCCGAGGTGGTCAAGGGCCTGCAGGTGCTCAGCGAGCTGCGGCCGCTGCCCACCAAGGAGCGCGAGCTCTACGACAACGCGCGCCACCTGCTGGTGTCCGAGGTCGCCGCCGCGCTCAACATCCCCGAGGTGAACGCCGAGGACTCGATCGACATCGTCCTCTTCCCGCCGGGCCGCGAGCGGCCCAAGCGCACCGTGGCCGAGTTCAAGCCGCGCGGGGAGGATGACGAGGACCTGGGGCTGGACGGCGGGCTGCTGGGGCTGGACGGCGAGCTGGATCTGCCTCCGGACGAGGAGGAGGCCCCGCCCGAGGAGGAGGAGTCCTCTGGCGAGGAAGCCGCCTCCGAGGACGAGGAGGAGGCGCCCAAGGCCACCAAGAAGAAGACGGCCAAGGCGGAGGGCGAGCCGGCCGCCGCCGAGGCGGGCGCGGAGGGTGAGCCTCCGAAGCGCAAGCGAGGCCGTCCGCCCAAGCCGAAGCCCGAGGGTGAGGCCGCGGCGGCGCCCGCGGTGCCGAAGAAGCGGGGCCGTCCGCCCAAGCCGAAGCCCGAGGGTGAGGCCGCGGTGCCGGCGGCGCCGAAGAAGCGGGGCCGTCCGCCGAAGAAGAAGCCCGAGGGTGAGACCGAGTAGTGGCCGAGGAGATGCTCCGTGATTCGCGTGGTGACGCTGGACGCCTACGATGACAAGCAGCTGGCCAAGTTCAGCCGAACGCTCTACACGGCGTTCGGCGTGGGCAGCGAGCACTCCGGCCAGGTGGAGCTGCCGGCGGGCTTTCCCGAGCCGCTCGACGCCGAGAAGCTGCTGGATGCGGTGAAGGGCATTCGGGCCTACAAGGACGACAAGGTGCTGTACCTGACGGCCCGGAAGCTGAAGGAGCGCGAGCTGCCGAGCGGCACCGCGCCGACCAACGGCTTCTCGAAGTTCGGCAAGGACAAGGCGATCATCACCAGCGCCGGGTACAAGGACCTGGAGGTGGGGTTCAAGCCGGTGGCGCGGCACGCGCTGCACCAGCTGGGGCACCTGTGGGAGCTGCACCACTGCCTGGATCCGCGCTGCTCGATGTACCCGCCCTGGACGCCGTCGTTCGGCCAGGGCGAGCCCACCTTCTGCACGTTCTGCCGCGAGAAGAGCGAGCAGAAGATCCGCATGGCGAAGTCCTGAGCCCCCATCCCTCGACGTGACGTCCTGGAGGAAGGTCGTCGAGGAAGCGCTCCAGCGAACCGAGCCCTCGCGAGCGCAGCTCCACGTCACAGAGGAACGCCACCACCATCCCACCGTCGTAGGAGAGCCGACGGGCAGGGCCGTCCTCGAAGAAGCGCTCGCTGGCCTGGGAGAGAGCTCCGACCGGGCCACATCTCCCTCCCCGAACCAGGCGATGTCGAGCTGAAGCCCTCCAGGCACCTGCGTCGTCGCGAGGCTGAACTTCCCGGCCGCCAGGTAGTTGTCGAGGAGGGCAGGCAGATCCGGCGCCGCGTCCCCAAAGGGCGTGAGGGCCTGCCAGCCGGGAGGCAGCTGCCACTCGACGGGGATGGGCCCCCGCACGGCATGAGTCTTCGGCGGAGCCAGGAGCACCAGGGCGCCCGGGAGGAAGAGCTGGCGCTCGTCCAACGCTGGCATCTCTCCGCCGCCCGACTGGCCGAGCTGGAGCCCGTGCGCCTCGACATCGGTCCTCACCCGGTAGCTGACCACGAGCCGACCATCCGCCGGCACCTGGAACTCCCAGTGATTGAGCGAGCGGACGACCACCGGGACAGGGGCTCCCGCGCCATCCCGGGCCTCCACGTCCGAGACGATCCGGAAGTCATGGCCGGCCCCGAGAGAGCTCGGCACCTGGAGCGACAGCGCCTCTCCTGAGCGCCCCTGGAGCTCCAGCCGGACGCGCACCTCCTAAGTAGGTAGGCAAAAGTTCCTGACACAAGAGCCGGGAGGGGCCTACGTTGGAGGGATGCAGAAGGGACGAGGCC